>CAIKMY010000372.1 GCA_903828635.1 uncultured Acidobacteriota bacterium
CTCAATTCTCCATTCTCCATCCGACTTAGTGTCAGAGTAACACGAAGCACGTAGTGTATAAAAGACACTAAGTTAAATGCAAGGGTAGAAGGTCATGACCGCTGAATATCGAGAGTCTTCATGCGTCGATAGAGGTGGCTGCGATCGATACCCATGAGTTCAGCAGTACGGGTGATATTGCCATCGGCTTCGGCAAGTTTACGCAGGATGTATTCGCGTTCATAGGCTTCAGCGGCCTCGCGATATGAGTCAAAGTTGTAGCTGGAGGCAGGGGGGGAGTCAGCGGAGAGGATGGGGAGATCATCAGCAACGACGAGTTGACGGGAGTGCATAATAATAACGCGCTCGATGGTATTGCGGAGTTCGCGAACATTACCGGGCCAGTTATAGTTCTGCATGCGCTCGATGGCGTTGGGGGAAAACTGTTTGGGAGTACGTTTATTGGCAGCGGAGAAGATCCTGTTGAAGTAATCGACGAGGAGGGGGACATCCTCGAGTCTTTCGCGGAGTGGCGGAATCTCGAAAGGGATGACATTGAGACGATAGAAGAGGTCAGCGCGGAAGAGGCCGCGCTCGATCTCGGCTTCGAGACGTTTGTTGGTTGCGGCGATGACACGGACATCGACAGAGACGGGAGATTCGGAGCCAACGGGTTCGAATCGTTGTTCTTCAAGGATGCGAAGGACCTTGGCCTGGGTTTTGAGGCTCATATCACCGACTTCATCAAGGAAGAGGGTGGCGCCATCGGCACGCTCGAATTTGCCGCGTTTGGCCTGGGTAGCACCGGTGAAGGCGCCACGGACGTGACCAAAGAGTTCTGATTCGACAAGATCTTCGGGGATGGCGGCGCAGTTAAACTCGATGAAGGGGCGTGAGGCACGCTTTGACTGGGCGTGAAGGGCACGGGCGACTAGTTCCTTGCCGACGCCGGATTCGCCATAGAGGAGGACACGGCCGCTGGTGGGGGCGGCATAGGCGATCTGCTGACGGAGTGCACGCATTGGCATCGACTCGCCGATCATAGCGTGTTCAGGTTCAAGTTGTGCCTGAAGTTCGGAGTTGGCGGCTTCGAGTTCAAGCTGACGAATGGCGTTTTTGACGACGAGCAGGGTCTTTTCGAGAGAGAGAGGCTTCTCGATGAAGTCGAAGGCGCCAAGTTTGGTAGCCCGGACGGCAGTCTCGATGTTGGCGTGTCCGGAGATCATGATGACGCAGACATCGGGCGAGCTGGTTTTGAGACGGGCAAGAGTGTCGAGGCCATCGATCCCCGGCAGCCAGACATCGAGCAGCACGCAGGAATAGAGCCTCTTTTCAAAAGCCCTGAGGCAATCCTCACCGCTGGCAACAGTGGAGACGGAGAAGCCTTCATCTTCAAGGATGCCTGTCAGCGACTGGCGAATGCCTGGTTCATCATCGACTACGAGAATGGAGTGTGCCATCGGTTCAATTCTCCCTCGGCAATTCTATCGTAAAACGAGCACCGCAGGGATAGTTCTCGGAGAAGCGGATGCGACCGTGATGTTCGGCGACAATTCGACTGACGATCGCGAGCCCAAGGCCGGTTCCGCGTTTGCGGGTTGAGAAGTAGGGATCAAAGACACGTTCGCGGTGTTCAATCGGGATACCGGGCCCGGTGTCAGAGACAGATAGTTCGATGGTGGCACGCGGGGAGACCTCAAGAGTGCTGATTATCAGTCGCTTTTCGGTCGGGGCCTGACCGAGAAACTCAAGGGCATTATCGATAAGATTGACGAGAACCTGCCTGATCTGCTCGCCATCGATCATGACGGATGGGAGATTCTCGGCGAGATGGCAGGCGAGTGTGATGCCAGCGAGCCGGTCATCATAGAGGCGCAGTGCAGCCCTGACGACGTCATTGAGCGATGCCGGCTGGAGATTGGCGCGAGGCAGTCTGGCAAAGGAGGAAAATTCATCGACCATTCGCTGGAGGGTGGAGACCTCGGCGCCGATCATCGTCGTGCATTCACGGACGAGGCGTTCCTGTCGATCGGAGAGACAGCCGGCCTGAGTGGCATGATCATTGAGAAGATTGCGTGCAATGCGCTCAGCCGAGAGTCGGATAGGAGTGAGTGGATTCTTGATTTCATGAGCCATGCGGCGGGCGACCTCGCTCCAGGCAGCGCGTCGCTGAGCCTCGATCAATTCGGAGAGATCCTCGATGACGATGACGGCACCGCACACCTGGCCACTGGCATCGTGGAGGGCGGCGACGGTGACCGCGGCGTCGAGTTTGACGCTGTTGGCGAGGGTGAAATGGACTTCACGAGTGATCGAGCGGTTGCGGGCTGCACTGAGGATCATGCGGCGAAGCTCTTCGCGCTGCTCTTCAGGGAGGAGGTGTTCGAGTTCAACACCGGCAACCGGGTAGTCTTCGATGCGCAGCAATGAGAGGGCTGCAGCGTTGATTGTTGTCACACGGCCGGTCTCATCGAGTGAAATGACGCCAGCGGAGAGGCTCTGAAGAATGGCCTCGATGTACTGGCGGCGCTCGAGCAGTGCGGCGTTTGACGCCTGGAGTTCGTCGGCCGAGGTTTCGAGGCGGCGGCGATTTTCGCCAAGTTCGGCAGTCATCTCATTAAAGGAGTGGGCGAGTGCGGCCAGTTCATCATCACCAACGACATCAGCACGGTAGCCAAGATCGCCGCTCTTGATGCGTGCAGTTGCTTCAGCCAGTTTGCGCACCGGCTCGGCGATGCTGCGTGAAACGTAGAGGGCCAGCCAGAAGGCAATGAAAAGAACCAGCAGGGTAATCAGCGCCAGTGTCTGGAGCGCGGTGCTGCGGTACCATTTCTTGTTCTCTTTGAGGGTTTCGTACCTGGCCTCTTCCTCACGAATCCGAAGGAGGCTGGCGGAGAGATTGACGGGAAGGCGGCGGACGAGCAGGAGCCTCGTGGCGGAGTGGTCGAGGGGCAGAGTTGAGCCGGCAACGAGAAGGATCGAACCGGTGATCGGATCGCTGAGCTCTGAGATGCGATCTCCACGGGAAGAGGGATCGGAGAAAATATCAGCAGCAGCCTGATCGATATTCAGCTTCAGTTCGGGGTTGGCATTGTCGAGCGGGGTGGCGCCGGCCTCGGCAGTGACCTTGCCGTCGGCATCGAGAAGGCGGGCGAGCAGCAGGTCGTGGGCGTCTGCCTCACGGGTGAGAATCAGTGATTGGGATTCGGGTGGAGATGCGGCGAGCATTCGTCCGAGTGTCAGGCCGAGACGGCGAAAGTTGTCGCTTTCGCGGGCAAGGGTGAAGGACTCCATCGAGATGGCACTCTTGAGAATCTCGTCGCCGGGGAGTCCGAACCATTTATCGATACTGCGATTGATAAAGCCGGTTGTCGCAAAGAAGAGAAACATCACCGGCAACAGGGAGAGCGAGATGAAGAAGACCACCAGCCGCGTCTTGAACCGTGCGCCAAGCTGTCGCTCAAGCCGCTCACGTCGCAGCTTGATGATGTTGCGTACCAGCGCCATCAGCAGGACGATGAAGGCGAGGAAGTTGATTGTCGAGAGGACGTAGAGGCCGACCGTCTCCCCCACCGACTTTGGTCGCAGCCAGAGCAGAGTGTTGAAGGCTGACTGGACGAAGAGAAGTGTGA
>CAIKMY010000373.1 GCA_903828635.1 uncultured Acidobacteriota bacterium
CCACCATTGAGGCCGCCAATTCCGCCGGTATTGCCATTATTGCCCGTTGAAAAGCGCCGACTGCGTCGGTTAGACTAATGTTGAATAAGCAGGAACGAATGCCAGCGGGCACCACCGATCCTGATATTTCAGGCTTCAGTCTTGTTAAATATCTTGTTAAATATGTGGATAATCTGGCTCGTCGTGGCGTTGATCTTCATTGCGGCAGAGGTGATCACCCAGGGTTTCTTTCTGCTCTGGTTCGGGGTTGGCGCACTGGTCGCGACACTGGCAGCATTACTCGGGATTGGCAGTCTGACGGCGCAGGTGGCACTCTTTCTGCTGGTCTCGCTGGCACTCCTGATCGCCTCCCGCACGATTTTCGAGCGATTTCTGCCGGGCAGGCCGACCGGTCAGTCGCGGCTTGGCGGCGCTGAATCGATGATTGGCAAAACCGGTGTCGTCATCGAGGCGAGCGAAGGGCCTCTGAGTGCCGGGGCGGTCAGTCTCTATGGTTCGATCTGGACGGCCTATCCGGTCGAGGGAGACCGCCCCCTCGTCGTTGGTGAGAAGGTTGAAATCGAGCGAATCGAGGGTAATTCGCTTCACGTGCGCCACATTGCCAATCCCCAGCCACTCTTTGGCCAACAGGCACCGTCAACGACTGACTGACTTTCGATCCCGGCCGTCACTCATCGGAAGTCCCACACCGCGGAGGTTGAGATGGAGACGATGTTTCCCCTGCTAGTGATTGTTATTTTAGTGCTCTTTGTCGCAGCAAAGACGATTCGCATCGTTCCGCAGGCCAGCATCATTCTGATTGAGCGCCTCGGGAAGTTCGATCGCCTCGGCGGCAGTGGTCTGCAGATGGTCGTGCCCTTCCTTGAGCGACCGCGCAGCGTCCAGTGGAGCGGATTGCCGCGCGGCATCTCCCAGATTGACCTTCGTGAACAGTTCACCGACCTTCAGCCGCAACCGGTGATCACGCGTGACAATGTGACGATCATGGTCGATTCAGTAATTTACTGGCAGGTCACCGACCCGGTCAAGGCCGTCTATGAGGTCAATGATCTTGTCGGTGGCATCATACAATTGACGATCACGGCGATGCGCAATGTCATTGGCGAGCTCGATCTTGACCACGCGCTCTCCTCGCGTGACACGATCAACCACAAATTGCGCGGGATTCTCGATGATGCAACCCACAAATGGGGTGTCAAGGTGACGCGCGTCGAGTTGAAGAACATCAATCCGCCGGAGGATGTGCGGATCACGATGGAGAAGCAGATGACGGCAGAGCGCAATCGCCGCGCGGTGGTGCTGCAGGCGGAGGGTGAGAAGCAGGCGGCAATCGCTCGTGCTGAGGGCGAGAAGCAGGCCTCGATCACCCGCGCCGAGGGTGAGAAGCAGTCGGCAATCCTCCAGGCTGAGGGGCAGGCTCAGGCACGACTGACGGCCGCCGCCGCCGAGGCCGAGTCGATCCGTCGTATCGCCGACGGGATCGCCAGCGGTTCCGGCAACCCTGCTCAGTACCTGATCATGATGAAATATATCGAATCGCTGCGTGAGATGTCGCGATCAAACAATGCCAAGGTCGTCTTCATGCCGGTCGAAACCAGCAGCGTTCTCTCGACCATTGGTGCCTTCAAGGAGGTCTTCAGTCCGGAACAATCGGGGAACTCGCCGCTTGTGCCAAAGCGCGACTGAGCAATCTGCCGGCTACTCCCGGCGGCCGCTCTTTAAAAATCGTGCATAGCGATCCGGGAAGGTGCGAGCCCGACCATTACCGCTGATGACGATGTGGTGAGTCTCACCCTCGGCGAGGAGCAGTCCGTCACCGACACGACGAACCTCATAGCCAAAGGTTACCGAGCGGCTGCGCAGTTCAATCAACCGTGTGCGAATGAGAATCTCGTCATCGTAACGCGCCGGCGCACGGTATCTGGCCCGAACCTCGGTCACCGGGAGGAGGGCATCCTCTTCCGCCTCCATGTCGCGATAATTGAAGCCATGGTCGCGGCAAAGCTCGACGCGCCCAACCTCGAACCAGACGAGGTAGTTGGCGTGGTAAACGACTCCGGCCTTGTCGGTTTCGGCGTAGCGCACGCGAACCGTCGCTTCGCTCCAGGGATTGGTTCTGCTCTCATCGGTCATGAAATGTCGCCCTCTTCTCTGATAATCCTCACTCCCATCGTCATCTCGACACTGCACGGCTACCTTGCGGCCAGGATGACGCTGCTGCTGCTCTTCCATCCACGCCGGGAGATCATCCTTTTTGGCCGTCGTCTGCGATATACTCCGGGCCTCATCCCCAAACAGCGCCGCGCCTTTATCGATGGCTTCGCGATGGTCATCGTCGATCGCCTGCTCGACATCGAGGCGATCGCTGACGAGATCGCCTCACTCAACCTCGAAGCGGAGATTGGTGAGATCGCACACCGCGAATATCTCCATCCGACGAAAAGCGAGCCGACGATACGCATCATAGTTGAACATATCCGCGAACGGCTATATCATCTGCGCGATTCGATCGAGACACGGTGGGAGATCGCCCGCTCACTGCGACCAATCATCGAGGCGGAGTTCGAGCGACGGCTCGGGTTTCTGCGCCGAACGGTCGCCGGCTATTTCCTCGACGACGAACTGATCTACCGGCTCGTTGGCAGTTCGATCGAGAGACTCGCGGAGAGCATTGCCGAAAGCCTCTATGTTCGGAATACCATCGAACAGGCAATGTCACAACTCCCGCGCGCTATTTTTCAACAGTCAGGTGCCACCGGTCAATCGGCGGCGATCAGGAGCCTGCTGCAGACTCTTCGTGAGCGGATCGATCTGCGTGAGATGATCATCCATCGTCTTGATACACTGAGTGCGGAGGAGATCGAGAGGATCATCAGGGAGAAGAGTGCGCCCGAGATTAGTGCGCTGGTGCGACTTGGTACGTGTGTCGGGCTGGGCATCGGGCTGCTGCAGGCGGCATTCAATTTCTTCTTCATTTGAGCGACCGGACAGGCCGGTCTTCGTGGTGCAAATCAGGAGGCGCGATGGCCGACGATCACTCAGACGCAGAGCGCGTCAGGCAGCTGGAAGAGCGGGTCGATTACCTCGAAGAGGTTCTGCATCAGCAGATCAGGAGGATCTATGCGCTCGAGCAGCGCCAGGGGCTGGTCGCGCCAATTCGCGTCTCGGCACCGTCCCAGCCGCCGCCGACAGCTCCCGCTTCGCGCCCGACGCTGCCTCCTCCGGCTCCATTGCCCTTGCCGGGCCGTGGGGATGTCCCGACGATCGACTGGGAAGCGATCGTCGCCGGCAACTGGTTCAACCGCATTGGCGTCGTCGCGATCGTTCTGGCCGTCGGCTTCTTTCTCAAATATGCCGTTGAAAACGAGTGGATCGGGCCGCTGGCGCGCGTCATCCTCGGGCTGATTGCCGGCATCGGCCTGCTCATGGGTGGTGAGCAGTTGCGTGACAAAGGCTACCGGCGCTACGCTCACGGCCTTTCCGGTGGCGGCATCGCGATCCTCTACCTCTCATTCTATGCCGCATTCTCGCTTTACCAGATCATTGGTCAGGTGACGGCCTTCGGCTGCATGTCGCTGGTGACGATCGGGGCGGTGATGCTCGCGGCGCGCTACTCGTCTCTGGCCATTGCCATTCTCGGACTGGTTGGCGGATTCCTGACTCCGGTCATGCTCTCAACCGGAGTCGACAACCAAACAGCGCTCTTCGGGTACATGATTTTGCTCGACCTTGGGGTGCTGGGGATTGCCCTGTTTCGCCAATGGCGCGTCCTCAATTATCTTGCCTGGGGAGCGACGGTGCTGCTGAGCACCGCATGGTGGGCGCAGTGGTATGAGCCATCAAAACTGATAACGACGCTGATCTTTCTGACAATCCTCTTTCTGATATTCTCGTTTGCCACCATTCTCTACAACCTCGTCAGGCACGAGCCGGTTCGGGAACTGGATGTGGTGCTGATTCTCGCCAATGGTGCCCTCTACTTTCGCGCCGTCTGGAGCCTCCTGCGTGAGGATCATCACGCCTGGCTTGGAGGATTTGCGCTGATCGTCGCCGGTTTCTATGGCGCCAAGGCGTGGTGGAGCCACCGCCGTCCGCAGCCTGATAAATATCTCGCGCTGACCCTCGCCGGGATGGCCGTCCTCTTTCTGACGCTGGCGGTGCCGATGCAGTTCAATCAGCATTGGGTGACCATGGCGTGGTCGATCGAGGGAGTGCTGCTGACGTGGATTGGCATCAGGCTCAACCGACGTTTGACGCGCATGGGGTCGCTCGTGCTCTTCTTAATCGCCATCGCTCACTGGCTGGGTGTCGATCTTGGCGACTTTGCCTGGCGCGGCGGTGACAACTTCCTGCCGATCTTCAACAAACGCGGAGCCTCGATCTTCGTCCTCATCTCGGCCCTTGCCTTTTCGGCAGGGCTCTACCGGAAGAGTTCTCTCAGACTCTGTGATGTCGATGATTCAGAGCGCCGCTACACGATGGGTGGGCTTGCCCTCATTGCCTGGCTGCTGCTGATCCTCTGGCTGAGCATCGATGGCCGTGACTTTGGCGATCGGCTCGCGGATAGCTATCGTCAGCTTGCCGCCACCGACGAGTCCTGGTGGCAGAGGGTCTACCGCATCGATGCGTGGAAGAACTTCTACCTCAGTACACTCTGGAGCCTCAGCGGTCTGGCGACACTCGCTGCCGGTGTCAGGCAACGCCTCGCCACTCTGCGCTTCGTCGCCGCCGGACTCTGGCTGCTCACCGCCGGCAACATCTCCTTTAACGTTATTGAGTACCAGAGCCAGAACTGGTACTGGCCACTCATCAATCCAACTTTTGGAGCCTTCCTCGTCTTTGCTGCCGCCCTGGCCACCGGTTATCGCGAATATTCACGCTCCGAACTGCCGGCCTCTCGTGCCCGCTCCCTCTGCCTCTCCCTTGCCAATCTCTTTCTGCTCACCGGTCTGAGTATCGAGGTCGATGGCCTGAAGATTGGCACTCCGGGGACGAGAATCTCCTTCTTTGCCCATCAGCTCTCGCTTTCAGCACTCTATGCCGCCTACGGCGGAACGATGATCACTGTCGGCATCATCAGAGCCAATCGACTGCTGCGCCGCCTTGGCCTGCTGCTGCTCGGCATGACGATCGTCAAGGTCTTCTTCTTCGACCTTGCATCACTCGAACAGATCTATCGTGTGCTCTCCTTCATTGTCCTCGGGGTGACGCTGCTGGTGGTC
This sequence comes from uncultured Acidobacteriota bacterium, assembly GCA_903828635.1. GTDB lineage: Bacteria > Acidobacteriota > Blastocatellia > RBC074 > RBC074 > CAIOZW01. Next base: position 5,223 of record CAIKMY010000373.1, read on the forward strand.
TCTTTCCTCTATCAGCGGCTGCGCCGGCAATGGAAGGGGGATGAAGAGGATGATGGGGAGAAGCAGTCTGATGGCAAGACTACTTCCTGACCTGCTTTCTCGCTCTTTCGGCAAGCTGTGCTGCCTGCGGAATTTCTTTGATGGCCCGCTGTAACTGCAGATCCTGCTCAGCACTCATGCGTCGCTGCATGTCGACACCATAGGCAGCGATCAGTGCCTCTTCGCGGATCTTTCGCCGCGTCCACTCAAGATTGCTCTCAACGGTTTCCCGCGTCAGTCCGATCTCCGGATGCTCTCTGATAAAACCGTCGGCAAACTCGCGCCAAGCCTTCATCACCCTGTCATCGATGATGAACTCACCGGAGCGTGGCTGGTGGTCGATTTCGATCGGTCCGCGTTTGAATTCGGGAGCGGCGGCAATCCTGCCGGCAAGTAACTCGCGAACGAAATAGAAGATCCCGGTGCTCCAGAGACCCCCTTGCACATTGGAGACCTGCTCAGGTTTGACGACGATATCCGGTTCAATACCACCGCCACCATAGACGACCCGCCCAAGGCTGGTACGAAATGTTGCCGAGGTACGGCTTTTTGCCTCGCTGGCCGTCGCTCCCGGGTCGTTGTGCCGTGCCAGATAATCATACATCGACCCGTTCGAGTAGTCGCGCTGAATCAGCCGTCCGCTCGGGGTATAGTATCGTGCCGTGGTCAGCGTCAGCCCGGCACCACCATTGAGCGGAAAGATCGATTGCACCAGCCCCTTGCCAAAACTGGGCTCACCGACGATCAGGCCACGATCGTTATCCTGGATCGCACCGGCGACGATCTCCGACGCTGATGCCGAACCATCGTCGATCAGCACGACCACCGGGAAGGGCTCTGGCTGATCCTCCTCCGAGATCCAGTTCTTGTCAGTTGCCCGACCTCCGCGCCCACGCACCGACAAGATAGTCTTTCCTCGCGGCAGGAAGCTCTCCGCTACCCTGATTGCCTGGTCGAGGAACCCGCCCGGATTCCCCCGCAGGTCGAGCACCAGCGATTCGCCACCCTTCTCCGCCAGATTGTCGATCGCCGTCGCCAGTTCGTCTCCGGTCGTCGAGTGGAAGCCTCGCGCGAGTGCTACGTAGCCAATTCCCGGCTCCACCAGGTACGAGGCCGAGATCGATGGCAGATCGACCGCCCCTCTCTGAATCTCAACCGTCACCGGCCCCTGCTCACCCAGCCGCTCGATCGTTACCTTGACCTTCGTCCCCAACTCTCCACGCAGGTGATCCCGTACCGCATCCGAGTCCCAGTTTCGTGCATCCTCACCGTTGATTGCCACAATCCGATCACCGTAACGCAGCCCTGCCCGCAATGCCGGCGTGTTCCGGAACGGCTCCATAATGTAGACTCCGCCCATCCGCTGCATGATCGTCGCACCAATCCCATAGTACTGGCTGCGCTGTTCGAGGCGCATCTCCTCGAAGGCCTTCCGATCATAGTAATTCGAATGCGGATCGAGCGAGCGCAGCATCCCCGAGATTGCAGCCGTCGTCATGGCCTCGAATTCGACCGGCTCGGCATATTTCTGCCGTACCAGATTCATCGCCTCGATATAGCCACGATAAAGCCTCTCCGGCGCTGCTGTCTCCTCGGCACCGGCGCGAACGTGGTAGATCCCCAACGCTGTCGCTCCGCAGAGCACCAGCAACAAGAGCGGCAGAATGTGGCGTGATCTTTTCATCAGAGATTGACCTGGCAGAAAACTGTAATCGGAATCAAAAGTGTGTCAGTACTCCCCGGCCAATGTCAATCCCGGCCGCGCACCTTCAGGCTAACCCGTTCAATACTCGCACGGATATCGTCATTGGTCTGCCCGCTCAGCTCATAAGCCCGGGAATAGGCTTCAAATGCCTGCTGGTAGCGACGCAGATTCTCATAAACATACCCCAGATAATAGAGCGTGTTGAGGTCATCCGGAGCGAGCCGGTTGGCCTCGGTCAGCCGTTCGAGCGCGCGCGTCCACGATTTGGTCTGGGCAAGGGCAAATCCAAGGTTGAAGCAGATCATCGCTGACGGGGTACGACTCAACTCGATCGCCCGCGTCAGTGCCTGTTCGGCGTTCGCATATCGCTTCGCCGCCAGCCATGCCCGCCCAAGCATCTCCTCCGAGGCCGCATCCGGCCGCACATTCCGCAGCAATGTCGCCGTTCGTGCCGCCTCGTCGGTGATCGACTGCCGCGTCTTCTCGTCGACCTCTGTCAATGCCTGCCGCAGTAGCGACTCCGTCAGCAGCCCGAGCATCTCCGGATGTCGCGGACTGATCTTCAGTCCCCGCCGCAACACCTCCACCGCATCTGCCACCTTGCCCGCCCGAAACCGGTTGCTGGCGATGTAAAAAATCGAATCGCAATCCCCTGGATCAAGCGCTACCGCTTTCTCGAAGGCACTGCTCGCCGCCTCACCACGATCGAGCGAGGTCAGCGTCAACCCCAGCAGATAGAAGTTGGCCGCCACCACTGGCTGCATCGCCGTCAACGCCTCGAAGCTCTCCAGCGCCTTCTCGTAACGGCCCAGTGCAAAAAATGCCTGCCCCAGTGCCCGATAGAGCTCCGGATCTCTCCGGCCCTCCTTTTTCTTCAGTTCGATCGCCTTCCCCAGTGACACCGTGGCCTGTTCATTCTCCTTCAGAAAGTAATGGCTGAGCCCCGCAAACTTCCAGCTGTCGGCATGCTCAGGGTACTCCGCCAGTACTCGCTCGAACTCCGCAATCGCTTCGCGGTACTGCCCCTGCTTGTAGAGCGAGACCGCCCTCTCCCAGTCAAACTCCACTCGCCTCACTGACTCCGCTGCCACCGGCAGGATCACCCCCACACTCATGCTCATCGCCAGAATCGCTGTGACCAGCCATCCCCATCTCACTCCCAGCCTTTCTCCTCTCTCCCTCATCCTCCCTCCTCGTCAATGGATTATGGACAGTATGGAAGTATGGACTATGGACAGTATGGACATTATGGACAGTATTGACAATGGACAAATGGACTGGAGTATCTTGTCCATACTGTCCATTGTCCATAGTCCATACCTCAACCCAGAGTTGAAAAGTCAGCAAGCTTTATCGTCAATTACTCGCATTACACAGCGAGTATTAATTAAGGCAAATGCTAACATTTTGTAGTGTTCCAATAAGAATTTATTGGAACTTATTCTCAATTCTCAATTCTCAATTCTCAATTCTCACCCCCCCACCGGCACGACAGACGAAGGTTTCGGGAGTAATGCCGGTGCGTGCGCGATAGGCTCTGGTGATGGAGTCGATGAAAGCGGGAACGGCCTCGGAGCGGACGAGGTTGACGGTTGCCCCACCGAAGCCGCCACCGGTCATGCGGGCACCATAGACGCCATCGCAGGCGGAGGCGATTTCGACCAGCAGGTCGAGTTCGGGGCAACTGACTTCGTAATCGTCACGCAGGCTGGCGTGTGAGGCATACATCAACCGGCCAAAGGTGACGAGGTCGCCACGACTGAGGGCGGCGACGGCCTCAAGGGTGCGAGCGTTCTCGGTGATGACATGGTTGCATCGTTTGAGGATGAGTGGTGGCAGGGAAGCACCATAGAGATCGAAGTCCTCGATCTCGACATCGCGCAGCGCGATGATCGCCGGCAGGTGTGCCGAGAGCCGTCGGACGCCCTCCTCGCATTGAGCACGGCGCAGGTTATACTCACCGTCGGAGAGTTCGTGGCGCACCATCGAATTGCAGACGACGATCCGTGCACCATCGAGATCCATCGGCACCGCGCGATATTCGAGGCTGCGGCAGTCGATCAGCAGGGCGTGCCCCTCGACTCCGAGTGCGGCGACATACTGATCCATGATGCCGCACTGCGTCCCGGCGAATTCGTGCTCAGCGCGCTGGGCGGCGAGTGCCAGATCGACCGGATCGACCGGTTCACCGGCAAGGCAGAGCAGGGCATAGCCGGTCGCTACCTCGATGGCCGCCGATGAGCTGAGCCCGGCGCCGATCGGCACATTGCTCTCAACCAGCAGATCGGCCCCGGTCAGTCGGTATTCATCGCGCAGCAGAGAGGCGGCAATCCCGCGGATGAGGTCTCCCCAGTCGCCGGCGCGGACGATCGGCTGGTCAATACTGAACTCGATCGTTCCCGGCAGATTGGCTGAGATGCACCTGATGATGCCGTCATCGCGTGAAGCCGCCGCTACTCGCGTTCGCCGATCGAGTGCCATTGGCAGGACGAAACCATCATTGTAATCTGTATGTTCACCAATGAGGTTGACCCTTCCCGGCGCCGAGAAGATGCGCGCTTCGCGTCCGGTGAGGTTCCTGAACCTCTCACCAGGGGATGCCGTCAATGTCATGTCCGCTCCTCCTGACCGCGACAGCCATAGAGCCGTGCCCGCAGCCGCTCGCGCCGAATTTCACCGATCATCTCCCAGCCGGTCTCGCTGCCAATCTCCGGCCGCTTGTGTGGCGTGATGATCAGCATCTGCCCGGCAATCTGTCCAAGTTGTGCCAGCAGCGCGGGCAGCCACGATTCCGCGATGAGGTGCATGGCGAAGCTGCAGACGATCAGCGTGTAGTGCCGTCCGCAGAGTGCCCCGCAGGCGATATCTTCGAAACTGAGTGGCTCTGCCCGATTCCCCGTGCGTGCCCGATAGGCCTCGCCGGTGTAGGGGTCGATCCCGTCAATGCTCACCGCACCAAGTTCACGCAGTACCAGCGTCGCCTCGCCGCTTCCGCAGGCAAGGTCGAGCACCGCTCCGAGATCGGGCCTCCACGCCGCCGTCGCCTCAGCACTGATCGCCCTCACCGCCGTTTCGTGCGGATTGCGATAGGTTGCCCCGCTCGTCGCGTAATAGAGTTCCACACCCTGCGCCTCGTATTCTCCCCTGATACCTGTAGACATACTCTCCAATACGTCTTCCGATATTGGCTGTTTACATTTAGCCACCTGATTCAGCCGACAGTTTACGGTCAGTTGATTCGTTTCTCAAAACGTAATCAGAATAAGGAGAGGTAAGAGATGATCTTCAGACTTGACAGTTATCCCTCTGATAAGCACAATACAGTTTCTTGCGGAGGCATGGCCGAGTGGCTGAAGGCGGCGGTTTGCTAAACCGTTGTAGGGGCTAAAACTCCTACCGAAGGTTCGAATCCTTCTGCCTCCGCCAGTTTTCTGTTGGCCTCGCCGTTTGGCGGGGTCTTTTCACAATAAGCGCGCGTGGCGATTTCCGGCGACTTGCTCCACGATAAAAAAACAGCTAAAGAGCCTCTCCGGAAATCGGATTTCACCCTGCATCCAGCCGGATTAGTGTTGAGCCCGTGCAGATGGATCAGTCATCTGAGGCAGTCAGCAATTGCAGGTATCGAAGGCGACCTCGCGCAAGTTTCCGCGCGGGGTTTTTTTATTTTCCGGAGAGCGGGTGACGGTGATCTGAGATGCAGATCTCTGTAGCGATAACCGGGAGTAGGGGATGTAGAGTTTATGAGAAGCTTTCGAGAGTTCATCGAGGAGGATCGGGTTCGCATCTTTGATGGTGCCATGGGGACGATGATTTACAACAAGGGGATCTTCATCAACACGAGCTACGATGAGCTCAACCTGACGAGCCCCGACCTGATTGCCGACATTCACCGGGCCTACATCAAAGCGGGGGCGGAGATCATCGAAACGAACACCTATGGTGCTTCGCGATTGAAGCTTGCCCATCATGGATTGGACGAGAAGCTGCGTGACGTCAACCTTGCGGCGGTGCGGATTGCGAAGCGTGCCGCCGGTGAGGCGAAGCACGACGTCTATGTTGCCGGGGCGATCTCGCCGCTGGGGGTGAGGCTGGAGCCATATGGTCCGACCTCGATGGAGGAGGCTCGCGAGATGTTTCGTGAGCAGGCAGCACTGCTGCTTGAGGGTGGTGTCGATTGCTTCATGCTCGAAACCTTTCACGACCTTGCAGAGATGCAGCAGGCGATCCTTGCGGTGCGGGAGATCTCCGATGGCGTGATCTTCGCGCAGATGACGATCAACGATCAGGGAGCGACGGCTTACGGCACACCGCCGGAGGTCTTCACGCCGCAGCTTGATAAATGGCTTGGCGATGCCGGGGCCGATGTCATCGGGCTCAATTGTTCGGTCGGGCCGCAGGTGATTCTCGAAGCGATTGAGAAGATGCAGACGCACACCGGGCGTCGGCTGAGTGCGCAGCCGAACGCCGGCTTTCCGCGTGATGTCGGCGGGCGGCAGATTTACCTTGCCTCGCCGGAATACCTTGCCCGTTACGCGAAGTGGCTGATCAATGCCGGGGTGAAGTTCATTGGCGGGTGTTGTGGGACGACACCGGAGCACATCAAGCTCATGGCCGATGCGGTACGGGCGCTGAGCCCCGGGCGCAGCAAGGTGGCAACGATCACGGTCGAGGAGAAATCAGCCGCGGTCGAGCCGGTGCCGCTTGCCGAGCGTTCGCGCTTCGGGGCAAAGCTGGCGGCAGGGAAGTTCGTCACCAGCGTCGAAATCGTGCCGCCGCGTGGTTGCGATGCCTCAAAAATGATTGAGGGGGTACGGCTGCTCAGGGAGGCCGGCGTTGATGCGGTCAACGTTCCCGACGGCCCGCGGGCGCAGTCGCGGATGGGGGCACTGGCCGTCTCGCTGATCATTGAGCAGCAGGTGGGCATCGAGGCGGTGACCCATTATGCCTGCCGCGACCGCAACCTGCTGGGGATGTACTCCGATCTGCTCGGTGCGGCCGCGCTTGGGCTCAGCAACTTCCTGCTGGTGACCGGTGATCCGCCAAAGATGGGAACCTATCCGGACGCGACTGCCGTTTTTGATATCGACGCCATCGGGCTGACCAACCTCGTCAATCGACTCAATCACGGCATCGATTCCGGTGGCAATCCGATCGGGCCGCCGACCCGCTTCGTCATCGGCGTTGGAGTCAATCCTGGTGCCATCGACCTCGAACACGAACTGAAGCGCTTCGAGTGGAAGGTCGAGGCCGGCGCCGAGTATGCCATCACCCAGCCGGTCTTTGATGTTGCCCAGCTGAAATACTTTCTCAAGCGGATCGAGCATTGCCGTATTCCGATAGTTCCCGGCATCTGGCCGCTGACGAGCTACCGTAATGCCGAATTTCTCAACAACGAGGTTCCGGGGGTCAACGTGCCGGACGAGATTATGGAGCGGATGCGACGCGCTCCTGACAGCACCGCGGCCCTCGCCGAGGGGGTGTTAATTGCCCGGGAGATGCTGCAGGAGGTAATGCCCTACGTTCAGGGCGTTCAGGTCTCGGCTCCGTTTGGGAAGATTCCGCATGCGCTCGAAGTCTTCGAGGCGCTCAACTGAGACCAGTGCCGATTCGCCAGAGGCGGGTTGGAAGAGACAATCGGGAAGAGAGAATTTTGAGAGACTATACAGTAACAACGAAAGCGCTCAAGGATCTGCTGCAGCGTCGGATAGCAATCATCGACGGGGCGATGGGGACGATGATTCAGCGGTACCGGCTGGAGGAGGCCGCCTATCGCGGTGAGCAGTTCCGTGACTGGCCGCGGGATTTGAAGGGCAACAACGACCTGCTCTCGATCACACAGCCGGCGATCATCGAGGAGATCCATCGACTCTATCTTGAGGCCGGGGCCGACATCATCGAGACCAACACCTTCAATGCACAGTCGGTGTCGATGGCCGATTTCGGGATGGAGCATCTCGCTTACGATCTCAATCTGGCCTCGGCGCGGGTCGCCCGCCAGGCGGTCGATCGGTTTATGGCTGCGCATCCGGGCGAATTGCGCTTCGTCGCCGGGTCGTTGGGGCCGACCAACAAGACGACCTCGCTCTCGCCGGATGTCAATAATCCGGCCTACCGTGCGGTCACCTTCGACGAGGTCGCGGCCTCGTATTATGAGCAGGCGAAGGGGCTGATTGACGGCGGATCCGACATCCTGATCGTCGAAACAGTCTTCGATTCACTCAACTCGAAGGCGGCACTCTTTGCCATCCAGAACCTCTACCGCGACCTCGGCTTCTCGTTGCCGCTGATGCTCTCCTTCACGATCACTGATCTCAGCGGACGAACGCTCTCCGGGCAGACAGTCGAGGCCTACTACATCTCGACGATGCACGCGCCGCTGCTGAGCATTGGCATCAACTGTGCGCTCGGGCCGCGCGAGATGCGCCCCTACATCGAAGAGCTCTCATTGCTGGCCCCGATTGCCGTCAGCGCCTACCCGAATGCGGGGCTCCCCAATCCGCTGCTGCCGACGGGGTTTCCCGAGACGCCGGAGACATTGGCACCGCAACTGGCCGAGTGGGCGGCCAGCGGATTCCTCAACATCGTTGGCGGATGTTGTGGCACGACGCCGGATCACATTCGCGCGATTGCCGAGGCGGTCAGGCCCTATCCTCCACGTGTGCCGGTCGCGCCGCGCCCCTATTTGCAACTGAGTGGCCTCGAATCGCTGGTGATTCGCCCGGAGACCAATTTCGTCAACATCGGTGAGCGAACCAATGTCACCGGCTCGCCGATGTTCGCACGGCTGATTCTCAACGGTCAGTACGAGGAGGCGCTCGCCGTTGCCCGCCAGCAGGTTGAGAATGGCGCGCAGATGATCGACATCAACATGGATGAGGGGATGCTCGACTCACGGGAGGCGATGGTCCATTTTCTCAACCTCGTCGCCTCAGAGCCGGACATTGCACGCGTTCCCGTGGTCGTCGACTCCTCGAAATGGTCGGTACTCGAAGCCGGGCTGAAGTGTCTGCAGGGGAAGGGGATTGTCAATTCGATCTCGCTCAAGGAGGGTGAGGCGGAGTTCCGCCGCCAGGCCGGACTGATTCGCCAGTACGGTGCGGCGGTGATCGTCATGGCCTTTGACGAGCGTGGCCAGGCCGATACCTTCGAGCGTCGGATCGCAATCTGTCAGCGTGCCTACCGCATCCTCGTCGATGAGGTTGGCTTTCCGGCCTCCGACATCGTCTTCGATCCCAATATCCTGACGGTCGCGACCGGCATCGAGGAACACAACAATTACGCCGTCGATTTCATCCGCACGGTCGAGTGGATCCGGGCGAACCTGCCGGGTGCGAAGGTGAGCGGAGGTGTCAGCAATATCTCCTTCTCGTTTCGTGGCAACAACCCGGTTCGTGAGGCGATGCATTCGGCCTTTCTTTATCACGCGATTCGCGCTGGTCTCGATATGGGGATCGTCAATGCCGGCCAGCTGGCGGTCTATGATGACATCCCGCGTGAACTGCTTGACCTCGTCGAGGATGTGCTGCTCAATCGTCGGCCGGATGCGACTGAGCGGTTGATTGGCTACGCCGAGCGAAACAAACAGACGGGCCGGACCGAGAGTCGCGAGAGTGAGGAGTGGCGCGGCTGGACGGTCGAGAAGCGGCTGGAGCACGCGCTGGTCAAGGGGATCGTCGATTATATCGACGAAGACGCCGAGGAGGCGCGGCTGCGCTATGGTCGTCCGCTGTCAGTGATCGAGGGGCCACTGATGGCCGGGATGAATGTGGTGGGTGACCTCTTCGGTGCCGGCAAGATGTTTCTTCCACAGGTGGTCAAATCGGCCCGGGTGATGAAGAAGGCGGTTGCCTGGCTGACCCCGTTTATGGAGGCTGAGAAGGCCGAAGGTGGCAGCAGGTCGCAGGGGCGGGTGCTGCTGGCCACTGTTAAGGGCGACGTTCACGACATCGGTAAAAATATCGTCGGGGTGGTCCTTGGCTGCAACAACTACGAGGTGATCGATCTTGGCGTCATGGTGCCGTGCGAGCGAATCCTCCAGGCAGCGCGTGACAGGGATGTCGATCTGATCGGCCTCAGCGGGCTGATCACCCCCTCGCTCGACGAGATGGTTCACGTTGCCAGAGAGATGCAGCGCGAGGGGTTCACGCTGCCGCTGCTGATCGGTGGTGCGACGACCAGCCGGGTCCACACCGCGGTGAAGATTGCCCAGCATTACGAGCCACCGATCGTCCACGTGCTTGATGCTTCGCGTGCCGTGGCCGTCGTCAGCAGCCTGCTCAACCCCGATTCACGCGGTGATTACGCGCTGCGCAATCAGCAGCAGCAGCAGCGCGACCGCGATCTCCACCTTGCCGGGCGCGAGAAACGAACCGTCATTTCGCTGGCCGAAGCTCGTGCCAATCGGCAGCCCGTCGACTGGGCGACCACCGAAATATCCGTCCCGGAGTTCACCGGCACCCGTCTGCTTGACGACTATCCGCTCGACCGCATCGCCGAGTATATCGACTGGTCGCCATTCTTCCACACCTGGGAGCTGGCCGGAGTCTTCCCGCGCATTCTCGATGACGAGGTGATTGGCGAGGAGGTGCGCCGGCTTTACGCCGACGGGCGCGCGCTGCTCGCCCGCATCATCAGCGGCAAACTGCTGACCGCGCGCGGTATCTATGGTTTCTGGCCGGCCAACAGCATTGGTGATGACATTGAAGTCTATGCCGACCAGTCGCGCCAGTCGACGCTTGCCTGTTTCAACATGCTGCGTCAGCAGACGCCACGCACCGATGGCCGGTTCAATCACTCACTCGCCGATTATGTCGCCCCGCGTGATTCCGGCAGAGATGATTATCTTGGTGCATTTGCGGTTACCACCGGCATCGGCCTCAACGAACTCTGCCGGCAATTTGAGAGCGAGCATGACGACTACTCGGCAATCATGGCGCAGGCCCTTGCCGATCGCCTCGCCGAGGCTTTCGCTGAGCTGCTTCACCAGCAGGCCCGTCGTGACTGGGGCTATGGTCGCGATGAGTCACTAAGCCTTGAGGATCTCATCAAGGATCGCTACCGCGGCATTCGTCCGGCCCCCGGATACCCGGCCTGCCCCGATCATACTGAGAAGCTCAAGCTCTTCAGACTGCTTGATGTCGAGGCGCGTACCGGAATCTCTCTCACCGAGAGCTGTGCCATGCTCCCTGCCAGTTCGGTCAGTGGCCTGTACTTCGGTCACCCGCAGTCGAAGTATTTCGTCGTCGGTCGGATCGATCGTGACCAGGTCGAGGATTACGCCGCCCGCAAGGGGATGTCGGTTGCCGAGGTTGAGCGCTGGCTGGCGCCCAATCTGCATTATGAACCATAGGATGTTCAAACAGCCCATTCAGACTACTCATAAATCAATGCCATCTGAGGAGCGTCATGCAGGACTTCACCATCTTCGCCTTCAGTACAATGGAGCATTATATAAATTATGGTTACACTGACATTACACGCTACGCTATTCCGATGCGAGCCCTGGCAAGGGCGACACCTGATGATCTGCTGATTCTTCCCGACAACCAGCATGTTCGCGAACTCGTTGAGCTTTACGAGGAGGAGCTGACTGAGCGTCCTCTCAATATTCTCTGGACACGTGACATCAATTTCCAGATTGATGTCGAGCTGGCCGGCAGTCAGGATCTGATCAACCGGATACAGTCAGAGATCGACCGCTCACGAGAGGCTGGTCGCCGTGTTGTCATTCATCCCTATTCCAATACACACGATGCCCAGCGCTGGATCAGTCAACTCCGCGGAGTCGACCGGATCATTGGCGATCCTCCCGACCTTGTGACGCAATATTGCGGCAAGGACGTCTACTATCCGCCCGTCAGCAATCCCGACGCCGAGACCTTTCCGCGGCTCGTCTCCCGGCTGAGGATCCCCCCGGGTTACGTTTGCAATGATCGCCGGGATCTGCTTGCCGCCGCCAATCTGCTGGCCGATCGCGGCATCGATCAACTTCTGCTCAAGCCGGTGATCGGCAACTCGGGAAGCGGGATCATCGCCGTTCGTGATCGAGGCCACCTCGATGAGTTTGTCATCAGCCAGCCCCATATTCTCTGTCAGCGAATCATCATCCCGATCAGCCCGACGATGGGCTGCGAGATGAACTGTGCGATTGAAATTCTTGACGGGAAGATCTTCGGTCCTCCAACAGCCCAGTTAATTCAGGGATCCGAGTGGATCGGCGGCGTCGTCCCAGGTGTCAACCCCGAGACCTTTCAGCAACAGGCGGTTGAGCAGGCGGAGGCCCTTCTTGAACATCTGCTTTCGCGCGGCCTTGGGGCGATCGGCGGCCTTGACTTCATCGCTGACCAGCGTGGAGACGCCTTTCTGGTCGACAATAATCTCACTCGCGAGACCGGCTGCCACTTTCCAAAGTATTTTCAGATAAACTATGCCCCGCAGCAACCATTTGCGTGTGGTGAGGCTCCAGTCCCTACAGTGCCCCCCGGAGAGTTCCTTGATGATTTGCGGCGAAGGGGGCTCGCCTTTTCCCGTCAGTCCCGCTGCGGCGTCTTCCCCTTTCATTATATTCGCAGCAAATACTCGATGCTCATTGCCTTTGGCGAGACACCGTTCGAGGCCCGTCGCCTGCTGGACGAGGCACGGGCCCCGAACGACCGGCTCAGAAGCTGAACTGTGTGCCAATTCGCAGAGTTCGCGGCCGGATCGTGCGATTCGGTATCAGGAAGTTCTCGATCCTCATTGGTGAGTAATCGACATACTCGGCGCCAAAACTGAAGACGGTGCTGTTGAGGGGGTTGAAGGCC
>CAIKMY010000374.1 GCA_903828635.1 uncultured Acidobacteriota bacterium
CCGCCCCCGTGCTGCGCCGAAGGCGCAGCCAAAATTATAAAAAAGGCCCGGCTGCGCCCCAGGCGCAGCCGGCACCATTGACTGTCAGATTATCGTAAAAGGTCACAACAATTAGCCGGAGGAATAAAATGGCAAATGAACCAAGACCGCGCGTAGCTGTAATAGGTGGCTTCTACGAGTTAGACACAAAAGGTGATTTAGGCCAACAGGCCCGAACATATGCAATATCACTTGGTCGTGCACTTGCCGAGAATGGTTTTGCGCTGGTCGTCTATTTTTCGAATGACAACAGTTTGGAGCCACATGTTGTGCAGGGGTTCGTAAGTGCACTTCATTCTGGCGAGTCCAGTCCGTGCATTTACGTGCGCTACTCGGACAAACAGCGTGGGGAAGTGCGATTTAAGGAGCAAGACACTCATCCGAACTTGTTTCACGAGAAGCCCTTTCCCGGCTCAAACTGGGAGGCCCCGTTTTATCGCTCACTTGCAGAACGTGACAGTCTGGATGCTGTCTTGCTGATGGCTGGCGGGAAGTCTACGCTTAACGCCGGCCAGGTCGCCATAGGGCGCGGTCTTCCTCTGCTGGCAATCGATATGTTTAGAGGTGCAGCCCAGGATCTTTATACTGAGTTGGCCCTCCGAATCACCGGGTATCCTTCCTCGCGGAGCTCAACTCCATCACAGATGGTTGGCTGGCTTCGTGACCAGCACCTTAAGGAGATAGAGGTCCTGCGTCAGCAGCAAGACCGTGAGCACCAGTTCACGAACATGACGAGTCAATTGGCGCGTATGACGAGTCAAAAACGCGGTGCAACCTGGTTTGGGATCGTAATGGTTGCTCTTCTGGTAACGCTCGGTTTGGGGCTTGTTGGTGTCCATAATCCGCGGTGGTTTGTCGCGACCATGGGAGCCGTTCTGGTTTCTGCTGGTGCAGCGGGCGCATTGGTGCGAAGCTTGACCACTGCAACGATTACACAGGATCTGAAGATCACCTGTCTGCTGGGTGTCGTCGCGGGTCTGGTGGTCGGGTTAGCATACCTCATACCTCAGCTGATTGGTGCCCCCCACCTCCTGAAACCAACCGCAGCAGAAGTACTAGAAACAGACAGGATTCAACTTCTCTCTGTGGCGTTGGTCGCTTTTACAGCTGGTATCGGATTTGACACTGTCTTTCGTAGAATACAACAAGAAGCTGACAAAGTTGCGGTAACTGTCTCCCGGTAACCAGTGATGAAGTGCCGGAATATCTCTGCAGTATTGCGTTACTGCACAGGCATGAGTTTAACAGTATGAGTTTTGCCAGGCCAATGTGAGCAGGTTTAATCTCGCAGACGAAGATCCTTCCTGAGCGCCAAGCCGCCAGAAGAGATGGAACACATGAAAGATTTCTTCATCAGTTACAACCGCAACGATAAAAAGTGGGCTGAATGGATTGCCTGGCAGCTAGAGTCTGCAGGCTATACTACTATAATTCAAGCCTGGGACTTCAACACCGGTAACTGGGTACTCGCAATGAACAAGGCAATGCAAGAGACAACGAGAACAATTGCCGTGGTGTCCTCGAGTTATATCACTGCAGAGTACACCCAATCGGAATGGGCAGGCGCCTTCCAGCGTGATCCCACCGGTCAAAAGGACATGTTGATACCGGTAAGAGTTCAGCCGGTTGAACTGGATGCGATCTTTGCTCAGATTACTTATGTCGATATTGTAGATGTTGACGAAGATACAGCAGTTGAGCTGTTACTGAAACGAGTACGAGGTGATCGTGGGAAGCCGGTTCACCCGCCTTCATTCCCCGGATCCTCTCCGGAATTACCAAAGCCGGTCTATCCCGATCACACTGAGATATCACTGATCTGTCAGCGGGATCTTGAACTGGCATACTATAAACTGCTTGATAAAGAGGAGTTTATTCACACTACCTGTTACATTACTTTAAAAGGCAGAGCGCAAAGAAAGAGAGTTGAGATCAGGAACTCTTACAGAAAAATACCAGGCAAATTGATGTCAATGGGCTACAAAAATCCGGTTGATAATCAACCACGTGAGTTTGACGATGCAGTTGACGAGATAATCAGGCTTCGTCGCACGGTGCTGCTTGGTGAGCCTGGGGGAGGAAAGACGACTACGGTATGGAAAATAGCCAATAAACTGGTAGAGATATCTCGCAATGACCCTACTGCCCCGGTTCCATTGCTGGTCAGATTAGGTGAATGGAAAGACCCTGCAGAGCTCCTGGATGATTTTATTAAAAAGCAGATTGGGGGCCTTGGAAGATGTTTTAAGCAGTTAATGGAAACAAAGCGGGCAGCCTTGCTACTAGATGGACTAAATGAGTTGCCGACAGAGCAACGTGCTGACAAGTATCCCAAAGTCAGGCAGATTATTGAGGACAATCCTGAGCTGATTGCGATTGTTTCCTGCCGTGAAAAGGACTTTCCGGCAGACCTTGAATTTGACCATAAGGTAGTAATAGCGCCTCTGGATCATCAGCGGATTTTGGAATATACACAAGCCTATCTTGGTGCCGAGCAGGGGACGACTCTCTTCTGGCAATTGGCTGGCGGTGCTGAAGTGAAAGATCTGTGGGACTTCTGGAACGAAGCAGGGGCAGATTTTAACACGTTCTGGAATGCGGTTGATATACCAGGAGAAAACCCAAACATCTATAGTCGCACTACTGCTAAGCAAGATGCCACCTGGCGTGAGAAAGTAAAAACCCCCTATTCACTGATGGAGCTGGTACGCAACCCGTATATGCTGCTGATGGCAACCAGTGCCTATGAGGAGAACGGTAAGTTGCCGGGCAATCGAGGTGACTTGTTCAGCAAATTTGTGAGTAAATTATTGTCAGAGCGGGAAGATATTCCCGATATCGAACACAGGGATCTGATTAATAACCTGTCCGCTATTGCTTTTGCTATGCAGAGTCGGAAGGATGAAGAGCAGGATGGTGCAAGAACTGTTTTGTCGGTTGAAGAGGTTGCGGAATATGCCAATCAGAAGGTGCTTGATCAGGCGAGAAGTGCAAGTCTTTTGAGCAATGGATCAGATGTCAGATTTTCTCATCAGTTATTGCAGGAGTACTTTGCGGCCAAGTATATGGAGCTTGAGATTGAAGGGGGGCGACTGAAAGCGGAGGATCTGTGGCCGGCGGAAAAGTGGTGGGAGAGGAACAACTGGGAAGAGGCGACGGTGCTGCTGGCCGGGCTGTACAGCAATGACTGCACAAAGATAGTGAAGTGGGTCGAGAGAGCCAATCCGGAGGTGGCAGCAGAATGCATCAGGAGGAGCGGAGCCGATATCAAGGCAGAGACACTGGAATATTTGCGAGAGAGATGGATTCCGCGTCTGACAGACCAGAAAAGAGATCCGGATCCGCGGGCGCGAGCGGCCGTCGGGCGCGCCTTGGGGATGACCGGGCTCGATAACCGTCGTGGGGTGGGGACTCGGAAGGTCAGGGGAGTGGAACTGCCCGACATCGAGTGGATCGAGATTCCGGAGGGAGAGTTCCGGTATGGCCACGAGGACGAGAGTGATAATCCGCCACAAAAGCTGCGGCTGGATGGGTTTCGGATCAGCCGCTATCCGGTAACAAACAGGCAGTTTCAG
>CAIKMY010000375.1 GCA_903828635.1 uncultured Acidobacteriota bacterium
GCAGCATTAGATATGAATCCTTATGAGCCTGTCGAATCATTTATAGTAAAAAAAACTGATTCAGATTTTAAAAATGCTGACTCTGAATCACAGTCGGGCGGATCCGGCGAATGGCGGCAATGATGCGCCCCAGCCGACCGAGTCTGCCTCCACGGTTTGGAGGGCCACCGACGCCGATCACCGGCACACCAAGACTGCGGATCGGCTCCTCCCAGAATTCACCGCTTGTCAGGCAGAGCAGGTGCGGATCGGCGCCGGCCTCCCTCAGCATGCGCAGAAGGTACCAGAGCTGCTTCTCGGCACCTCCCTGTCCCAGTGTGCCGGCAATGAAGAGGATTCGTTCAGGATATTGGGTGTTCAATTGAGCGCACCGGCACGCCGGCCTCCGCAAGATGACCACCAATTGTCCGCACCCACTCGTCGAGCGTCAATTGCTCGGCCCTCTGTCGCGCCGTGCGTGACAACTCAGCGTAGCGACCGGGATCGGCAAGGCAATCCCTGACCGCGTCAGTGACCGCATCGGGACTAATATCCTTCAACATGCGGCCGGCCTCGTCGCCAACCAGGTGCGGCAGAATCGAGACTGGTGTAGTAACGACCGGCAGCCCGCAGGCCATTGCTTCGAGAACCGCCTTCGGGAACCCCTCAGAGACTGTTGGCAGGCAGAAGAGATCGGCCTGCTTCAGCAAGTGCAGCGTCTCTCTCTGGCGCTGCTGACCGTGAAAGCGGACAATGTGGCCTATCTCCAGCCGCTCGGCAAGGCGTCGCAGATCGGGCAATGCCGGGCCATCGCCGACGATGTCGAGCGAGATTGACGGATAGTGTCGGCGCAGCGCCGGCAGCGCTCCGATGACCATCGCTGCCCCCTTCTCGCGAACCTGGCGCGCAACATGGATCAGGCGTGCTGCAGCCGGGTTACAGCCACTCCTTGTGGTTCGGCAGAAATCCATCCCCTTCCGGTCGAGACTGGTCGAAAAGATCCAGGCAACCGCCGGATTACTTGCCGATGGCGGTTCCGGACCCCCTCCGGTGGCGAGCATGATGTTGCGCCCGCCGGCATGACTCTCCATCATCCGCCTCCACCATCTCTCCGCGGCCGTTCGTGGCTCATGCCAGTTGCCACAATGCCTCACGAAGAGCGGCTTGCGCAGCAGCATCGCCAGCAGCATCCCGAATGTGCCGATGTCACCAGGGATCGGCGTGTGTACCACATCGGCCCGCAGAACCTCGGATCCCATTCGCCAGATATTCCTTGCCAGCCACCACGGCAGTCGCAGCTTTCGCTGCAGATCTCGTCCGAAGGCCATTGTCAGTGGGATAACCGACAATCCCTCACCGGTAATTGAGACTTCACCGGGACGGTCACTCCCCCTCTCGACCGGGACCAGCACCCGCGTCTCGTCGAAGAGCTCCGCGAGCGCTGCCATCTGCAGCGGGAAACCGCCAATCGTCGCATAACCTGATGGCGAGCCTGCTGACCGCCAGCACGCTTTATGTGAAACGACCACCAGTCGTGTCATCTGCCTGTCCGTCTCTTCAACTGGTCTGTGAGCTTTTAAGGTAGCTGCCC
>CAIKMY010000376.1 GCA_903828635.1 uncultured Acidobacteriota bacterium
CTGGCGATTCTGCTCGACCTCAGTGGTCCAAAGATCCGTACCGGCAAGCTGATTGATGGCCGTCCGGTATTTCTTGAAGCGAAGCAGAAGGTGACGATCACGACGCGTGACCTGACAGGGGATGGGGCGCTGATCTCGACCAGCTACGCCAATCTGCCAAAGGATGTCGCGTCCGGCGACCGCATTCTGCTGGCGGATGGGCTGATCGAGCTTCGCGTCGAACAGACCGGCGTGACCGATGTGCTCTGTGAGGTGGTCAACAGCGGCGAGCTGGGCGAGAATAAGGGGATCAACCTTCCCGGCGTCAGACTCTCCGCGCCCTCACTGACCGAGAAGGATCGTGGAGACCTGAAGTTCGGACTCGAACAGCAGGTCGACTATGTTGCACTCTCTTTTGTCCGCAGTGCCCGTGACTGCATCGGCGCCAAGACGCTGATCGAATTTCTCGGTGCCAGTGTTCCGCTGATCGCCAAAATCGAGAAGCGTGAGGCGCTCGATGACCTCGACGCCATCATCGAGGCCAGCGATGGGGTGATGGTTGCTCGCGGCGATCTCGGCGTCGAGACAGCAGTCGAAAGTGTCCCTTTTTACCAGAAGCAGATCATCGCCAAAGCAAACAGTGCGCAGAAGCTGGTGATCACCGCGACGCAGATGCTGGAGTCGATGACTCACGAGCCGCGCCCGACACGGGCTGAGGCTTCTGATGTCGCCAATGCCATTCTTGACGGCACTGACGCCGTCATGCTCTCCGCCGAGACGGCCGTCGGACAATATCCCACGGTGGCGGTCGAGACAATGTCGCGCATCATCTCTTTTACGGAGACCAACTGCGCGCGCAGGGAGCGAAAGACCTCGCTTGACGGGCGTCAGCTTGGAGTTGAAGGAAGGGCCATCGCCGAGGCGGCGACCTATGCCGCCGAAGAGATCCGCTCAAAACTGATCGTTGTCTTCACCAAGTCGGGCAGCATGGCGCGTCACCTTGCCGCCCTCCGCCCCGCACAGCGGATCATCGCGCTGACACCCAACGACAGGACATACCGCTCACTCGCCGCCATCTGGGGGATTGAGCCACATTTACTTGATTTTTCCGGCTATGCTCGTGAGCTTCTGGCACGTGCTGATCAGACGGTACTCGAACTTGGCCTCGTCAGGCGTGGCGAGACAATTGTCTTTATGGCCGGCTACCTGCCCGAGCAGCCAAGCATCTCCTCGATGATGAAGCTTCATCGCGTCGGCGAGATCAATCTTGGCTGATCTGTCCTGGTTGAGGGCGATTGCGCGACGGGCCGCTTCAGGATTCGACCCTCGCAACTCCCTCGGCCACCTTCTCCTGACCGGCCTCTGATGGAAGAGTTTCGTTGATGACAAACGGATCCTGCGGGGCTCTCCAGTTGTCCATCATTGCTACCTGCTGGACGCAGGCGATCGTGCAGAACTTCGCACAGGGCTTCTCGGTCTGGAATTCGCGGGCAATATGATCGACAGTATACTCTGCGAGGGGAATTGCCGGATAGCCGCGCTGTTGTGAACAGTAGTGAACCAGCCCATCCTCACAGATGTAGAGGTAGCGGGCGCCGGCGCGGCAGCGCCAGTTGTGCGGGCGGCCATAGGCAAGATCATCCTGGAAGCTGTTGAGCCAGCCGAACTTCTTTTTGCCATAGCGGCGCAGCTTCTGGTAGACCTGCTCTTCCATGCCACTCAGCGGTTTGAGCTGACCACTGTGATCGTGGATGATCCCCAGTGTTGAGCCAAAGCCGAGCTCAACCGC
>CAIKMY010000377.1 GCA_903828635.1 uncultured Acidobacteriota bacterium
CAATGCCTCCCGGATTGTTGAGACTGGCCCCGATCGCCAGTTTGCCCTCGTCTGAGAAGCCCTGGGTACCATTGCCGGCAAAGGTGGTGATGATGCCGTTGGCCGGCGTGACCCTTCTGATTCGGTGGTTTCCCGAATCGACGATGTAGATGTTGTCAGAGGCATCGACGGCGAGGTTGGTCGGCCGATTGAGCCGGGCGCCGATCGCGAAGCCGTTGTCTCCGGAGGCACCGCTGACACCATTGACCGAGCCGGCGAAGTGCTGAATGCGTCCGTCAGTCCCCACGCGGCGCACCCGGTTGTTGAGACTGTCCGAGATATAAATATTGCCCTGGGAATCGACCGCCACTCCCCCGGGTAATCCAAATGAGGCAAAGGCGGCATTACCGCCATCCCCGCTATTGCCATTGGTGGTATTGCCGGCAACCGTGTTGATGATCCCCGTCGCCGGGTTGACGATGCGGACATTCCGGTTGCCGGCATCGACGATCAGCAGATTGCCATTGCGGTCACGTGCGACCGCAACGATCTGTTTGAAGGTCGCGTTGGTCGCCTGGCCACCGTCGCCGCTGAAACCTGAGTAGCCCGCACCAGCGCTGGTACGAATGGTAAAATTGTTAGTTCCATCATTTGGCGATGGCGTGACTGTAACCTCGGCTGTCGCTGTTGCCGTGTTGCCGCGTGTGTCAACGGCCGTGAAGGTGACGGTCGTTGTCCCCACCGGGAAGAGTCTGCCCGGTGGCCAGTCTGTCGTGACCGGCACCGATCCGTCAACGAGGTCGAGCGCCGTCGGCAGCACATACTCGAACTCAATCCCCTCAGACTTATTCGCCTCGATGCTGATCGGCTCCGGAACGCCACTGATGATCGGCGGTGTCTTGTCCTGAATTGTGATCACCTGCAGCAGGCTGCTGCTGCTCATCCCACGACTGTCAGTCACCTTCAGAAAGATTGAATGCGTTCCAATCCCCAGCGTGACCATCGGATTGGCGGTGCTGGCGATCAATAATGGACCATTGAACCACTGGTAGTTGAGTGCGTCACCATCCGGATCGCTCACTGTCGCCCCGAGCGATACTGTCCGCCCTGCTGCCGAGGTTGCCTCAAACGCCTCGCCAAAGTTTCCAAGCAGCACCGATGGCGCCCGATTGACATCATTGACCGACAGCGAGAAGCTGACCGGCGTCTCCAGATCGCCATCCGAGACTGTCACCGTCACACGATAGACACCGGAGTCGCTGAAGCCCGGCCCAATTCGCAGGCTCGCCGTGCCGTTGAGATTGTCGGTCAGGGTGACAAAACCCGGAGCCCCCGGGAGCGAGAAGCTCAGTGTATCGTCGTTACCATCGGTCGCCGTCAGTGCGATCGTCCTCGTCTCTCCCTCGTCGATGCTGCTATCGGGTGGCGACGCGAGGCGCGGCGACTCATTCGTTCCCTCTGTCAGGATTCTTATGCGATTGTTGTTCGAGTCGGTGAAGGCGATCCGCTTGTCGGCCAGCGCCACAATGCTCGTCGTATACTGGATGTCGTTGAGGGCAGTTCCCGGATTTGGCAGGCTGATCTTTGCGAGACTGGCCGACCCTCCATCGCCCGAAAAGCCCGGAGACCCGGTGCCCGCAACCACCGCTGTCGTGCCAATACCGTTTGTCGGTGCCGCTATTCGCAGAATGCGGTGCGCTCCATTGTTGACTACCAGCACATTGCCCGCGGCATCGACGGCGACGTCACGCGGACGCGAGATCCCGCCGGCAAGGTTGGCAATGATCGAGTAACTGGTGCTCCCCGGCCCATTCTGGCGCAGAATCCGGTCGTTTCTGGTATCGGCAATGTAGAGTCTGCCTCCGACAACCGCAATCCCTGCCGCCCCGCTGGTCACCAGTTGCTCGCTCGATGACTCGCCAACGGCACCCGCGACACTGTTGATGATGCCGGTGGTCGGGTTGATCACCCTGATCGAATTATTGCCCTGATCAGCAATATAAATCGTCCCCGTCGCCTCAACGGCAATGTCGCTGGGGAAGATCACCGCATCTCTCGCCAGTCCGCCATCCCCGGTGAAGCCGACTCCTGGCGAGTCGTTTCGTCCGACAACATCCTTGACCTGGCCGGGCGGAACGACGATCGCATTTGCTCCCGATCCGGGGAAGAGCGTTACCGTGGTCGCAGAGGTATTCAGAAATCTGATATGCCCGCTGCGCCTTCCCGACAGCGAGCCCTGTGCGCGAATCAGCGCTCCATACTGTGAATCGACAATGAAGAGCCCTTGCGGCGTCGCTGCCAGTCCGGTTGGTGAAAGGAATGTCGCGGTAGTGATCCGATCATCCCGCTTTCCCGCCTCGATGTTGTTGTTGAGACTGATGATCTGTCCCGGCTGAACCGTCATTGCCCATGCCGTTCCTGCAAAGAGGGTCACCGGGGCGCTGCCACGGTTGAGATAGCGAATCAGATTGTATGGTCGAGCGCCGCTGTCTGCGATGTAGAGATTGCCAAGCGCGTCCTCCGCCAGCCCGGTTGGCAACTGTAACTCGGTCGACCCGCCGGCAACATTGTCGTATGGCGCCGTCGCACCGCTGCCGGCTATCGTGTCAATTGCTCCGGCGGCCACTGCCGCCCCGGCGATCCGTACCGTGCTCCCGGTCAGGTTGATGTAACGTACTCGTCGGTAGGTGTTATCCGGCAGATAGACCCCATTACCGTCAGCCGCCACTGTCAAACTGCGAAACTGTGTGCTGCCCGGAAGGTTGAGCGAAGCCGCCAGCGCCGGACCGCCATCCCCACACTTCGGCGTTACCTCCTCATCGCACCTCAGCAACTGGCTGCTGCCGGCAACTATCGTCCCGATGCCGGAGGTGGCGACCCGAACGATCTGCTGCGCGTTGCCCAACGCGACATACAGGATCCTCCCCGGTCCGAAGGTGATCCCGACAGGAAACTCCAGACCTGCCGCCACCGAGCTGATAACTCCATTGGAGTCTACCCTGCGGACACGACCCGGATTGCTGCGCGTGTCGCCACCCTCCGCAATGTAGACCTGGCCGTCGGCATCGACGGTAAGCCCCATCGGGTTGATCAGCCTCGCCGCCAGCGCGTCGCCACCATCCCCGTTGCCAACCAGCGGGCTGCCACCGCCCGCAAAGGTCGTCTCCAATCCCGAGTCTCCGATATTCGGATCCACCCTGTAGACGACACGGCTGCCGTCAGGGCCGGTGCCAATGTAGTAAAACTGGCGCGTCGTGGAGATTGCCAGGCTTCTCGCCTCCGGACGGCTGAGGTTGAATATTGTTGCCATCCTTCCCGGTGCCAGCGTTCGCCCCATGATTGTCACATTGCTGGCGCTGACATTGATCGCACGGATGGCATTGATCAGCGGCGCCAACACGTAGACGGTGTTTCCTGAGGGATCGACGGCGATTCCTGTCGCCAGTGAAAGATCAACCTCGCGTGCCGGCAGGTCGTCCGATCCAACGCCGCCCCCGGCAATCAGATTGATCGCACCCGGCGCAATTGCCACTCCACCCAGAATGACCGCGGAACTGCTGGTATTGACGAAACGCACCATGCTTGAACCGTCCCGCTCGTCAAGTACATAGTAGCCGCGGCCGAGTGGGTCAAGCACGACTCCGACCGGCTGGGACATCGGTGCGGAGAGCACCGCCGCATTGGTGCTGAATCCGCCTCCCGCCACCGTCGCGATCACGGTCCGCACACCCTCTGATCTCATTGAAAAGAGGGAGAATCTCCCCATCTCCCATCCGGCCCCGATCCCTTTCAGGTAGCCGGCAGCCCTCGCTGGCATCGCCTCCGTCAACACTACCACGAACAGCAGCAATGGGATTGCGATGATTGTCACCACCATCGCTGCTCCCCTCCGGCAAAGGCTCCGATCCCGCTTGTGAATCCCTGAGAGATTGTGTGAGCAGAGGCTTTTCATTTATCGATTTCTCCTCAAATGGGTCAACGTATCTTCGTTACTGCGATGTCAATACTGCGGCTCTCCATTTCAGGCTGCTGACAACCAGCCCTTGACGGAAAGAGAGACGAATCCATAAAGATCACTGATGAGTGGGGGGATCACCAGAACAGGTTGTGGGGACAATCCTGACGGGGAAGGGTAAAGTCGGCACGCCGATGATGAGGCTTGTCCCGGAGTAACTCTTCGGTCACGCCTCTGGCATACAATTGAACCTTAACCGCCAATTGATGTCAAGATGGTCATCTCAGGATGGCTGGCCTTAAATCGTCTACAATGCGGGACTTAGGCAACATGAGCCTTACCTGAATAATTGAGTCAGGACTTACGCATTCAAACCACTCCGGACAGAGCA
>CAIKMY010000378.1 GCA_903828635.1 uncultured Acidobacteriota bacterium
CGGGTCACCTCGCAGACCTGCTCCAGCCCGAGCAGCGGGTGGCGCAGGTGGTAGAGAACTCCGAGAAAGAGGACAATGTCGAAGGTTCCGAGCCTCTCCTGCGAGACATCGTAGACGCTCATCTCGTGAAACTCGGCCTTCGATTCGAGTGCGGCTTGGGCCTTGAAGAAGTTCTCGGGGCGCCAGCAATCAACGGAGACGACGGAGGCACCGTGCCTCTCGGCCTCAAAGCTGTAGAAGCCGTCCCAGCAGCCAATGTCGAGCAGGCGCCGCCCGGAGAGATCCTCGGGAAGCTGAAAGTTGCGATAATTCTCCCGCAGGGCCTCGATCGGGTGAATGCCTTTGGTGATGAAGCCATCGCCGAGATCGATACTGTGCCACCAGGCACCAGCCAGCATGTCAGCCTTGAACTTCGCCGTGTTTCGCTCGACCTTTTCCCGCAGTTGTACATTTTCCATGCCGCGAATTATAGACCAATGAGATGATCATGGCTACCACTGACGAATTGATCTGCATTGATGGTACGGAGTTTGAAATTCTCCGGGAAGGCGGTTACTCTTACGAACTATGCGAATAGGCTTTGATGCAATCCCGCTGGTCTCGGCGAAGACCGGAATCGGACATTACACGGAGGCGCTTGCTGAGGCACTGGCGCGGATTCACATTGATCACCAGTATGTCCTGCTCTCGCCATTCGATTTTGCCTTTCCGGTTGACGGGTCGATGCCATCCAACCTGAGCAAGCTCTATTTCCCGGTGCGCTCGATCTTTCGGAAATGGTGGCTGGTGGGGTTGCCGTCGATGCTGCAAATCTCGCCTTTCGATGTCTTCCACGGAACCAACTACTGTATTCCGGTCTTCTCACCCTGCCCGACGGTGGTGACGGTGCATGACCTTTCGCTCTTCAATCAATCACAGACGCATGAAGACGAAAATGTGAAGCGGGGTAAGCGGCGGATACCGCTGATGATGAGGCGGGCAACGCGCATCATTGCCCCAAGCGAATGGACGCGACGGGAGATCATCGAGCATTTCCAGATTCGGGAAGACCTGATCCGGGTGATTCAGGAGGCAGCACGCAGCGGGATGAGGCCGCTCGATGCGTCGGAGTGCGTCGAAGTCCTCACCCGACACCGGATTGACGGGTCATATCTGCTCTATGTTGGAACGATCGAGCCGCGCAAGAATCTGCCATTGCTGCTTCGCGCCTTCGACGAGCTGCGGCGAACGACGGAGCATCGTCCGCAGCTGGTGATTGCCGGCGGCAAGGGCTGGAAATATGAAGAGGTTTTTCGACTGGTCGACGAATTGAAGATTGGGGAGATGGTCAGATTCCTCGGCTACGTCGAGGATCGGGATCTGCCGGCGCTCTACTCACAGGCCGCGGCATTTCTTTACCCTTCACTTTACGAGGGCTTCGGTCTGCCGCCACTGGAGGCGATGGCCTGCGGCGCGCCGGTGATCGTCAGCAACGCGGCAAGCCTGCCGGAGGTGGTTGGTGAGGCCGGGATGCTGCATGATCCAGGTGACCATCGCGCTCTGGCGGCGATGATTGCGAGGCTCTTCGGGGAGAGCGGGCTGCGGGATCGGCTGGTGCGGGCCGGCCTCGAGCGTGCACGCCTCTTTTCGTGGGATCGGGCAGCACGCGAGACTCAGGCGCTGTATGACGAGGTCTTTGAATTGAGCAGGAGGCGGCCATGAATATTCTGAGGTCGATCGCCCGCAATCTCAATCTGATCCTGAGGCGGGACCTCGCCGCGCTGCTTGGCGAGGTCGAGGCGCGTTCGACCAACAGAGTGGACGATTTCGAGAAGGCTGTCGATGAGCGCTTGGCACAGGCTGACGCACAGGTGGCCGGGCAACTGGCAGAGTCGATCGCGGAGACTGACCGGAGGATCGAGGCCCTGACGGCTGAGCTCCATCAGATGCTGGCGGAACGGGCAGCGGCAGCGGGCGCGCGGATCGACGAACGGCTTGGCGCAAATGATCGGCAGATCGATGAGCGCATGGGAGTGGTCGATCACCGGGTTGATGCGCGCCTTGAATCGATCGAGATCAGCAATGACCGTCGCTTTGAGGAGATCGTGAGGGCGCTCGGAGAGCGTGCGGGCAATTACGAATCGGCCGTTGATCGTCGGGTGGAGGAGCGATCGGCACAGCTCGATTCCCATCTCAGCCGCCAATTTTCGGATCACGCACGCGCCGTCGACATTCGGCTGGACGACCGACAGGTGGGGATGGATCGCCGGATCGATGACCGATTCAACGCCATCGAGAAGCGGATCGATGAGCGCTTTGAGATGCACGAACGCCGCACTGACGCCAGCCTTGAAAACAACCGCGTCGACATCGTTGACCGAACCGACCTGCTGTTGCAGGTGCTCGAACAGCGCCTCGACCGCCAGCGACGTGAGTTGCGCGCCCTGCGCGAGGCGACCATGCCTCAGGGAGGAGCACCAACCGGCAGCGAGGCTGACCCTGCCAGCGGCCATCTCACACTCGCGGCTCCCGACACTGCAGCCTCCACAGAGAGCCCGATCGAGCAGCAGTCGCCGGAAGACCAGATCGAGTCCTTCCGCAAGCTGGCCGACAAACACGGATCCTCATCCGTGCGTTCCGGCATTCCACGCGATCCGACCATCTATCAGCAGATCCTCGACTGGAAGCGCGTCTCCGGGGAGGGGATCAATGACTTTACTCGTGACGAGCAGGAGATCGTTGACTACATCCTCAGCTTTCTCTCTGATCCCGATGAGATCGCCTATACGCGCCAGCACCTGCGCCGCTTTCTCGGCACGATGCAGCGGATTCCACCTCCGCAACGAACTACCGATCGGCTCCTCGAACTTGGCAGCCTGCTCCACCTGACGCCGGCCATCAAAAAGTTCTGCGGATACCAGACGATCGTTGGCGCCGACCTCTGGGAGTCGGAGGAGCGAGTAGCCGAGGAGACAATCGAACAGGCTGGTGGCGGCGACCGGCTGACGATCCCCCTCCACAACTTCAATGCCGAAGCCGATCCATTTCCCTTCCCTGACAAGCACTTTCGGGTGGTTCTCTGCTGCGAGCTGCTCGAACACCTGCAGCATGACCCGATGCATATGCTGTGGGAGATCAATCGTGTGCTCGAAGATGCGGGCTACCTGCTGCTGACGACACCGAACATCGCCAGTGCACGCTCAATCGAGGGGGTGCTGATCGGCTGCACGCCATACCTCATGTCGCAGTACAACACCGAAACCCCGATCGACCAGCATCATCGTGAATACGCCCCATTCGAGGTCGGCGTCGCGCTTGCCGCCGCGGGATTTCGGGTGCTGCAACTGGAGACAGAGGATGTCTGGCTGCGCTCCAACCCGGCCATACTCAAACTGCTGAGCGAGATCAACCTGCCGACCAATCTTCGCGGCGATAACATCTTCGCGCTGGCAATCAAGGTCAGCCCGCCGGTTGAGCGGCGCCCGCGAGAACTTTACATTGATTGAGGCAATGTTCGACGACGATCAATCAGCAGAGGCAGGACTGACATTCAGTGTCGCTGAAGAGGCCGCCGGCATGCGGCTCGACAGCTTTCTGGCGGAACGGATCACGACCACCAGCCGTACTCAGATTCGTCGTGCGATCGAGGCTGGCAAGGTGCAGGTCGCTGGCCTGACGATCGTTAAGCCGGCCTTCGAGGTCTCCGCCGGCGAGGTGATCCTGATCGAACTGCTGCCGCCAGCACCGCTTGAAGCCAAACCATCACCAATACCACTCAACATTCTGCACGAGGATGAGGCCATCATCGTCATCGACAAACCAGCGGGAATGGTGACTCATCCCGGTGCCGGCGTCAGCGAAGGAACGCTGGCCAATGCCCTTGTCCATTATTTTGCCGAGAAGAACCTGCAGCTTCCGCGACGTGGAGGCCCATCGCGCCCGGGGATTGTCCACCGGCTCGATGCGGGCACTTCCGGCATCATTGTCGTCGCCAAAACTGATGCCGCGCACCTCAGCCTCGCCGAACAGT
Organism: uncultured Acidobacteriota bacterium; assembly: GCA_903828635.1. Classification (GTDB taxonomy): domain Bacteria; phylum Acidobacteriota; class Blastocatellia; order RBC074; family RBC074; genus CAIOZW01. Next base: position 4,010 of record CAIKMY010000378.1, read on the forward strand.
TCCAGACACGTCGGGTGAAGAAGGTCTATATTGCGCTGACTCACGGCACGATCGCTACAAACGAAGGGCGGATCGAGGCCCCGATCGGTCGCGACCCGCGCAGTCGCGTCAGGATGGCAATCTCCCCTCCCGACAAGGGACGCGACGCGATCACCATTTACCACGTCACCGAACGCTTTCGCGAGTTTACCCGGCTCGATGTCGAGATCAGGACCGGCAGAACTCACCAGATACGAGTTCACCTCGCCCATCTGCGACACCCAATCACAGGCGACTCCCTTTACGATGGAGGCCGCATCAACGCGGTGCGCGACGTTCGACTGCGCACTGCGCTCGCACGCCTCAACCGGCCTTTTCTGCACGCCGCACGCCTCGGAATCAGTCACCCTCTCTCCGAAGAGTGGCTCGAATTCTCTTCCCCACTCCCGGATGACTTGCAGGCATTCCTCACCTTGTGCCGGGAAATCGGATGATGAATACAATTGATTGAGGGAGATTTGACCCACTGATAAACAAGGAGATTTGAACCACAGATAAACGACGAGATTTGAACCACAGATAAACAACGAGATTTGAACCACAGATAAACGACGAGATTTGAACCACAGATAAACAACGAGATTTGAACCACAGATAAACACTGATAGACACTGATAAAATGCACAGGACAGGCTGCTCTTTTCAGATTCAGGTCAAATCAGGTTTTGCTATATTTAATTTGAATTACAGATATGGCAGATAAACACCGAGATTTGAACCACAGATAAACACAGATAGACACAGATAAAATACACAGGACAGACTGCTCTTTTCAGATTCAGGACAAGCCGCTCTTATCA
>CAIKMY010000379.1 GCA_903828635.1 uncultured Acidobacteriota bacterium
CGCTGATCAGCTCCAGCAGGTAGAGGTATCGCGGTGGATTGAAGAAGTGAGTCCCGAGGAACCGCCGTCGGAAATTCTCACCGCGCCCCTCGACCAGTGAGGCAATCGGTATCCCCGAGGTGTTCGAACTGATGATCGCCTCCGGTCTGAGATGCGGCTCCAGCCGCGCGAAGAGCGACTGCTTGATTGCCAGATTTTCAATTACCGCCTCGATAATCCAGTCGCATTCCTTCAGCTTCGACAGGTCGTCCTCGAAGTTGCCGATACTGATCAGTCGCGCTACCTCCGGCGTGAAGGCCGCCGCCGGCTTTGCCTTCAACGCGGCGTCATAGCCCGCCTGCACGATGCGGTTGCGTACCACTCGCGACTCCGGCGTCAGCCCGGCGGCTGCCTCCTGCGGAGTCATTTCACGCGGCGCAATGTCGAGCAGCAGACACGGAAACCCTGCATTCGCCAGATGGACCGCAATTTGTGCTCCCATCACTCCTGATCCGAGCACTGCTGTCTTCCTGATCTGCGTCATCTTCCTCTCCCTCCTCACTCTCTCGCCGATTCTTTGCCGATCGGCCTGCCTGATTCATGACGATCCCGGTTGGCCATGTTCCAATGTTGCGTCTTCAGATTTAGTAGTTAGTCAGTATCTTCGCCCTGTCGAACCCAAGCTCGATCAGCCGCTCTCGGGTCTGCTCAATCATCTCCAGTGAACCGCAGACGAGTGCCAGCGGATTGGCGAGTGTCGGCACAAGGTTGTCGAGCAGACTCTGGACGTAGCCCGTCGGCCCGCTCCAGTCGTCACCCGTCGGCTGGCTGATTACCTGCCGTACCTCCACTCCGCGCTCCAGCCACTCCGCGGTCATCTCTTCCTGGTAACAGAAGTCCGCGGCTGTCCGTGCGCCATAGAGCACGATCAGCCGACCGTAATCACCGCGCTGTCGCAACAGGTGGCGCAAGGTCGACCTCAGTGGCGCAAGACCCGTTCCCATCGCTACCAGTACCAGATCGTGACCGGCGTAATTCTCCACCGGAAACCCGCGCCCGACTATTTCACGCAACACCAGCGGCAGTTCCTCCGGTGCCCGATCATCGTCAAAAAGCGTCCGGGTGAAGGGGATTGCCGTATTGCGCTTGACGAGAAACTCATAGCCGGGATCTTCCGGCGCTCCGGCAAAGGCCAGATAGGAACGGCCATCCCCCTCAATCTCAAGCACTGCCACCTGCCCGGCGACGAAGGGCTCGGCCACCCCGCCAACCGGCTGCATCCGAAAGCTCCAGACCCCGCTGGTCTGCTTGTCAATATGACTGATTCTTAAACGCAACGGCAATGCCATAACCAGATCCCACCCCTCTGCACGTTTACTGCTGCTTCCCGGCCCAGGCCGCCTCTTTTTCAGCATAGAGGCGGTCAATCCGATCCTTCAGCTTCTCCGTCACCACACGACGCCTCACCTTGAGCGTCGGCGTCAGGTCCCCATTCTCGATCGTTAACTCACGATCAAGTAAGAGCACTCCCTTGATCCGTTCGTACTGCGACAGGTCTCCG
>CAIKMY010000380.1 GCA_903828635.1 uncultured Acidobacteriota bacterium
AGGAGATCGAACTCAAGGACAACTATCAGAACATGGGGGCGCAGATGGTACGTGAGGTTGCCTCGCGAACCAACGACCAGGCTGGCGACGGCACGACGACGGCGACGGTACTGGCGCAGGCGATCTATCGTGAGGGGCTGAAGAACGTTACCGCCGGTGCCAATCCGATGCACATCAAGCGCGGGATCGACCGGGGAGTCGAGACGGCAGTGGCCGAGATCGCTTCACTTTCGAAGAAGATCAAAGAGAAGGCGGATCTGGCAAATGTTGGCGCGGTGGCCGCCAATGGTGATCGGCTGATCGGCGATCTGATTGCCGAGGCGATGGACCAGGTTGGCAAGGATGGTGTCGTCACCGTCGAGGAGGCGAAGTCGATCGACACCAGTCTTGAGATCGTCGAGGGCATGCAGTTTGACCGTGGTTATATCTCGCCATACTTCATTACCGATCAGAACAAGATGGAGGCAGTGCTTGAGGAGCCGCTGATTCTTCTCAGCGAGAAGAAGATCTCATCAATGCACGAGCTCTTCCCGGTCCTGCAGAAGGTTGCCCAGCAGGGGCGCAGCCTTCTGATCATTGCCGAGGATGTCGAGGCGGAGGCGCTCTCGACGCTGGTCGTCAACAAGCTGCGCGGCGCGCTCAAGGTGGCGACCGTCAAGGCCCCGGCCTTTGGCGATCGGCGCAAGGCGATGCTTGAGGATATTGCGATTCTCACCGGTGGACGGCTGATCTCCGAGGACCTGGGCATCAAGCTTGAGAGCGTGAGGCCCGAGGAGCTTGGAAAAGCCAAGAAGGTGATCATCGACAAGGACAACACGACGATCATCGAGGGGGCTGGGCGCAAGGCTGATCTTCAGGGGCGGATTGCGACGATTCGCAAGCAGATCGAGCTGACGACCTCGGATTACGATCGCGAAAAGCTGCAGGAGCGACTGGCGAAGCTCGCCGGCGGAGTTGCCGTCATCCGTATCGGAGCCGCGACTGAGTCGGAGATGAAGGAGAAGAAGATGCGCGTCGAGGATGCCCTCCACGCAACCAAGGCTGCCGCTCAGGAGGGGATCGTCCCCGGTGGCGGGGTTGCCCTGCTGCGTGCGGCGAAGGCCGTCGAGGCGCTCGAAGCCACTGGCGACGAGCGAACCGGTCTCGATATCCTCCGTCGCGCCATGGAGGAGCCGATGCGCCGTATCGCCGAGAACGCCGGTCAGGATGGCAGTCTCATCGTCGGCATGATCCGTCGCGAGAAGAAGAATGTCGGCTACAATGCCGCGACACGACAGACCGAGGATCTGCTGGCTGCCGGCATCATCGATCCGGCCAAGGTGGTGCGCACTGCATTGCAGAATGCCGCGTCGATCTCCGGTCTGCTGCTGACGACCGATGCCGCGATCACTGACCTCCCCGAGGCTGAGGCGGCACCGGCCGAGTAAGCTGAGGTGGGTGCTTGACAGCTGGTCTGTCAAGCGAATATCGTTTAATGAAGAGTGCAAGGCGTTGAGTGCCGGATCCCCCGAAACTTTGTGCTTTGCACTCTCTCTTTTGTACAGCCGGATGTGACTGGCTGAAAGACTGTGGCCGGTCGGGCTTCTGGAAGTGTTTGGTTATTAAGGCATAATCATTATCATTATTGAGGCAATGAGTCGTGTTTGATCTGGGTTCAATGACGGATAAATTCTCCGAATCGGGGCAGAAGGTGATCTACCGTGCGATCGAGGTCTCGAAGGGGCGCGATCACAACTTTCTCTCGGTTGAGCATATCTTCACGGCATTGAGTGAGGTTGAGAGCACGCTCTTTGCCGAGTCGATGCAGTCGATTGGCGTCGACACGAGGGCGATCGACCATCTGCTGGAGCAGGAACTTTCAAAGAGCCGTCAGTACGTCGGGAAGAAGATGTACATTGCGGATACGACGCGCGAGCTCTTCAATCGTGCATTAAAGCGAGCGCGGCAGAATGCGCGGAGTCAGATCGAGTCGTATGACCTCTTCGTTTCGCTCTTCACCGATCCCAACGGGGTACCGGCCGAGATCTTGCGCCGGCTCGGGGTTGATCCGACGCAGGCGACCGAGAATATCACGCAGCGGATCAAGTCACGAGAGGAGCAGACGGAGGTATTGAGGAAGAAGTATGAGCTGCCTCCATATTTGAAGCATTTCGGGGTTTCGCTCAACAAGCTGGCGCGACAGGACAAGCTGCCGCCAACGATCGGGCGCGAGCGTGAGATCCGGCAGATGATCGAGATCCTCTGCCACCGTGAGCGCGCCAATTCGCCGATGCTCGTCGGGGAGCCGGGAGTGGGTAAGACGGCGGTGGTTGAGGGGCTGGCGCGACTGATCGAGCTTGAGCCGCAGCGAGTGCCGGCGCGCCTGCGCAATGCCCACATCGTGCAGTTGCAGATGTCAGGGATCGTTGCCGGGACAATGTTGCGCGGTATGTTCGAGGAGCGCTTGCAGGGGGTAATTAACGAGGTCAAGGAGCGGCCGGAGCTGATCCTCTTCGTTGATGAGGCGCACACGATCATTGGAGCCGGCTCGGCGCTTGGAGCCTCGTCTGACGCGGCCAACATGTTCAAGGGGGCACTGGCACGCGGTGAGTTGCGGATCATTGGCGCGACGACGCTGACAGAGTATAAGGAGTACATTGGCGAGGACGAGGCGCTGGCACGTCGCTTCCGGCTGGTGAAGGTCGATGAGCCGACGCTTGGCGAGACTCGCCAGATATTGCAGGGGATTCGTGGCCGGCTGGAGCGTAACTACTCGGTCTCGATCACTGATGCAGCAATCGATACGGCGCTGGAGATGGCCCCGCGCTACATCCGCAACCTGCATCTGCCCGACAAGGTGATCGGCTGGCTTGACACGGCGGCGGTCAAGGTTGAGATCAACGAACCGGCGCGGATGCAGGTATTGCCGGAGCATATCATCGAGGTCATCTCCCAGGAGTCCCGGATCCCGAGCGATCTGATCTTTCGCGACACCAGCGAGCGCTTCAGCGACATCGAAACGATGCTTGGACGCCGGGTGATCGGTCAGAAGGATGCGGTTCGTGCCGTTTCGCAGCGGCTGAGGCTCAACAAGGGACCACTCAAGGAGAATTTCTACAAGCCGGATGGAGTGCTGCTCTTCCTCGGGCCGACGGGTGTCGGCAAGACCGAGCTGGCCAAGGCGGTTGCCGAGGCCATGTTTGGTGATGAGGAGAAGATGGTGCGCATCGATATGAGTGAGTACCAGGACGGGACGGTCGCGGTCGAGAAGCTGATCGGCATGCCGCGTGGCATCGTCGGCTCCGAGAGGGGCGGCATTCTCACCGAGCGACTGCGGGAGAATCCCTACACCGTGCTGCTGCTCGACGAGATCGAGAAGGCCTCGCCGTGGCTGCTCAACCTCTTCCTCCAGGCCTTCGACGAGGGATGGCTGACCGATGGGCGCGGCAAGAAGGTCTATCTCTCTGATGCAATCATTATCATGACCTCCAACCTTGGGTCAGAGAATTTCAAAAAATACATGAAGCCGCTCGGCTTCGGGCAGAAGACGACGGCCGATATCGACGAGATCAAGCGGGCGGTGATGCAGGCGGCGGAGCAGCGCTTTTCGCCGGAGTTCCGCAACCGCATCGACGAGATC
>CAIKMY010000381.1 GCA_903828635.1 uncultured Acidobacteriota bacterium
ACTATCTCCGCACCCGCCGCCATCCACTCTGGGAAAAGGATTCTCGTGAAGCCTTGTTTGTCCGAAAGATCGGAGCCAGGTCGGATGTGTCATATTAGTCCTATCGAACCTATCTCGAGACTCGTCCGGCGGATATTGTGGCCAATATTCTCATCTGCATCGTTCACCAGACGAACTACCTTCTTGACCAACAGCTCCGTGCCTTGGAAAAGGCTTTTCTCACTGAAGGTGGCTTGCGAGAGCGGATGATCCGCGCCCGCCTGGACGCCCGCCGTAAAAAACAGCGAGGTGAATCATGACCACCCACACCTACACTGAAGACCAACTTGTCGAGCAGCCCGCCATCGGGTTGTTCGCTGCACTGGGCTGGCAGACGGTCTCGGCGCTGGACGAGACCTTTGGCGCGGGCGGCACGCTCGGGCGCGAGACAAGGGCGAGGTGGTCTTGACTGAGCGCCTGCGGGCGGCGCTGAACACTCTCAACCCCGGTCTGCCGGCTGAAGCGATCCAGACGGCCATCGATGAGCTGGCCCGTGATCGCGCGGCAATGAGCCCGGAGGCGGCCAACCGCGAGATCTACCGGTTGCTCAAGGAGGGCATCCCGGTCTCCGTTCCCGACCGCGAGCACGGCGGGCAGAAGACCGAGCGGCTACGCGTGGTGGACTGGGAGCAGCCGGAGCGGAACGACTTCCTGCTGGTCAGCCAGTTGAGCGTGGTGGGAAGCCTCTACACCTGCCGGCCGGACCTGGTCGGCTTCGTCAATGGTATGCCCCGGGTGGTGATCGAGGACACGCTCGACAGCCGGCCGCCAAGCTATGACCGTCCGCTTTACGCGCAGAAGTGTTCCGTGCTTTTCGAGCACGTCTACGAGAGCTACCCGGAGCGAAACCCGGGCTAACGCATCGGCCTGATGGCGATCTCGTCACTGTCGAGAAAGCCGAAGCGGCAGGCCTTTGCCCGCAGTGTCAGCCCAGCCGGAATGGTCAGCTCGCCGGTGTACAGCCGCCATCGCGGCTTCGGCCCCTCATCAGTCGTGTAGGCAATTGACGCCCCCTCAGTCGCACTTGTCAGCTTTATCCTGACGGTATCAATCATGGCAACAATGCTGCCCGTCGGTGCGGCAACCTGCTGCCAGACACCTCCCGGCCGCATCCGCTCGCGTAACTCGGCCTCGGGAACACTGCCAAGATCCTTTGTCTCCCTTTGCCAGACGACAAGCGCCTCTCGCATCCGCGCCAGCACCGCCTGATGCTGCGGTGATGAGGCGAGGTTGTTAACCTCGTGCGGATCGACCGTCACGTCATAAAGCTCCTCCTTCGGCTTCGTCGGCAGCAGAAAGGCCAGCTGCGCCGCATTGAGCGCTTTCCCGTACGATGGCCCGATCGCGTTGAAATGCTCCTTGAAAAGACGACGCATCTCCTTCATCGTCGGCATCTCCTCAAGGTAATCGATGTACTGGGCATTGGTGCGATCAGGGTGGAAGTTGCGAATGTAGTGATAGCGCTTGTCAATCACTGAGCGGACCATATCGTGGGCCTCATCCATCCGATCGCGATGGGCGAAGGCATAACGGCGCGGTCCTTTCTTCTGCTCCCCAAGGATCGCCTGCGCCTGCATGTTGGCCGGGATCGGCACTCCCGCCAGCGAGAGCGCCGTCGGCCCGAGATCAAAGAGGCTGACCAGTTCGTCATTCGTCGTTCCCGGCGCAATCTTTCCCGGCCAGCGGACAATCAGCGGCACACGAATCCCTGAATCATAGACATTCCGCTTCCCCCGTGGCAGCCCGCGGCCGTGGTCTCCCCAGAAAAAGACGATCGTCTTCTCGGCAAGGCCTTCCTCTTCAAGCTGTTTGAGAATGTCGGCGACGATGTAGTCCATCGCCGTGATGTTATCGTAATACCTTGCCCAGTCACGGCGCACGATTGGTGTGTCGGGATAATACGGAGGCAGCACCGCCTTCGCCGGATCATGAAACTGCTCCGGCCTCAGCCGCGCCGTGTTCCGACGATACTCGGCCTCGGAAACACGCACCTGGCTCTCATGCGTCACATTGATATTGAATACGGCAAAGAATGGCTGGCGGCGATCAGGTCGATTGCGCCAGTGCGCACTGTTGCTCGATTCGTCCCAAACCGTGTCCGGCGGGCGATTCGAGGGTGGGGCCTCAAAGTTGTAATCGGTCTTTGCATTGTTGGTGCAGTAATAGCCCGCAGCTCTCAGGTATTCAGTGAAGGCCCTGACACCCGCCGGCGGAACCGCCTTCGATCTCATATGGAGCGACCCGATCGTCGTTGGATACATCCCCGTGATGATCCCGGAGCGCGATGGCGCACAGACCGGCGCCGTCGAAAAGGCGTTGGTGTAGCGCATCCCCTCAGCCGCAAACCGGTCGAGCGTCGGCGTTACCGCATATTTATCACCATAACTCCCCAGATCAGGGCTGATATCCTCCGACGAAATCCAGAGAATATTGGGCCGCTCACTCTGCCCCAGACCAACCACCGCCAGCATCATTGCCACGATGATCATTGCGGCCGTGCATCTCAGAATCGCCGGCAGACTCTTACTTTTACTGCACCTTGACATAATCGCTTCTCTCCACCTCATCAGACTCTGACGATATTGTATGAACGATGCCTGCATAAACGATGAAGTGGCTGTTCTGTCAGGGAAGACAGACCAGCCACTCGTGAATCCGACGAGAACTCGGACGCTAAAAGACCAGTCGCAAGCCCAACTGAATCTGCCGGTTCGGCGTTGCTGTATTGGTGATCGTGCCCGCCTGCGGCGAGCCAATCACCGCATTCGGCCGGCCGAAGTGCGCAGTGTTAGTCGCATTGTAAAACTCGCCGCGGAACTCAAGCCGTGTGCGATCGTTGATCGTAAAATTACGGGCCACCAGCAGGTCGAGGTTGATCAGTCCCGGCGCGACCAGCACGTTCCTCCCCGAATTGCCGAAGGTGAAGGCCGCCGGCACGGCAAAAGCCGTCTTGTCAAACCAGCGATCGATCGTCCGTTCACCGCGCGGAAGATTGCCATCCGCCAGCCGGTTGGGACGGACCGGGTTGGTCGTGTTTGCCGGATTGCCCGCCACTCCGGGGTTGACCGGCTGCCCCGTCTGCATCACAAAAATCCCTCCCAGCTGAAAGCCACCAAGGATCACACGCGCCACTTTCGAGCCGCTCAGCCACTTCCCTTCCCGCCCCAGCGGTAAGTCGTAGATGATGCTTGTCACCGAGCGGTGGCGCAGGTCATAGCCCGAACTCGATTTCTCGGCATTCGTGTTGAACTGATTCTGCGGCAGCGTCGCGATCGTTGTATCCTCAGTATCCTGTGTGTTATCGAGTGCATGGCTCCAGGTGTATGAGGAGAGCAGCGAGAATCCATTGCGGAAACGTCGCTCCAGCTTCAACTGCAAAGAGTGGTACGAAGAATGGCCGAAACCGGTGAACAAGTTAATCGCACCAAATGTCGGGAATGGGCGCCGCGGATTGACCGCCCCCGGCCCCGGCACCGGAGCATTCATATCGATCTGACCGTTGAGATGTGTCGTCGAGTTGCCAACGTAGGCTACCGTCCCGACAAACCCCGCAAAGAGATCCCGCTCGATGCTCAGATTCCCCTGGTAGACGGTCGGGAAGGGATAATTGTAAAGCTGCGCACCGGTCGCCGGGTTGACCACGCGCGAAAGGCTCAACGCATCCGCCGGGAAGCCATTCGCCAGCACCAGTGACGAAACAGCGGCCGTCGTCGCTGTCGGATAGGTAATATTGAGGAAGAATGGTGGACTAGCTGCCGTTGTCTGCCCAACCGCATAGTATCCAAAACCACCATAAAATATCCCACCACCACCGCGCACCACCATCTTGTCAGTCACCTTCCACGCAAAGCCGAGACGCGGCGCAAAGTTATTGCGGTCAGGATCACTGAAGGTCTGCGCACGATGGCTGCCATCCCTGGCAAGAACCACCGTCCCGTAAGTCGGACTGCCAGGATTGAGGTCGAAGCTGGCGTGCCGGTTGTCACGCTCGACGAACCTCGTCATAAACTCATACCGCAATCCAAGGTTGAGCGTCAGCCGCGGCGAGATCTTCCAGTTGTCATTCAAATAGACCCCATAATTCTGCGACTCCATATTGACGATCTGCCTCGTCGTCAGCTGGGCGTTGCTCGTTTGTCCAAGCAACAGGTCGGCAATCGCATTCCCGATGCCAGTTCCCGGAACCCGCGAGGTGAACTGCCCGTTGAAGGTCAACGAACCGCGGGCCGTGTTCGACGTTCCAGCATATCCGAGCAATTGCCAAAACTCCCCACCAAACTTCATGCCATGCTCGCCTTTGGTCAGCGAGAAGCCATCACTTATCTGAAACATCTTTGCCTGCTTCGGATTTGGGGCAAAGGTCCGATCTCCCAGCCCGGTGTAGTTTGTGACATTGATGGTTGGCAATCCCGTCAATCCGTCAAACGCCGGCACCCCCTTGATCCCGAACTCTTCGTACAGGGACTTCGGTGCGAGTGCCAACTGCTCCGAGTCGTTCTTGGTGTAGTTGATTCTCAACTCATTGACAGCTGACGCCGACACAACCCAGGTGTAACCACCAGCCACCGACCATGCCTGCGGCATCTGGTTCAGGGGCTGAGTCGCAAAGGCACCACCATTACCCGGCGCAGCAAAGATCGATGACCGGATCCTTCCGCGATCAGAGCGACTGTAACGCGCAAAGACCTTGTGCGCCGGATCGAAGCTGTGATCACCGCGCACGTCATACTGATTGGCGTCGTCCGTCTGCCGCTGAATGCTCGCGTAATTATTGACCGCCCCCGGCTGGTTCGGATTGGGATAGAGCGCCGCCAGCTTGAGGCCTACAGGATCCATCCGCGAGACCGGGATCGTGTTGTTCTCAAACTGCACTCGTGCACCATTGACCACATTGGCCGGATCATAGATGTTAGTCGTCCCGAAAATGCCCCGCCTCTGATCTGCCGTCGGCACCGTCACTACTGCCGTGTCGGAACTGCGAATTCGCGTCCCCTGATAACTGAAAAAGAAGAAGGTATGATCCTTCCAGACCGGTCCGCCAACTGTGCCACCAAACTGGTTATACCTCAGCGGCGGTTTGCGCAGCCGGTTTCGATTGGCAAAGAAATTGGTGGCATCCAGCGCGTCATTTCGCAAAAACTCGAAGGCCGAGCCATGCAGATCATTGGTTCCTGATTTGATCGCCACACTAATGACACCACCCGCTGCCCGACCATATTCCGCACTGTAATTGGCCGTCTCAACCTTGAATTCCTGAATCGCATCCACCGAAGGACGCAATGCCTGCGTTGTGTTAGTGTCGACTCCGAAAATGTAGTTGTTGTTGTCAGCACCATCCACCTGGTATGAATTTTGAAAGAGCCGGTTGCCGTTGAGACTAAACCCGTCCTCCGTCCGCGATCCCGGATTGGGAGTCGCCCCCGGTGCCAATACTGCCAACTGTGAATAGTTGCGCCCGTTGAGCGGCAATGTCACCACCGTTTTATTATCGACGACCTGCCCCACCGATGAAGTCTCCGTATTCATGAGCGGCGCATCACTGGTGATCGTCACCGTCTCGCTCAATTCACCAGGCTGCATTGTAAAATCAAGCCGTGCGACCTGCTCGACGTTGAGGATCACATTCACCTGCACCAGCGGCTTGAACCCATCCTTGCGAACCGAAATCCGGTACTCTCCTGGCGGAAGCAGCGGGATGGTGTAGTAGCCTTCATTGTTCGACAGTGTTTCGCGGCCAATTCCCGTCTTCTCATTGGTCACCCCAACTTTGGCACCGCTGATGACTGCGCCTGATGAATCATTCAGTCGCCCGGTTATCTGGGCTGTCTGCGCATACACTCCTGCACTCATCCCGGCAATCATCAGGGCAAGAGCCGACAATATGCTGCTTTTCCATCTCATTTCCTGATCCTCATTTTTCCTGTTTTTACTGATCATTTGCGATATGTGACGCCCAGTCAGATGGGGAACCGATGAAGTGGAAATAACTGGTGATCGGTTCTTTCCTCTTACTCGCCGGGCAAATTATTCCAAATCTGAGAGATAGTCAATGGTGCAGGGATGTTGTCGAGAGTGAAGAGACAGAACAGACGCCCAACCGCCTGCCTGAGGGTCATCGGCAGTCATTGTCGTGCCGGGGATCTTCGTGCAGCGCGATGAGCGAGCGCCTCGGGTGGCCAGGCAAGGGTGAGCGATTCGCTCTGTCCGAGAGCGATCCAGAGCCGGCTGATCCGGTCAAGTTCACTGCAAATCTGGTCAAGTCTGGCACCGGTGAGAATCTTCTGCAGTGAATCATCGATGACGAAGCGCTCCCGGCGGCTGGTCATTCGGGAGGCCCATTCTCCGAGGCAGGCATCAACCAGCCGCTCGACGAGCATTGCCTCGTCGCTCTGCCGATGCTGCAGGCTCTCGCCGCGCTTCGAGACTTTGCGGCGCAGTCTTGCAGCCTCGCGAGCCGGACTGCCGGGCGCAAGCACCGGGCGAAAGGTTCCTGCATTGCCGCCGGCGGCAATCTGACCGAAGACACCACCGCGCAGACCAATCTCTCTTTCGACGATGAGATGGGCAAGGTCATGCGGCATCTGCGGATCATAACCCGGCGCCGGATCCATCTCGATCGTCGGATGACCGGCGCGACTGATTCTGATTGCATATCGCCGCTCACCTGTTCGCCTGAATTCGATCTCCATCTCGTTTGGCTCCATCACCGGAGAGGTTACTGCGCAGTCCAGCCGCCATCGACGAAGAGAGAACTGCCGGTAACATAGCCGCCGGCAGCGGAGGCGAGAAAGACAACGGCACCGGCGATTTCGTGCAGCTCTCCCCAGCGTCCCAGCGGAATGCGCGAGACGAAGTCCTGATATTTGACCGGATCATTGAGGAGCTGGCGATTCATCTCGGTAGCAAATGGACCGGGGCAGATGGCATTGACAGTGACGCCCCTTGCCGCCCATTCGAGCGCGAGAGTTTTGGTGAGGCCGATGATTGCCGCCTTGGATGAGGCGTATGGCGAGCGGCCGGGCAGTGAGATCACCGACATGATCGAACCGAGGTTGATGACCCGCCCCCAGCCACGCTCAGCCATCCCGACGCCAAAGGCTCTGGAGCAGAGAAACGGCCCCCTGACATTAGCGGCCATCACCGCCTCCCAGTCGGCTTCACTCAGATCCTGGATGGCGCCGCGAATGTTGATCCCGGCATTATTGACTAAAATGTCGATCGAGCCGAATTCCGACTCGACATCCGACTTCATTTGGTCAATCTCGGCGGCAATCGTCATGTCCGCCCGAAAAGCAGCGGTTCGGCGACCAGTGGCCGCCGCAATCTCTGCCGCCGCCTGCTGGCAGTCGGCCAGCGTGCGGCTGACAATCGCGACATCAGCACCGGCCTCGGCCAGAGCCTCGGCCATGATCCGTCCCAAACCCTTGTTGCCTCCGGTGACCAGCGCGCGGCGCCCATCCAGCCGGAAGAGATCGAAGATTGTCCTTTCGGTATTGTCATGCAGTCTCATAATCGATTCACGTCCATTCAAACCAGTTTCAGGTCAGATTCGTCTCAAACCCTGAGGATATTGCGGGCATACTCGGAGCAGCGCCGCAGGTTATCATTCTCCACGGCGAGCGCCTGCTCGGGGGTAAGATGCGAGATGTGCGGCAGCGGCTTCTTCCAGGCTTTTGTCAGCGTTCCCTGCTCAAACCGCCGGATGCGCTCATCGTCACGTTGCGGATAGGTTGCCCAGTACTTCGCCGTCTTGTAAGGTACCTTCAGCGGATCGCGGGTGATCATTTCAAGGACGATCGGCAGGTCCCGCCGGGATTGTCGCAAGAGATCAATGATCTGTCGGAGCGGCGTCATCCCCTCACCAAGCATGACCTCGGAGAGCTCAAAACCCTCTTCGTAAGGGCGCACTGCCATATCCTTGAGGTGAGTTGTCACGGCATAAGGTGCCAGCTTGCGGGCAACCTCCAGCGAGTCCTCAAGGAGTGAGAGGTTGTTGCCAAAATCGA
>CAIKMY010000382.1 GCA_903828635.1 uncultured Acidobacteriota bacterium
CGATAAATTCAACGCCATCTATCGCAGCTACTTCGGCAAAGACTGCCCGGCTCGTGCCTTCATCGGCTCCGGCCCGCTGCTCCGCGGTGCCCGCTTCGAGATGCAGGCCATTGCCAGCCGCTAAATCCGAAGTCAATCTCCAAGCAGTCGGGAGGCGCGATATCGGTTGCTCGCGCCTCCCCGTCACCGTTCATCGTCCGCCAGCGGCACCGGCGGCCTTGATATCGTAGCAGGCCAGTGTCCCCTGATTTCTGATGTAGAGCCGGCCTCCGGCTACCACCGGATGGGCCCAGGTCGGACGCCCGAGATCTTCAAGCGGAAAGCGCCCCTTCTCGAAATATCCCCTCGGGCCGGCCTCGGCAAGTCCAACCGTCTGATCCTCCCCCACCAGATAGAGCATCCCGTCAGCGTAGGTCATTGATCCCTTGCCAACGCTGCGGTGACTCCACATCTTTTTTCCCGTGGCAAACTCCAGACAGGTGAGAATCGCATTGGAAAAACCATAGAGGTAGCCATTGATGAGCAGCATCCCGCCATGATGATTCATCATCTCGCGTGTAAAGTAGGCCTCGCGGGCCGCAACCACCCCGTTCCCGGCCGTCAGTTCAAGCAGGGCTCCACCTGTCCCATAGGCCGAGCTGAAGAAGACACGGTTATCGGCAAAGACCGGGGTTGCACAATTGGCGGTACCATTGGCCGCACGGTCATATCTGAACATGAGCTTGCCGTCGGAAGCACGCACCCCGACTGCCGCCGTCGAAGTAAAATTGAGAATCGTCCTTACTCCGCTGATGTCGGCGACGATACTCGATGAATAGGCCGCTTCATCGCTCAGATCCGCAGCCACCCAGATTCTGGCTCCTGTCATTTTGTCGAGCGCGACAATCCCGGCATTCTTTCCTCCCGGAGAAACGATCAGCCGGTTCCCGTCGACCAGTGGTGACTCGCTGATCATCCAGTGTGGATTCTCACCGCCAAATTCTCGCAGGATGTTCTTGCGCCACACCGTCGAGCCATCTCGTAAGCGCAGACAGGCGAGATCGCCATTCTCCGTCAGCACATAGACCCGATCATCGTCAATCGTCGGTGTGGCTCGCGGCCCGTTACCGCGACTCTCGTCCCGCTTCGGCCCCAGTGCCGTGCTCCAGATCTTCGCGCCATCCGCCCGGTTGAGGCAGAAGATCACACTCGCTCCACCCGTCGTCCCCTGTACCACCAGACGATCCCCGCGAACCGCCACCGCACCATACCCCTCTCCCAGTCCCTGTATCGACCATACTTTGCGAGGACCACCCGCCGGCCACTCCTTCAATAATCCCGTCTCCGCCGACAGGCCGGTTCGCTGCGGCCCACGCCACTGCGGCCAATCCTGTCCGGGGACCGCCATAACGCCAATCACCATTAGTAACACTACCAGGAATGATCGCTTCATTGATGTCGCCTCCTCAGTCCGCAGAATGGGGCCGGTTGCCCCCCCCGATTATTTTCCACGACCAATAATGATTTTACAAAGTTTAATTCGCAAGAACGAGAGAAATCACTGTTCATGTCATATAATGCGAAATGTTAAATTTGATTGAATAGTGGGACTGAATAGTGGGACTGAATAGTGGGATTAAATACTACTGAGCATAGTCGAGGTGCAACCAAACCAGAGACAGCAGGACAACGAGCGGATCAACATACAAAACTTAAGCAGCTTAAGCAACTTTAGCCTAAGAGGACAGCCAAGAGAAGAATAGGGAGAAAGCAGCATGAAATCTCCGTGGAAACCACTTGCACTCTCCGCCATCCTTGCCGGTACGATGATGGCATCGGCACTGGCACAGAGTGAGCAGAAGAAAGAGCCGAATGCTCAGGCACCGACACAACAGACAGATGTGACCAAAGAGGCTGCAGGATCCAAAAGTGCGCCTGCGGGCAGTGCGCCTGCTTCCAAAGGAAAACCTGAGCCGCTCACCGAGTTTGAAAACCCGGAACTGATCGGGAAGCGAAACATCAACAAGCTTCAGATCAATTTCTACAATTTCGACAAGGAGGTGGCGATCGGTCGTCAGTTCGCCCGGGAGGTCGATCAATCAGCCAAGCTGGTCGAAGACGCGGTGATCATCGAATACATCAACAAGGTCGGTCAGAACCTCGTGCTCCACTCTGACGCCAAGGTTCCATTCACAATCAAGGTGATCGACGCCGATGAGATCAATGCCTTTGCCCTGCCCGGAGGATTCTTTTACGTCAACAAGGGGCTGATCCTCGCCGCCGACAACGAGGCGGAGCTGGCTGGTCCGATGGCGCATGAGATCGCACACGTCGCCGCGCGTCACGGAGTCGAGCAGGCCTCCAAGGGACAACTGGTCAACTGGGGGACTCTGCCGCTGATCTTTCTCGGCGGGTGGGGTGGTTTTGCCATTCGCCAGGCAGCAGGTTTGGCGATTCCTCTCGGATTTCTGAAGTTCGGGCGCAGTGCTGAGTATGAGGCTGACACGCTGGCAGTTCAATATCTCTGGGCCTCGGGCTATGATCCGCACGCCATGTCATCGTTCTTCGAGAAATTGCAGGCGCAGGAGAAGAAGAAACCGGGGACGATGGCCAAGATTTTCAGTACTCATCCGGTGGTTGGTGACAGGATTGACCGCGTCAACTCGCTGATCGCACGATTTCCGGAGAAGAGCGAATACAC
>CAIKMY010000383.1 GCA_903828635.1 uncultured Acidobacteriota bacterium
ATCAGTAAAGATAATAAACTTTCCAAGCATCAAGTCGAATGATATATTCAAAAATGTCGGGAGGGAAGTCCGGAAACGTCGGAAACGACCTGAGTCAGTCCCCGGCAAGCTGAGGGAAATTCTGGAGCAGAGAGACGCATGAGCGAACGGGTAGCCATATTTGACACGACGCTGCGTGATGGCGAGCAGTCGCCGGGGTGCAGCATGAATCTTGAAGAGAAGCTGCGGATGGCACGCCAGCTTGAATCGCTGGGGGTTGACGTGCTTGAAGCGGGATTTCCGATAGCCTCGGAAGACGACTTCGCCGCGGTGCGCGAGGTGGCGCGAACCTGCCGTCGTCCGGTGATCGCGGCGCTCTGCCGGACGACGCCCGAGGATATCGAGCGTTCGTGGGAAGCGCTGGCTGATGCGGCGAGGCCGCGGATTCACACCTTCATCGCCACTTCGGACATCCATTTGCAGTACAAGCTCCAGAAGACGCGCGAAGAGGTCCTGGAGATGTCACGGCGGGCGGTGCGGCTGGCGAAGAGCTTCACCACCGATGTCGAGTTCTCGGCCGAGGATGCGACGCGCAGTGACCTCGATTATCTCTGTGAGGTGATCGAGGCCGTGATCGACGAGGGGGCGACGGTGGTCAATATCCCTGACACGGTCGGCTACACCATCCCGGCAGAGTACACGAAGATCATCGAGACGCTGCGGAACAGGGTGCGGAACATCGACCGGGCGGTGATCAGCGTCCATTGCCATAATGATCTCGGGCTGGCAGTGGCCAACTCGCTGGCGGCGATTGCCGCCGGGGCACGCCAGATCGAGTGCACCATCAACGGCATCGGCGAGCGGGCCGGCAACGCCTCGCTTGAGGAACTGGTGATGGCCATGCGCGTGCGGCGTGATCTGATGCCTTACGAGACAGGCGTCGTCACCGAAGAGATCTTCCGGTCGAGCCAGACGCTTTCAAACATCACCGGAGTGCTGGTGCAGCCGAACAAGGCGATTGTCGGCAAGAACGCCTTCGCACACGAGGCCGGCATCCATCAGCACGGCGTGCTGCGCAACCGGCTGACCTACGAGATCATGACGCCGGAATCGGTCGGAGTGAAGACCAACAGCATCGTGCTTGGCAAGCATTCGGGCCGCCATGCCCTCGGGAAACGTTACGAGGAGATGGGCTACGCGCTCAGTCGGCCGGAGCTCGACAAGGCCTACAAACTCTTCACCAAGCTTGCCGATCAGAAAAAAGAGATCTTCGAGGAGGATCTGGTGGCGATCCTGCAGGACGGCTTCGCACAGATCCCTGAGAGGTACAAGCTGCGGGCATTGCAGGCGACGGCGGGGACGGCGACGCTGGCAACCTCGCTGGTGACGCTGCTCGACACGGCTGAGGATCGCGAGATGACGGAGACGTCCGCCGGTGACGGTCCGGTCAATTCGGTGATTGAAGCGATCGACAAGATCACCGGACTGCGGGGATCGCTGCTCGACTACACCGTGCGCGCAATCACGCGCGGAACGGATGCGGTAGGGGAAGTCTTTGTCCACGTCGAGTTCGACGGGACCTCATACACGGGTAAGGCCGCGAGCACCGACATCGTCGATGGCAGCGCGCGCGCCTATCTCAATGCTGTCAATAAAGCCTGTTATGCGAGAGCGCGAGCGCGCAACGCTGCCTGAGTAGTAATAGAGGAGTAATACCGACATGGGAATGACGATAACGGAAAAGATACTGGCCGCGCACAGCGGTCGTGACTCGGTCAGACCGGGTGAGATAGTCAACGCGAAGCTCGATCTGATCGTCGCGCATGACGTGACAACGCCGCCGGCGGTGGCGATGCTCAAAAAGCTCGGGATTAACAAAGTCTTCGATCCGTCGAAGATCCTCGTCACTCCCGATCATTTTGTCCCGAACAAGGACATCAAGAGCGCCGAGCTGGCAAAGCAACTGCGTGAGTGGCGGATCGAGCAGGGGATCGAGCGCTACTATGAGATCGGCAATCACGGGATCTGCCACGCAATTGCGCCGGAACAGGGGCATGTTCTGCCGGGAATGACGATTGTCTGTGGCGACTCACATACGACGACGATGGGGGCACTGGGCACCTTCTCGACGGGGGTGGGTTCGACCGACCTCGCGGCCGCGCTGGCGACGGGTGAGCTCTGGTTCAAGGTGCCGGAATCGATGCTCTTTGAGTTGAAGGGTTCCCTGCCCCGCGGCGTCTATTCGAAGGATATCATTCTTTATATCATCTCGAAGATCGGGGTTGATGGTGCGCGCTATCAGGCGATGGAGTATCGCGGTGACGGGCTGGAGAGCCTGAGCATGGAAGCACGCTTCACGATCACCAACATGGCGATCGAAGCAGGCGGCAAGAGCGGCATCATACCGGTCGATGGCATCGCCGAGGATTACGTCAAGGCGCGGAGCTCCGAGGCCTACACCTGCTACTATTCGGATGACGACGCTGTCTATACACAGCGGATGACAATCGACCTCGACCAGCTCGAACCGATTGTCGCGCTGCCGAGTCTGCCATCGAACGGCCGCTTCATCGGTGAGATTGAGCGGGTAAAGATGGATCAGGTCTATATCGGCTCCTGCACCAACGGCCGGATCGAGGATCTGCGGATTGCTGCACAGATCATCAAGGGGCACAAGGTAGCCGAAGGAACACGAGCGATCGTGGTACCGGCAACGACCGAGATCTGGAAGACGGCAATGAGAGAGGGGCTGCTCGAAATATTTGCGGATGCCGGCTGTGTCGTCTCGACGGCGACCTGCGGTGCCTGCCTTGGGGGCTTCATGGGAGTGCTGGGTGCCGAGGAGACATGTCTCTCGACAACCAATCGCAACTTCGTTGGCCGCATGGGTCATCCGAAAGCGAAGGTCTACCTTGCCAGCCCGGCGACGGCGGCGGCAACGGCGATCACCGGGACGATCACCGACCCACGGGAATTTTTACAATAACCATTTATTGGAGAGAAGGAATGCCGGAACTACCAGACAGACTGACGGGGTATGCTCATGTCTACCCGAGAGAGCACATCAATACCGACGAGATCATTCCCGCACGCTACCTTAACGTCCACGAGGAATCGGAGCTGGCGAAGTATGCGATGGAGGATATCGACGCCGACTTTGTCAGACGGGTTCTGCCGGGTGACTTCATCATTGCCGGAGAGAATTTCGGCTGCGGATCGTCACGTGAACACGCAGTTTGGGCGCTGCGCGGGGCAGGAGTGAAGGTGGTGATCGCGAAGAGCTATGCACGCATCTTCTTCCGTAACGCAATCAACAATGGGTTCCTCGCAATCGAGTGCCCGGAGGCGTTGGAGGTCATTGCCACTGGTGACCAGGTGGAGCTCGACCTGCGGGCGGGATTGCTGCGCAACCTTGGCAACGGGCGTGAGGCGACCTTTGTGCCGCTGAGCGACTTCGCGCGTGAGCTGATCGAGGATGGCGGGCTGCTGCCGCACATTCAGAAGAAGGCACAGGCATAAGACCAGGCATAACGAAGCCTTCAGTGAACGTAAATACGAGAAAAGTGATAAATACAAGAAAGTGAGAAGATGAAAGCGAGAATCACGTTATTGCCGGGAGATGGCATAGGTGTCGAGGTAACACGAGAAGCAGTGACTACCCTTGAGACAATTGCCCGGCGTTTTGGTCACGAGTTTGAGTTTGAGACGCGACTGATCGGTGGTGCGGCGATCGACACCGTCGGGGTGCCACTGCCGGAAGAGACATTGCAGACCTGCCTTGCCAGCGATGCGGTCTTTCTGGGTGCCGTAGGTGGACCGCAGTATGACAGCCTGCCGCCGCGGCTCAAGCCGGAGACGGGGCTGCTCGGGTTGCGTGCGGGGTTGGGGGTTTACGCCAACCTGCGTCCGGCCTTTCTGCACGAGCCGCTGATTGGCGCCTCACCGCTCAAACCGGAGATTGTCCGTGGAACCGACCTGCTGATCGTTCGCGAGCTGGCGGGTGGCGCCTATTTCGGACAGCCGCGCGAAATCAGCGAGGAGCGGGGACTCAACACGATCGTTTACACCGCGCCGGAAGTCGAGCGAGTGGCGCGCGTCGCCTTCGAGCTGGCACGTGGCCGACGTCGCAAGCTGACGTCGGTCGACAAGGCCAACGTTCTTGAGAGTTCGCAGCTCTGGCGTAAAGTCGTGACAGCGCTGGCGGCAGAGTATCCTGATGTGACGCTCGAGCATGGCTACGTCGACAGTTGCGCGATGGCACTGGTGACGCGGCCGACCAGCTACGATGTGATTGTCACTGAGAACCTCTTCGGCGATATCCTCAGCGACGAGGCAGCGGTGCTCACCGGCTCACTGGGGATGCTGCCATCGGCAAGTATCGGCGGGAAGGTCGCTCTCTACGAACCGGTTCACGGATCGGCTCCGGACATTGCCGGCAAGGGGATTGCCAATCCTTTTGGCGCAATCGCCTCGTGTGCGATGCTTCTGCGCTACACCTGCAAGCTGGAGCGTGAAGCGGCGGCACTTGAAGAAGCGCTGAGCGCGACGCTGGCGGCAGGCTTTGGCACGCCCGATCTGAAGAGCCAGCCGCGTCAGGTGACGACGACAGAAATCGGTGCCGAGATTCGCCAACGGATCGAAAGTATGTAATCGAAAACATAAATAAATTGATTAGAGGTTGATTAGAGGTTGATTAGAGGTTGATTAGAGGTTGATTAGAGGTTGGTTAGAGGTTGGCCAAAGTTTAGTCAGGGGCTGTGAATCCTCGAATCGATCAAATATCGAACATTCCAGCCTGAATATTCCTGAAGGAGAAGTCATGAAAATGCGTGGAGCGCGCATCCTCCTCGAGGCATTGCGCTGTGAGGGTGTCAAACACGTCTTCGGTTATCCCGGAGGCGCGGTTCTGCATATCTATGATGAGCTGATCAAGCATGCCGAGTCGCTGGGCATCAGCCACTACCTGGTGCGTCACGAGCAGGCGGCGCTCTTTGGAGCGGCGGGCTATGCGCAGTCGACGGGGAAGACGGGAGTGGCGCTGGTCACCTCGGGCCCCGGGGGAACCAACGCGGTGACGGGGATTGCGAACGCCTTTATGGATTCGCTGCCGCTGGTGGTCTTCACCGGCCAGGTACCGACGCATCTCATCGGCAACGACGCCTTCCAGGAGGCCGACCTGACGGGCATCACCCGCTCGTGCGTCAAGCACAACTATCTGGTAAAGAAGGTCGAGGATCTGGCGCCGACGATCAAGGAGGCTTTCTACGTTGCGAGCACGGGGCGTCCCGGGCCGGTGCTGGTCGATCTGCCGAAGGATATGACGGCGCAGGAGATGGAGTTCAGTTATCCGGAGACGATCGAGATGCGGAGCTACAAGCCGCAGGTCTACGGTAACCCGCGGGCAGTTCGGCGTGCGGTCGAGGCAATGTTCGAGGCGGAGCGACCGGTGCTATACATTGGCGGCGGTGCGATCGCGGCCGGGGCGCACGAAGGGCTGCGGAGTCTGGCAGAGAAACTGAACCTGCCGACGACCTGCACGCTGATGGGCCTTGGAGCCTTCCCGTCGAGCCATCCGCTGAGCCTGGGGATGCTGGGGATGCACGGTGGCTACTGGACGAACATGGCGGTCAACAACTGTGATCTGCTGATCTCGATCGGGGCACGTTTCGATGACCGGGTGACCGGCAAGCTGAGTGAGTTTGCACGGGGCGCACGATTCGTCCACGTCGATATTGATCCCTCGTGCGTCGGCAAGAATGTCGCCTGTGACTTCCCGGTGATTGGCGATGCGAAGGTGGTCGTCGAGCAGATGCTTGAGATGGTTGATGAGGAGCTGGCCCACGGCGCAATACCGGCGCCGCGGCAGGCCTGGCACGATCAGATTGCCGAGTGGAGGCGTCAGCATCCCTTCTGGTTCAAAGAGGAGGGCGAGGTCATCAAGCCGCAGTATGTCATCCATGAGCTTCACCGTCTGACGGAAGGTCGCGCGGTCGTCTCAGCGGATGTTGGCCAGCATCAGATGTGGACGGCGCAGCTCTACGGCTTTGATGAGCCACGCCAGTGGGTCAACTCGGGAGGCCTTGGGGCAATGGGTTACGGCTTCCCGGCAGCGATGGGTGCGGCAGTGGCTCGTCCGAATGACACCGTGGTCGCGGTGGTCGGTGACGGTGGCTTCCAGATGAGCTTCAACGAGTTGGCGACGGTCAAACAGTACAATATCCCGGTGAAGATCCTCGTCATCAATAACGGCTATCTCGGGATGGTGCGTCAGTGGCAGGAGCAGTTCTACGATCACCGCTATTCGCACAGCAACATCGAAGTGGCTCCTGATTTCGTCAAGCTGGCGGAGGCCTATGGGGTACCGGCGCTGCGGGCGACGAAGGCAAGCGAGGTGACGGGGACACTGGAAAAGGCCTTGCAGACACCCGGTCCGGTACTAATCGAGATGCAGGTGGCGCGGGAGGAGAACGTCTTCCCGATCGTGCCAGCCGGCGCAGCACTCAAGGACATGATTCTGGCCTGAGGAGCGAGATGAAACATACAATTTCAATTCTGGTCGAGAACGAATACGGGATGCTCTCGCGGATTGCCGGGCTCTTCAGTGCCCGTGGCTATCAGATCGACACCCTCAACGTCGCACCGACGCTCGAAGAAGGGGTCTCGCGGATGACGCTGACGACTCACGGCAACGATCACATCATCGAGCAGATTCTGCGTCAGACGCTGAAAATGGTGAAGGTGATTCAGGTGACCGACATGACGGCCAATGCCCACGTCGAGCGGGAGATGGTCATGCTGACGGTCAGCGCACGGCGCGGTGAGGAGCGGCAGGAGGTTATGACGCTGGTCAAGATCTTCCGGGCGCGAGTGGTTGATGTCTCCGAGGATGCCCTGATTCTCGAGCTGACGGGGAATGCCGAGAAGGTTGAGGCCTTCATCGGGCTGCTGAAGCCGATCGGGATTCAGGATATTGTCCGCACCGGGCCGGTGGCGATGACACGGGTCGCGGCCATCCGGGCCCAGCAGCTGTGTGGCGATGACGAGGAGTTCTCGGAGCTGACCCTCAACGAAAAAGTATAGCTGTTGAGGGTCACGGAGAGAGACTTCCCTGGTCAGAACAAGGCAATTGCAGTCAAAGTCAGTCAAAGTCAGGTAAAGGAAAGCACAGGTAAAGGAAAGCAAAGGAAAGCAAAGGAAAGGAAAGCAAAGGAAAGTTAAATGAACATCTATTACGACAAGGATGCCGATCCGAAATATCTTTCGGGGAAACGGATAGCGATCATCGGCTATGGTTCGCAGGGTTTCGGCCACTCCAACAACCTCAAGGACAGTGGTTGCGATGTGATTGTCGGGCTGCGTCCGGACAGCCCTTCGGTCGCCAAGGCGCAGTCGGTTGGGCTCGAAGTGCTGCCGGTGGCTGATGCAGCGGAGCGGGCAGACATCATCATGTTGCTGACGCCGGACGAGTTGACACCGGGGATCTACAAGCGGGAGATCGAGCCGCACCTCAAAGCCGGCAAGTACCTTGCGGTGGCGCACGGATTCAGCATTCATTTCAAGAAGATCGTGCCGCCGGCGGGTGTCAACGTGTTTATGGTGGCGCCGAAGGGGCCCGGCCATCTGGTGCGGCGTGAGTATGAGCGAGGCGGCGGAGTGCCGTGCCTGATCGCAGTGGCCCAGGATCCTTCGGGTGACACTCGCGAAGTGGCGCTGGCCTATGCTTCGGCGATTGGCGGCGGGCGTGCCGGGGTCATTGAGACGACCTTCAAGGAGGAGACGGAGACCGATCTCTTCGGCGAGCAGGCGGTCCTCTGCGGCGGACTGACCGCGCTGATCCAGGCTGGTTACGAGACGCTGACCGAGGCTGGCTATGCCCCGGAGATGGCCTATTTCGAGTGCCTCCACGAGATGAAGCTGATCGTCGACCTCCTCTACGAGGGAGGCATCGCCAACATGCGTTACTCGATCTCGAACACTGCCGAGTATGGCGATCTGACGCGCGGCAAGCGGGTCATCGGTCCGGAGGTGAAGCAGCGGATGAAGCAGATCCTCA
>CAIKMY010000384.1 GCA_903828635.1 uncultured Acidobacteriota bacterium
AACATTGATCGGGCTCCTCCTCGGCTGGGTTGTCTTCAACCGGTTGACGCTGAAATTCCCGCCTGCAGTCGGTTGAACCCCGACTCCGACCTATAACTTCAATTATCCGGATTCCGGCAGTATCAGAATCACGGCTGGTTTGACCGTTCCAGATGAGATGGCCTGATAAGATTACAAATTGTTCGCTGCGCATAGTTCTGCACCTGTCTGCCTGGCTCGCAAGGCGTGAAGCCTGGCAGCCCTGGTCTGAAAGGTTCATGCGAGCCCTGGCCAGCGCCACCATCGAGCGAAAAAAGATTCAGGCCGCGACCGATCTCCCGAGTCTTGGTCAGCAGTGGCAACGCGCGTTCCCGACGACCAAACACCACCCGATCGTCCGGGTGACCGCGCAGCAGGTCGAGGCAGAGATCCACACCCAGTGTCCGCTGCGCGGAACGGGGGATGCTGCCGCCTGCCATCGTATGATGGAGTTTGATCGACAGATCGTCGGTCAGGCCGGGGGAACATTCGAGGTTCTTGAATCGCAGGCCGTTACTGGCGGTTCGTTCTGCCGGGTGGCCTTGAGGCTGCGCAAATAAGGGCGTTTTCATCCCTCCCCCGGCAACCTGCGTGACGGGCGCGGGTGAGCCTGTAAAGAGAAAAGTTATGAAACGAATCATCAGGAGAGCACTGCGATCACTTGGTTATGAGCTGAACCGGGTCAGTATTGAGCGTGAGGTGATTCTGCCTGCTTCGCCCCGGCGGCCGATCGGGCATATCCTGATGTTCCTCGAGGATGTCAGGGCGCGGGGATTTGAGCCGCGCGGGTTTATCGATGTAGGCGCAAATCAGGGTGGGTGGACCCGGATGGCGCTCTCGGTCTTCCCCGCCGCTGAAGTGATTATGATCGAGCCGCAGCAGGAGATGCGGCCATTTCTGGATAAGCTCTGCGCCGAGCGTCAGGGGCTCGAGTTTATCCCGGCTGGTGCGGGCAGCAGGTCTGGTGAGCTCGCGCAAACAATTTGGGATGACCTTGCCGGCTCCTCATTTCTGCCAGAAGTCAGCGCCGATGGAATTCGCGCGGGTCGACAGCGAATCACCCCAATGGTGACGATCGATCACCTGCTTGAGGCGCGGCCAGGTTTCCATCCGGATCTGGTGAAGCTCGATGTGCAGGGATACGAGCTCGAGGTTCTGAAAGGTGGAGAGTCGCTGTTTGCAAGGTCTGAATTGATGATTTTGGAGACGAGTCTCTACCGGTTTCTTCCGAATATGCCATTAGCGATCGATTGTCTAAACTTCATGGCTGAAAGGGGCTTTGAGCTGTATGACGTAACTGAGTCGCTTCGTCGGCCGCTCGACGGAGCGCTTGGGCAGATCGATCTCGCATTTGCGAGGGCAGGGGGCCTGCTCAGAAGATCGAGTAGCTGGGATGTCGGGTAAGAAGCGTGATGGGATTGGTAAAGTCCAGTCGCGAGAGGCGCCGTTCAACCGGCTGCCGCGTGGTATGGCGCTGATGGAGGGGATGGGTGTCAGGAAGTGAAAATGAGCGATTGATCGGAGCGGTCGAGGCTGGGGGGACCAAGTTCGTCTGCGCGGTCGGCACGGGGCCGGGAGAGCGGATGCTCGTCCGGGAGTCGTTCCCGACGGGAGGCGATCCGGCGGCCCTGTTCGATCGGATTGCTGCGTGGTTTGGGGAACAGGAAGAGCGTTATGGCCGGGTGGCGGCGCTCGGGATAGCCTCATTTGGGCCGGTCGATCTCGATCCGGCTTCGCCGACCTGGGG
>CAIKMY010000385.1 GCA_903828635.1 uncultured Acidobacteriota bacterium
AACCAGACTGTTGATGAGGCTGCGCTGAATCCGCATGTCACGGGCCACGGCTAAGACGCCAGTAACCTTGTTTTGTTTGTCATGCATCAGACCGAGCGAGAAACTGACGGGAATTGTTAGCCCGCTTGAGGTTGGCAGATCGATCTCGAGGTTGGTAAGCTTACCGCCCGGGGCAATCTCCATCAGCTTCCACGGCGTTGCCGGTATTGACTCAGAATTGCAGACCGCAGTCAATGGCCGGCCAATCAGGGAGGTCTCGCTGCACTCGAGCAGGGCGGCGGCGGCCGGGTTGGCCCGGATGACACGACCAGATCGGTCGGTCAGAAAGAGCGCCTCCGACATCGACGAGACCACTTGCTGAAAGACATCCCTCGTCTCTGAAATCTCGGCCGTGCGCCGCTCCAGCTCGAACTGCGCATTGGTCAGCTCGGCATAGGCACTCTGCAGGTTGGCGAACATATCGGGCCACGCAGCCTCCTGCAGCTTGCGCGCGCTCTCCTCGCGCCCACCATCGGCGCTTCTTGACCCCCATTTTGGCAATCTCATCATAACTTCAGTTACCTCCCAGGGAAGCGACGGAAGCATCCGGTTCCCGGACGTCCCGACCCGCCGTCTTTATGAGGGCACACTGGCAGGGCACGCTGGATTCTTTCAGGCATCGAAACTGCGAACGACACGCATGATATCGATACCGGTAAAATCTTCAGGTTTGGCAAACTCCTCGACAAGGGGCGTGTTGAGGAGGGCCCGCTCCAGCGCCCCGATCCGGCCATTACGGACCTGGTCAGGGTCGTTCTCTGCCTCGACGTCGCCGGCAGCCGCCCACCAGGCATCGGGGCTGCCGACACGGTAGTTGACGAGGCTTCCGGAGGCCATTGAGATGTGATGAATGACCGATCCGTTGCCCTCCTCCCAAAATCCTGCACCAACAACATCTGACGGGAGGCGAAATCGTCGCGACATCGACTTCTCGCCACGCTCAAGACTCTCAAATGCCTTGAGCAGGTAGGTGAGGGCAATCATGCCGGCATAGGCAATGGAGTAGGCACGGGCGCGGTTGCGCTCAATCGCGTTGGGCATGTGGGGCAGACGCCACTTGAGAATCGTCCCGGGAAGATGAAATTTCGGAATATCAAACATCAGGCCGGTCTCATCATCATGGTCGACAGTCTCGATGAATTCGTTGCGCAGCTTCCCGCCGAGAGTCGAAATCGAGAGCCTGGCCAGCGCTCCGGATTCAAGGGATTCGCGACGCCATCGCAGGACATCCGGGAGCGGATCGGCCGGAAGAGGTGTATTCCAGGGATGGTCATCACTCAGTGAGGCCCCGAGAGCATCACGCTGCCGCAATGGCGTCGCGGCGGCACGCTCCACCGGACGCCACCTGGCACCGGCACCGAAGCTCTGTAACCGCCCTGAACGCGATTCGGAGACCGGGGCAATTTCGAGGCCGGCATTGATGTCGCTCAGCCTGACAGTGCGCAGTCGGCGGTCGATGACGATCCCCGGCGTCGAGTAGCGTCGGGCACCCCAGACAGGCGATTTCGCGTACGAGCCATCGCAGGCTTCCGGGTCGTCCCAGAGTCCGACCGAGATAAAATTGGCCTGTGACTCGCCGATTGTGGCAAAATTTTCGTTGCCATCATAAAAGAAATCGGCGAGATCATCCCAGATGGCTGTTACCTTTTTTGCGTAATCAAGAAGCCGATTAATCCTTGCCAGCACGTGCTGAAACGTCTCACGGTCGGCAACCGTGCCGATACCGCCGGGAAAGATGTTGCCGGGATGAGGATATTTCCCGAAGATCAGCGTGGCCACCTCACAGGCAACCCTGGTCAGATGGACGGCTTCACGGCTGAGATGACCGTGGAGCGGGTTCATCCCCCTCATTATTTCGGCGATCGTCCGGTGACCGTGGAAGATCTGACCGGCGGCACGAGCCTGCTGTGCCTTTCGCCAGAGTCGCATACTGGTGCGACTGATGGCGGCCTCTGAATAATCGGGGCCGGCGCTGAGGAAGAGCTGCCTCGTCTGTGCCGCGATGATCTCGGCGGCGGAACCAAGTCCGCGAGTGGCGACAGCCAGCGGTGGCGGGGCAACCTGGCAGGCCATTTCCAGCGCCATCGCTGAAGCAATGGCATGACTGGCAGAGGCGTTGCCGCGACAGCGACTGAGCAGTGGTACGGCGTCGGATGGCGGATAACCAAGGGCGACCCGCTCAGGCCGATCCTCCTGCCAGACAGGTCGACGCTCGACACGGATGCTGGCGATGCGCCGCTCGCTGAAATCGATTTGCGCATCGACCGCAAGCCGGGAGGCGGTTCTGGTCAGCGGATCGATCCGGAACCTGACCAGACTGCTCTGCGCCTCTTCGATTGACGAATTTCTCAATGCCATAATCTGTCACGCACTGCCAGAGCCATCTGACGGTCAGGGGGCAAAGCTCCTCAGAACGCGCAGGATATCGATACCCGTGAAATCCTCGCTGTTGGTAAAATCCTCAGTCAATGGAGTGTTATGTATGGCCGCCTCGATCACCCCCGGAGTCTCAGAGGCATCGCGCGAGGAGAAGATCCACTCGGATGGCGGAATAATCTGGTAATTGGTGATCTGCTGATTCCTGACGACGACATGATGAGTCAGGGCCCCGCCAGCGCTCTCCCAGAAACCGGCGCCGATCGAGCGGGCCGGCAGCATGAATGGATTGGACATCTGCGTCTCCCCGTGGCGCAGGCAGTCGAAGGCCCTGAGGAGGCTGGCATAGGCGACCATTCCGGCATATCCGATCTGGCAGGCAGCGGCGCGATTGCGTTCGAGCGCGTTGGAGCGCTCAGGGATTCGCCAGAGTAGTCGTCGCGCCTCCTGCTGCCCTTTCGGGATGTTGATCTCCAGTCCGCCACGGACGACATCAATGAACTCGCAGTTATTATAAACGTTGAGCGCGTTGACCCAGAGCCGGGCGAGCGGCCCGCACTCCATCGCCTCCCGGTCCCAGCGCGGGGCGGAGAGCCAGGTGTGGCGGCGGCGGGCATCGCCTCCGCTCGCGGAAATCTTGTCAGCAGCAGTATCAGAATGAGAGGCGTTCGCGAAAAGCGGCAGCGTCTCGCGATTCCACGGATGGCGCGGGGAGAGCGGACTGCTCAGCGGATCGGCACTGAAGCGGGCAGTCTGCCACTCGGCATAGTGAGCAGAATCGACAAACTCCTCGATTCCAATATTGAGGTCGGTCAGACGATCGGTGCGCTTCTCGCCATTGACGATCGCTCCCGGTGTCGAGAGGCGGCGCGCCCCCCATTCATTGCAATTGGCATAGCTGCCATCGTAGGTCTCAGGATCCTCCCAGAGACCGACGCTGATGAGGTTGGCCGGCAGCTCGCCGAGGCGCCGGAATCGCGGATCGGCCTCGTAGAGAAACTCGATGAGATCATCCCAGACAGCACTGATCTTCTTGGCATAATCAAGGAGTGCGGTCACCCGGCCGAGCAGCAGGTTGAAGGTCTCGCGGCTGGCCTGGATACCATTGCCGCCGGGAAAAAGAGTGGTCGGATGGATCGACCGGCCAAAGACGAGAGTGGTAACCTCGGAGGCGATGCGGAAGTGACGGAGACCTTCGAGGCAGAGTTCGCCACGGAGCCGGTTGAAGGCTTGCAGGATATCCCCGATTGAATCATAGCCATGGATGGCGGCACCGGGTGCCGGAGTGCGCCGCGCAACCTCGAGGATGGCGGGGCTGCTCCGCGCAAAGACCTCCTCGGAATAGTCAGGGCCGGTGTGCAGTGAAAGATGACGGATGCACTCGGCGATCATCTCGCCGCAGGAGCCGAGATTGCGAGTGATGATGGCCAGCGGTGGCGGAGTGATGCCACCGGCCATCTCCAGTGCCAGAGAAGCGGCAATCGTGTGCGCTCCACCAGCCCCGCCACGAGTGCGCGCGGAAATGGTCACGGCATCAGACGGCTTGCGATTGATGATGACCAGTTCCTGTGGCGAGTATTCGCCCCCCTCGGCCTGCGCATCAAGGATGCGCCGCTGATCGAGGTCGAGCGCGACGATGATCCCCGGCGGAATCGTCGTCGATCCCTGCGGATTGATGACGAAGTGGCGAAATCCGGCGCGTCCGCGTGACTGCTCGACGAACTGCTCCCGCTGACGCGCTCGCTGACGACGGGCCTCGATGACGAAATCAAAGGGCTCGGGGACATCCTCGTCACGCAATTGTGCCCGACCATAAGAGTCAAATTGTATCGGCAGACTTCGAAATACCAAGTGATCCCCCGCTGGCTGTCTCCCATGCCGGCTGTGCATCTTCTTACTTTTATCTTCTTACTTTTATCTTCTTACTTTTATCTTCTTACTTTTATCTTAATTTTATCTTAATTTTACTTTTATCTTAATTCCATGATGTTAATTGAGCGCCGGATCCGGTCGGGCCAGAGCCAGAAAGCGGTCGACGAAATCGCGCTCGGTGCAGCCGATACAGCTGCCACCAACCTTGGTGCAGCCACCAATGTTGCGCACCCAGCCGGTGACCGGCACCGGACAGCCGACCGTTGGCCGCTGGGACAGGTCGAACCCGACCGCCGGCGGATACTCCACTCGCGGTGGCAGCGGATAGACATTGTGGCGATAGAGCCAGCGCGGCCGCCGCTCCTCGTCAAGGTCGAGAGGCACGAATTGTTTCAGATGAAGAAAGACATATATTAATGTCTCGATGAAGACCTGACCAGGAGGTGCACAGCCGGGAATATTAACCACTGGTAATCCTCCGCGGCTGACATAATGGTGCCCGAGCAGGTCACTGAGGGACTGAACGTGCAGCGCACTGCCGGATGACGCCGGGATCCCTCCCCACGAGGCACAACTGCCAATGGCGATCACGGCTTCGGCTCGCGCCGCCAGTCGCTCGATCCACAAAGCGAGCGTCGGCGGGGAGAAGGTTGACGGGGACTCGGTGACCTCGCCTGCTGCGGCGGTGATCACATGGCTCACACCGCCGGGGTTGGGCAGATCGACCGGCAGCGCACCTTCAAGCACAAGGACAAACGGGGCCGAGGTGCCGGATGCCGCACGCTCAAGCAGACCAAGATACTGGGCTCCACTCTCCATCGAAAGCTCGGGGTGAATCAGTGTCACCCGCGGCGCATCGGGAACATTGCCAAATATCAGATCGTCAATGCCGGGATCAGAGGCTTCAAGCATCGCCAGCGTGCAACCATTGCAGCCAATCCCCGTCATCCAGATCAGTGATACCTCGTCGAGCGATTCTGGTTCGCTCTGCATTCCCACCTCCTTTGGTTGAATGTCATCTCGTCCAAATCATGTGAACGGTGAAATGTGCCACATGCCCTGTGACCCGGCGTCCGGAATGTAACCTCCTGGTGTCGATGGGCGATTATAGTCTCTCACCCCGGCGTGGGCAACAAGTCCTCTGGGGTGCCTGACGCGAAAGCCCGATGCCATTCCGTGTCGGTTCTTTGGTTTGACTTAAGGCCCTTTTTGAGTTCTCATGCTTGATTACCGACCTGGTGTGAGTGACTTTAATTTCACGCGTTTTTTTCGCGGCTTTAACCCAGGCAGCATTAGCGCGCTCCGACCTGTCAGTCATGATTGTCGGGTCGGGAAGGGCGAGTCGGCAGCGTCAAGCTGAATCGGGCTGCTGATTACGCCCGTGGTATATCGGGCGGGTTTCATCTCTGGTTTCATCGGTTGCATTTCGATCTTATTAACTTATTAACTTACGTGTTAGTTTACGTGGTTTAAACACATCGGGTTAAGGAGCGCGAAGCCCGTCGGTGATGCCGACGTGGGAGATTGTGAGCGGCGCGGCGATGATGCAGCATAGGGGAAATAACCAAATAAATAACCTCTCTGAGACCAATAATCTCCCTGAGAGCCTCCGTGCAGATCGAGTCGTCAGTGCGGTGCCCGGCGAGAGCGAGGCGACCTTCTGGCGAGTCGAGGGAAGTCTGCTCAATCTTACGGCCGTCCGGCCGGTGGCATTCTTCACGTGGAACGCCCAGCGTTTCACGGAGCGTTGGATGCGTCGAGGAGGTCTGGCGTTGCTGGCGCTGGTCAGGCCATTGCTTTATTCGCTGAGCCGGAAGTGGGCGACGCGGGCATTGCATCTGTTGTTACGCGGGATCAGCCGGGACCGGCTGGACCTGCTTGGTGAGGAGTATTTCGAGTACGTGCTGCGGCCGAGGCTGAAGCCGCGGGGCGTGGCGATGCTGCGCGAGGCGATCGGGCGGGGAGAGCGGGTCGTACTGGTTAGTCAGGGGCTGGACCACGTGATGCGGCCGCTGGCGAATCATCTCGGGGTTGAGTGGGTAATGGCCAATCGGCTCGAGTTTCGCGACGGCCTGGCAACGGGGCGCCTGCTGAATCCGGTGATTCGTCCGCGCCAGATTCTGGCACGAATCATTGGAAGAAAACCGAACGGACGGGTGCTGCCGGCGAGGCTGTTGAGCAACCTCGGCTTTACCGCGAGCCCGGAGAAATTGTGGCGCGGGATTCTGCCGGCAAAGCGGAGAGTCGAGTTCCCTGTCCACCCACAGGTGCTGTTTGGCGCCGCCAAAACCGTTGAACCACTTTCGGTGAGAGGCAGTTATGCCGGAAAGTCGGTGATGCTGGTTGGCTTTACCGGTTTCATTGGCAAGGTCTGGCTGGCAAGGCTCCTCAGTGATCTGCCCGAGATTGGCAAAGTCTACCTGCTGATTCGGCGACAGCGCTCGACCAGTGGGCAGAAGCGCTTCGAGAAGGTGATCAATGAATCACCGCTCTTCGATCTGCTGCATGAGCGGCTCGGGAATGGTTTTGCCAAATATCTGGCGACAAAGGTCGAGGTGGTCGAGGGTGACATCAGCCTGCCCGATCTGGGAATTGTGGCGGAGAAGGCTGATCTGCTGAGGCAGGATCTCGACCTGATCGTCAACAGTGCTGGTCTGACCGACTTCAACCCCGATTTGCGACAAGCGCTCTCGATCAATGTCGACGGCACGCTCAACCTGATGG
>CAIKMY010000386.1 GCA_903828635.1 uncultured Acidobacteriota bacterium
GGTGCCCGCATCCGCTCATCGTCGTGCCAGCCACGGAGAACCACTTGCACCCTCTCACCGATCGACCCGCGAACATTGGCCCGCGTGATGATCGAGCGCGAACGCAGTGGTACGTCACGATCGAGGAAGCTGATCGCTCCCGGCCGCGGTGCCGGCTGCCCGAAGCCGGTGTCGATCCCCGGCTTCGAGACGATTGTCGGATCATTTCTGAATCCACGAAAGAAGCTCTCGAAACCGAAATCCCACCCTTGGTAACGAAGATTGGTGCCAAAGTTGTAGTCGTTCGCCTCCCAGCGTGTTGAGCCGAGCAGCTGGAACATATCGCTCTCATAGCTGAATGTCGGCGTATAGCGACCTTTGGCCATGCTCCGGCCGTAGCCGAAGTGAAACTGCAGCATCCGCTGCGGAAAGAGCTTCAACTGGAAATTGGAGACCTGCTGGCGCAGGTCGTGCGTCCGGTAGCCGAGCGCGAACTCCTGACCGGGTGTCCGATAGTAGTTGAACCGCCGCACCTGGCTGTCGAAGCTGTAGAGGCGCTGCTTCTCCATGCGCATCGAGATGGTCTGTGCAAGGTCGCCGCCATTGTTGTTGGCATCGACCTTGAGAAAATCGAAGAGCAGCCCGGTTCCAGGCCGCGCGCGCATGTCGAGCGAATAATCGAGCAGTCGGAAACCATCGCGGACGTTGACATCCGAGAGGAATCGCTCGCGACTGCCACGCGTATTCTCAAAACGATAGCCGATCTCCATCGACGAACGTGTCGAGTAGATCCCCCACTGCTCTCCCGCCTCCGGCGGCGCCGGTTTGGTGATCTTGTCCTTCTCCACCGCGACACGGGCCCGCTCCTGCTCTCCCGCCAGTTCCTTGACCTGCTGCCGCGTCTCCGCCTTCTCGACGCTGCTCTGCGCCATTGCCGGCTGACTCGCCAGCAGCAGGCTCGCCAGCAGCGCCAGCATACCTCCGCCAAAGAAGCGCCCGACTATCACTTCTGCTCTCGCAAATATTCTCTTCTGGTCTCTCTCTCTCATGATCTGCCTCGCTTTCGATTAACGGAAGAACCGGTCTTTGTTCGATCCGTGAATCTCGAAGTGGCAGGTTGTGCAGTTCGCGATTCGCGGGCTGTTGATGTCATGGAATGACGGGGTTGTCGGTCCAAGACCAGCTCCCTCAACCTCGGCCCCAGGCGTGTTTGAATGGCATTCAAGACAGAGCATCCTGACCACATTGCGCGTCAGCAGCTTCGGGTTGGTCGATCCGTGTGGTGTGTGGCACACCTGGCAACCCTCGACCTTGATCGGCGCATGCTCATAGACGAATGGCCCCTGTTTGTCGGCATGGCACTTGACACAGGCCATATCGCCGGTGACTGAGGTGCGCATGTTGCGTGGCATGAAACCACCGTGGTGATTGTGACAGTCGGAGCACTTCATCCCACCCTCCGGTACCTTGTGGTGGAACGGCTTGGCAAAGGAGGCCTTCTGCTCCGCATGACAACGATAGCAGCTCTCCGGCTCCTTCTCGCGCAGCAGGAATTCAAGCCGCTTCGGCGCGTGCGAGGAGTGGCAGTCGGCGCAGGAGACTCCCTGGCGGAAATGCTCGCTCCGCCGATAGTTGAAGCGCTCATCGCTCCGTCCCTGCGTCCCCTCGTGGCATTTGAGGCAGACATTGCTCGACTCGATCGCTCCCATCTTGTCGATCGAGGCCATCTTCGCCGCTGCTGCCTTCTTTTCATCGTTGACGAGGGCAGTGGCGTCGGCGTCTTTGCCTTCCTTGAAGAGGCGGTCAACCTCTTTGTAGTAGCCGACATGGTCGCCTGCACCGCCGTGGCACGCCTCACAGCGCTGCCTCTCCTTCGGCAGCTTCTCGTCAAGGCGGTTGTGCGCCGTCAACTGATAGAAGCTCGACTCGGCCGCATGGCACTCGGCACAACTCTCGCTGCCAATATACTTCTCCGGGTCGCTCGCACCGCCGCCAGCCGCCTCGACCGCGGTCATTGCCGGTACCCGCGATGCTCGCAGGCTGGCTATGGTTCCGACAAGACCCATAACAAACATGATGATGACGATTATCTTGATATTCTTCATTTTCTCCCCCCCCCTCGTCCCGATTGGCGGAAAGGGCTGATAAGAGCAAAAACGACTGCCAGGGAGCGGTCCTTCTCACCCCTATTGATTGGGATAGAGACGCCGCCGCAGCGAATCCTTGAGCGCCATCCCCTTCGCCCAGGCTCCGTCCGCCTTCTCGCGAACCGATCCCATCTCAAAGGTGTGAAACCCTGCCTTCGCCTCAATCATTCGTGACCTGACCTCGGCCAGGTCACGACGATCAGCATCCGTGGCCAGTCTGCGCTTCTCGGCCTCATCGATCAGCCGGTTCGCCCAGGCAACCATCATTGCTGCCCGACGGATCGACTGCATTGCCTCCTGTGCGCCAGTGGCCATAGCGCTGTTTCGCGGCAGACTCGAGCCCATCGAATCATGACAGGTGGCACACATCGCTCCTGCCTGCTCCGGCGTGTAGATCACCTCCGAGGCCATGTGGCCGTGACAGGTGTTGCAACTCGGTCCAAGCCCGGTCCCCTTCAATGCCTGATAATGTCTGCTGCCTGTATAAGCGGCGACGAATGACTGATGGCATTCCTGACAGGTCGTCGCCAGATTTTTCGGATTGAGGCGGCTCTCCGGGTTCGAGGTGGGAAGCATCCCGGAATGAGACCTTTGCTGGTTGGCCTCGCCGGGCTTGCCACCGTGACATTTGTCACAGCCTACCCCGGAGACCTTGTGCGCTGAGATGTGCCAGTCCGCGTAACGACTCGTCAGCCGCAGCGGATTCGAGATCCGTGAGTGACACCAGACACACTCATTTCCCTTGAAGACGGCCATCTCGTCCTGTCTGCTCACGGCCGCCGTCTTTGTCAGATTTATTTCAGTTCTGCCTGCCGTCCAGGACGCAGAGAAAGCAAGAACGATCACTGTACCGACGATCAATATCTTCCATCGCACCGGATCCTCCTCTCTTCTCCTCTTATCCACCGCTGCGGCTTCATCGATCGCCTGCTCATGGCTGGCTGATTCGTGAGGCTCTGTACCAAGGTCCGAAGCTGCCTTCGGAATTCTCGGAAAACTACCGGCTTTATCATATACGATCCAGTGTATATGCGATCCAGCATCTATTCTTTATAGCGCACACTTTTGTGACAGTCAATCATTCCAGTGTCAAAATTGTCACGGGCCGACATTGTTTCGCCATAAATCGGCAGATTGGGAGGCTGATGAAGGCTGGAGGTAGTGACCAGCGCTGGCAGTTTTCTGACGGGCCGGGTGGACAAACCGTATCGAAGCTGCTAGCTTGTCTTTTCCGGGTATATCAGGCCGCATTGCACAATAAATACATAATCACACAATTACGATAAGAACAAATAATTAAAGAAAAGCTGCAGTCAGGCGATCATCTCTCTGACATCAGGCTGGAATCAGGTCAGTGATCTATGGGCTGAACCGCGCGACCGGATGGGGCGCAGGCGTGAGCTTTACCGTGAGCTTTCAATGGTGAAGCATCCGGGCCATGGTCGCAGTGCATCTGGTAACAGAGCATAACTGACAGACAGCCATCTTCTCAGTCGTCAATAAATGAACTGACTGAAGGTGGCTTGTAAGGAGATAAGGGAGAGGATCTATGCAAACTACATACTTGGTTGGTCTGAGAAGATATTTGAAGCTGATATCACCGAGGGCAGTGATGTCGCTGGTGGCGATGATGGCAGTGGTGTTGGCCACGGCATGGTCAGAGCAACGTATTGAACCAGTGCAGGGGATGCAGGCACAGGCGGATCTGGAGATTACGAAAACGGCACAGACATTTACCGGTATCTCGGCATTGACAGACGTGGTCGCCGGAGGGACCTATTTCAATGGTATTTCGCAGTTACCCAATCCGATCGGGCTGGGCACGGGTCAGATTCAGTACGAGTTGAATTACCGTAACAACGGTCCGGGGAGTGCGATCAATGTGGCGATCAGGGATCAGATACCGGCAAACGCAAAGCCGATTCTGGTGCCATCGGCCTCACCGTCGGCGACAGGGTTTATTCATGCAGTTTATGCAAAGAGCGGCCCGCTCTTCGAGTGTCGGATTGAGCCGGTGGGATTATATGAGCAGGTGATCTGTCGACCGGAGAACAATGCTGCGCTGCCGGTGGGGGCAGAAGGGACGGTCTGGATCAGCGTCTATGTCCCGGCGGATGTGACACAGAATACGATCATCGCCAATGCGGCGAAGATCAATTCGGAGGGGGTACCCGATCTTCTCAACCCCGGCGGGCAGTCTGGGGGGACACCGGATCCGAATGGTGGGAACAACACGAGTGTAACGACCCAGAATCGAGTGGTGACGGTTGCTGATGTCGGAGTGACGAAGAGTGATAGTGTCGATCCGGTGATTGCGGGGAAGGAATTCGACTACACGATCGGGATAACCAACGCGGGGCCGAGTTACGCCCGGAGCGTGGTGATTACCGATACTTTGCCGTCGGAGGTCGTCTTTTCGCAGATTGTCTCGAAGCCGGCGGAGTATGCCTGTGTGACGCCGGCGACTGGTTCAACGGGGACGATCACCTGTACGCGGGTGAGTCTGCCACCGACGGGGGGGAGCGCCGAGAGCATTGTGGTGCGGGTAAGGATGAGGGCGGAGGCGTCAGCGAAACAACCGTGTCCGGTGAATCGGGTAACGATCGGGACGGAGACGGTGCAATCGATGAGCGTCCCACCATCGCCGCCACCTCTGCCGCCGGTACCTTCGCTGAGCGACACACTGCCAAATATGGCGAGTGAGACTACCTGCGTCATTGCCGTCTCGGACATCGAGGTGACGCAGTCATTCCGAGTTCTCCGTCCAAATCCGCTGCTGCCGAATGGAACGCCACCGGTGGCCCCAAACCTCAATGCGGTGGTTGCCGGAACGGAGTTCGAATATCTGATCCAGGTGACCAACAATGGGCCGAGTGCGGCGCAGCAGATCCGGGTGATCGAGGATCTGCCTGAGTATCAGCGGATTCTCGATGTGCAAGTCATGCAGGTTCTCGACGGGACCGGCCGGCCGGGCATGTCTTGTACCCCCAACTTCTACCCGATCGAGGGAGGTCCGGGCACGGGAGAACTGGTCTGTAATGGCTTTGAACTGCCGCCGAACAACAGGCCGGACGGGGGACTCAATACATCGGGGACAGTGGTCATCAAATTGCGGGTCTTCCAGCGGGCCGACTCACCACAGGACACACTGACGGGGCCGCAACCTGTGATTGCCACCTACAAGAACTGGGTGACCGTGCTTTCGCAGTCGGTTGATCCGCAGAGTAATGACGATAGCGATTTCGAGGTGCCGACGGGTGGCTATGCTGATACAATAGCCGATGCCAATGGCCGATTCGATAATGCGCGGTTACTGCTCGATCTGCCAGTAAGCTTCCTTGCCGATGTCTCGGTCTCGGGCAAGACGGACAGCCCTGATCCGGCGATTGCCGGAACCACTCTCAGCTACACGATCCGTGCGACCAATGCCGGGCCATCAAATGCCTACAATCTGACCATCAGCGACGTGCTTCCACCGGGGACGGTCTTTGTCTCGGCCTCGGCGAGCGATGATGGCAGTCTGCTGACTCCGCCCGATGGATCAGTGGGGACAGTCACGGCGGTTTGGGACGGGGGGAATGGAGCAC
>CAIKMY010000387.1 GCA_903828635.1 uncultured Acidobacteriota bacterium
CGCTGCCTCGGATCCTGATCTTTGTTGGTAGGTGCAGAGGGTAAAAGAACAACCCAATTCAGCATCATAAGATCACCTGAGGCAGCTTTGCGGGCACATAAAAATAGAATCAACCTCATACATGTATACTCATACATGTATAACGGATAATGATGACCATTCAGTCCAGGTCTGAGAAAACTTTGTTTGCGAACCAGATTCGATTCTGCCCTCGGTGCTGAGACCACCAGCAGCTCTGATGGAGAAGGGGGGTGATAACTGGCCGGAGAGGGGAGCAGGATCAGGAGTCAGACTCGAAGGAGTGGCGTATCTGGTCAGCTTCCCAGCCGGCACCAAGAGCGAGCATCAGTCTGATGCGGGCCTTGTGGGCGGGGAGCATGCCGCCGCGGATGGTTCCCATTTCGCGGAGCTGGCGACCGCCGCCCTCATAACCGTAGGTGTCGAGGACTCGGCCACGGGGGCAGCGGGAGGTGATGACGACGGGAAGGTGGCGGTCGATGGCACGTTGAATGGCCGGGAGGGCCGCGACAGTGACATTGCCGCGTCCGAGAGCCTCGATCACAAGGCCGTCAGCACCATCATTGATGGCTTGATCGATGAAGCGGCCATCAGCGCCGGCGTAGATCTTTATGATATCGACGATCCGGTCGAGAGATTGGGCGGGGATGATCTCACGGCTGGTACGCTGGCGGGTGATGATGACACGATCCTTGTCGACCAGGCCGAGAGGGCCAAAGTCAGGGCTCTGGAAGGTGTCGACCGCTTCGGTATGGGTCTTGGTGGCCTCGGCAGCGGCAAGGATCTGGTCAGCAAAGACGACCAGCGGGCCGAGCCCGCGCGCGGCAGGGTCGGCCGCGACCCGGATTGCGGAGTGGAGATTGGCGGGGCCATCCCAACTCAGTTCGGAGCTGTTGCGCATGGCGCCAACGAGGACGACCGGTTTGTCCGAATCGATCACCAGGTCAAGCAGGCAGGCGGTCTCCTCGAGGGTGTCGGTGCCGTGGGTGATGACTACGCCGTCGATCAGGTCGTCAGCGAGCTTTGCCTGCACGTGGCGGGCAAGCTGGAGCATGCGGGAGGGCGTGACGTGGGGACCGGGCCAGCGGGCAAAGTCGGTCAGGTCGAAGGTGGCGATCGACTCCAGTCCCGGTACGAGCGCGAGGATCTCTTCACCTGAGAGGGCCGGGATCGCGCCACCAGTGGCCGGGTCGATACGCATCGAGATTGTTCCGCCAGTAAAGATCAGGGCAAGGCGTGGTTTCATCGCTCTCCTCCCGGGGGCAACGGGCGTTATCGGACAATAATAATCACCGCTGAACCGCAATTTTTACCGATCGACTTGCCGGCAGCAAGCGGAATGTTAACAATTAGGCATCATGAAACCCAAGGATCAACCACTTAGCGACGATATTCACATGCTTGGCGACCTGCTGGGTGAGACACTGCAGCAGCTGGAGGGGCGGAGGCTCTTCGATCTTGAGGAGCGGACACGATCGCTCTGCAAGGAGTTACGATTTGCGCCGGCAGCGCGAACCGATCAGCAGTTGAAGCGGCTGCTGCGCGGTCTGAGCCTGGACGAGGCGATCGGCGTCATCCGCGCATTTTCGGTCTACTTCCAACTGGTGAACATCGCTGAGCAGCACCATCGGATTCGCCGCAAGCGGGATTACGAACTGCGGACACCGGACGAGCCGCAGCGGGGATCGATCGCGGAGGGATTGCGACGGCTGCGGGAAGAGATGGAGGAGTGGCCGGAAGCGAAGCGGACAGAGGTGATCCGGGAGGTGGTCGAGCGGCTGGAGATCGTTCCGGTAATGACGGCACATCCGACCGAGGCGGCGCGACGGACGTTGCTCGACAAACATCAGCGGATTGCGACCCTGCTGACAGCGCTCGATAATGAGACGCTGCCGGTGCGTCGGCGCGACCAGTTGCGGGCACAGCTCGGGGCAGAGATCGAATCGATCTGGCAGACAGACGAGGTTCGGCATACTCAGCCAACGGTGCTCGACGAGTTGCACAACACGCTCTACTACTTCAACCTGACGCTCTTTGAGGCCGTACCGACGCTCCTCGAGGAGCTCGATGAGCAGTTGGCGAAGAACTTCCCCGGGGTCCAGCTTGAGGAGCGGGCGGTTCCGATCAGGTTCGGATCGTGGGTGGGTGGTGATCGTGACGGCAACCCATTCGTGACGCCCGAGGTAACGTGGGAGACGGCGCGGCAGCAGCAGCGATTGATCCTTGAGAAGTACCGTCAGTTGATCGTCGATCTGGCACGGCGGCTGAGCGAATCGGAGAGGTTGGCACCATCGAGCAGCGAGCTGCGCGAGTCGATAGAGCGCGACAAGGCAGAGATGCC
>CAIKMY010000388.1 GCA_903828635.1 uncultured Acidobacteriota bacterium
ATGTCGCGCATGCCGCGCGGAGGTGTCGGGCCACCGTCAAAATCATTGCCAAGCGCGACGTGATCTTCACCGACCAGTTGAATCGCACGATCCACGACACCGACCCATTCATCGACAGTCATCAGCAGCTCGTCAGGAGCATCGGATGGCTGCAGCGGAAATTTGGATCTGACCATTTGATCGATGTCAAAAATGGATTTCCCGGCGACTTTGCGTGCGACGGCGGTCGTATCCCAGAAAGGCTGGCCACGACGAGCCGTCAGCCATTCAAACTGCTTACGGTTGTGAAACTCGTTGCCGATCTGAAAACCGATCACTCCACCCTTCGCCGCCAGTTTCCGCAACAGGTCATCTGGCATCAGCCGCGGAATGTCATTGACGGCACGCAGGCCATGATGCGTCGCCACCAGCGGATCGGTACTGACTTCAAGTGCCTGGGCAATGGTTTCATCGGAGGCGTGAGAAATATTGATGATCATTCCAAGGCGATTCATCTCACGAATGACCGCACGCCCCTGTTCATTGAGCCCACCCCATTTTTTCTGCGCACAGCACGAATCAGCAAATTCATTCGCCCAGTTGTGTGCCGGCAGCTGCGCTGAGCGCAGACCAAGTCGGTACAGGGTGCGCAACACAGCCGGATCGCCATCGAGATCAAAACCGCCTTCGATATCAAGTATCGCGGCAATGCGCCCCTGCCGATTGATCCGCGCGATATCTGCCGCCGAAAGTGCCAGTTCAATCTCTTTGCCGTGCTGCGCAACCTGCTGACGCGCCGTCTCCAGCAAGCGCAGGGTCTGTCTGGTTTCGAAGCGTCCCGGATAATACTCCTCGGCGACAAACAGGCTCAGCAGAAAAGCATCCACTCCGCCTTCCTTCATCCGTGGCAGATCCACCTGACCATCCCGTTGACGGTCACCGATACTGCCACCGTGATAAAACGTGCGGTCAATGAAGTGGACGTGTCCGTCGAAAACAAAGGCATCCCGATGAACTTGCCGCGCACGAGCCGAGACTTGACGCACGGTTGCTTGTTGCGCCGGCACAGCCGGTAACGCAACGATCCAGATGAGGGCTGAACAAAGTAGTTTTTTCATTGTCGTCAGTTACTGGTCATTGGTCAAAATCATGGTGTCAGGACTTACGCATTCAAACCACTCCGGACAGAGCAATGCCATTCCCGCCCCTGAATTCCTGCACCTTTGTGACTTCGCGGCTTCGTGTCAGATCAATCTGAATGAATACTACCATAACTCACACATGCGTAAGCCCTGCAGATAATACTTCACCTGATGGTGATTCT
This sequence comes from uncultured Acidobacteriota bacterium, assembly GCA_903828635.1. Classification (GTDB taxonomy): domain Bacteria; phylum Acidobacteriota; class Blastocatellia; order RBC074; family RBC074; genus CAIOZW01. Next base: position 1,304 of record CAIKMY010000388.1, read on the forward strand.
CACAGGGTTGGCGGATTGCCCGTCAACGGTGAGTATGATTTCGGTATTTCCACTGCCGGCGAGACTTCCCGGCAGCAGGACATTGGCCTGATCGAGGCCGACGAAAACTCCCTGGGCTCCGGCAAAGGTGACGACGGCAGCGGTGCCGCCAACACGACAGGTGACACCACCGGGAGCACTGCGTCCTCGAAAACCGGTGCCATAGAGGACGAGGAAGACCTGCTCACCGGATCGGCTGAGGTCAATTGGAATCGGTAGAAAGCGACTCGATTGAGAGTCGAAAGCGCCAACCGGCTCGACAACCTGTGTGCCATCCGGACGAACGCGGATCAGATTGGCAGCAGCGAGCCCTGTGCCGCTGGCATCAGCGGAGAAGAGCGACGGGGCGACGGGGGTAATGACGATGTCACCAGCCGAGTAGATCCCACCGGCACCGCGCAGAATAACCGAGGCCGGGCCGAGGGCCGTCTGCGCTGGCAGCAGGTAGTTGACCTGAGTTGGTGAGACAAAGAAGAGCGGTGCGGCCCTCTCGTTGCCGGCACTGTCACGGACGCGCACGGTGATACCGGCCAGTTCCGTCGGCAGCGGGGTGGAGGGAACCACCTGTGTCAGCACCGAGAGTCCGGTGCCAAAGGCAGAGAGAATCGACTCCGGCGCGAACTCGCCACTGCGGTATGATGCGGAGGAGACACTGGTCAGGAGTCGTGGCACGACCACGGCGCCACTGGTCCACGTCGCCTCAATCACCTCAGCGCCGACATTAACCAGCTCGCGGGCAATCGGCTGGTCGGCAAAACTTACTGGCAGTGAGCCCTCGCCACCACTGGCGGCAACGACAAAGGTGACGGTCACCAGACGCCGCCGTCCCCCACTCAGTGACTGGCCGGGTGGCAGGGCAAGGGCAATCCCGAGTCGCCCCTGTGAGGCTGTCAGTGAGTTGACGTTGAGCGTCGCGCCGGCGGCATCAGTGCCAACAGCCGCTGAGAAATACTGCAGCTGGGTGGCATCGAAGGCGAGGCTGAATCCGAATGCGTTTTCACCACCAACCGCGGTGACCTCGACAGTCAGGCTGACATTCCGGCCACGCCCGGTGAAGACTTCCGGCACGCTCAGCATTCGCGCCTCGGCAAGGTCGGTGGTTCGTTGAAAGCCAAAATCGTCAACGCCGATCACCCCCGGCCCCCCCGTCGCGCCGCTGGCTGGTCCTCCCGCGGGAATGATCGGATCGAGCCCGGCAGCGTAGCGTCCGGTCTGAACCCAGTCGGCAAGGCCAATGACTCCGCTGCCAAGAGTCGTTCGTGGTGCGGTATCCGCCCGCTGAAACTCGCCGGCCGCCGGCTGTTCAAGTAACGCCGCAAACCTGCCACTCTCCGCCCAGTCGGCCGTAGTCACCGTCCCGTTGCTCCCGTTCGGACGTGGAGAGACATCACCTTCATACCCCAGAGTGATCCCGATCTCAGCGGGGAGATAACCCGCCACCACGGCGCTGCCGGCAAGGTCGCTGACGCGGCGCACCGTCGGCTGATCGCCGAAGAGAATCCGGGTCGAGGCCACACCGGCTCCTCCGACGACTACCGCCTGGAAGATCAGCAGTTCGCGAGTTCCGGCGGCAAAGGCCTGCCCCTGGGGCAGGTAGATGGTGAACCCGTAGCGTCCTCGCGTCTCCTGAATCGTCGAGGTCTCGATAGTGGCGTTGGCGGCATCCTCACCGGGAAGAAACTGCGGAGTAATGAGCACCGTCGGGTCGATCTCGACGCTGAAGGCGATGCGATTCTCGTTGCCCTGAGCAGTCAATTGCACCGGCAGAGTCAGCAGCCCGCCGGCAGCAACTCTTGTCGAGGGTATCGCCAGTTCGCGATTGGCCGCCACCACCGTCACGTTGGCGGCAGCCGTTGTCCCACCAACATTGTCCGGCAGCAGAGCGCTGATGGTTATCGGCCCTCCGAGGGCCTTTCCCGTCACCGTCAGGGTCGTGGTCGAGGCTCCGGTGGGAACGATGACGCTTCCTGGTACTGCCACCAGCGCCGGATTCGATGAGGTCAGCGCGATGGTCACCGGAGCTGTCGCCGCGACATTGAGCGCCACCGTCAGGGTTGCTGTTTTGCCAAGCTGCACTTCGAGCACTCGCGGCGAGACCGCCAGCGCAGCCTCTGACACCACCCTCGCCACGAAGATATCCGTCCCGCCGCCATATGCCACCAGCGGAAACTGGATATTGAAATCGGCCGAAGCCGTCGCTCCGACGACGTAGGCCACACCCGTGCTGTCAACCACCACCCCCGATCCCCGATCGTCCGCCGATCCACCCAGATAACTCGAAAAAATCAGGTCGGAACCTGCCGCGTTGAAGCGTGTCAGGAAGGCCTCGTTTGCACCGCGGCTCTCCGTCTGTAAGCCATTCTTCACCGGGAAATTGCCGGAGCTGGTAATCCCTGTCAGGTAGGCATTCCCCTGAGCGTCGACGCTCACTGCGTTGGCAACATCCGTAAAGCTGCCACCCAGACTGGTCGAAAAGACCATGCTGCCCGTGCCGCTCAGCTTCGTCAGAAAGGCGTCGAAATCTCCGCCACCGTAGGCTGCCTGCAGCGCACTCTTGCGCGGGAAATCGGTCGATGATGTCGCTCCGGTGACATAGATGCTCCCCGATCGATCGACGGCAATCCCGTTGCCAACATCATTGCGACTGCCGCCGAGCCATGTCGAGAAGAGCAGGCTGCCACCGCTGGCCGCAATTTTGCTGACGAAGACATCCTGCTGCCCCTGAATCGTCATAAAGAGCGGATCTTTGACATTGAAATCGGCCGATCCGGTCGTGCCGACGACACAGACATTCCCCGCGGCGTCAAGGGCCACGGCCGTCGCCTCGTCCAGCCCGCTGCCTCCAAGGAAGCTGGAGTAGACCAGGGCCGTCGCTGTCGGGTTGACCTTGGCGACAAAAGCATCGCCACCCCCGCGACTCGTCGGCTGGAAGGGCCCGACCAACGGAAAGTCGGCCGAAAAGGTTCCGCCGACGATGTGAATTGCTCCCGAGGCATCGATCGCCAGGGCTCTCCCAAGATCCCCCGAACTCCCGCCAATGTAGGTCGAAAAGATCAGGTTGGAGCCGGTCGCGTTGAGCTTCAGCAGAAAGATGTCGAACCCGCCGCGCGAACTTCCCTGCAGTGCATTGCGAACCGGAAAGTCGGTCGAGGCAGTTGTCCCGATCACATAGCAGTTGCCACCCTGATCAACGACAATCCCCGACCCCGTATCCGATCCGTTGCCGCCAATGTAGGTGTTGAAGGCGATCGCCGAGGCGTCGGTGAAGATCTTTGTCACAAAGACCTCCAGCCCGCCGCGGCTGCTGTTCTGAATCGCATTGCTCGTCGGGAAGTCGTTGGAACTGGTATAACCGGTGATATAGGCGTTCCCTGCGGCGTCAATCGCGATGCTCAGCCCGATATCCTCACCACTTCCGCCAAGGTAGGTCGAATAGTCGAGAGTCGTCCCGCTGGCGTTGATCCGGGCAACGAAGGCATCAAATCCTCCGCGGTTGGACGGCTGCAGCGGATTCCTCGTGTTGAAATTGGTCGATAACGTGTCACCGGTAACATAGGCATTGCCAAGACTGTCGACGGCAACCCCCAGTGCCAGATCCTGCCCGTTGCCTCCAAGATAGGTCGAGTAGATCAGACGATCCCCCGATGGCGCGATCTTCGTGACAAAGGCGTCGAAATCGCCACGGTTAACTGCCTGTAGCGGATTGAGGGTGTTGAAATCGGTCGAGCTCGTCCTGCCGGCGACCACTGCAGAGCCACTGTCATCCACCGCGATCCCACGGCCAAAATCGCCCCCCGCCCCTCCTAGAAATGTCGAGTAGACCAGAGATCTGCCACTCGCTTCGATCTCGGTGACAAAGGCCTCCGCACCACCCCGGAATCCTGCCTGCAATGGCGTCCCGGCCCGGCTGTAGACCGGAAAGTTGCTCGAAAAAGTATGCCCTGTCAGGTAGACGTTCTGATCGCGATCGACGTCGATCCCATACCCGAAATCACTGCCGCTGCCTCCGAGATAGGTTGCATAGACCAGCGCCGTCCCCTGCACGCCGACCCGGGCAACGAAGATATCGGCCCCGCCGCCGCTCCGCGGCTGGAAGGCGTTGAGTGTCGGGAAATCGCCTGATTCGGTCACACCGATAATATATGCCCCACCAAGGTGATCGACCGCCACCCCGTATGCCTCGTCAAAACCGTTCCCTCCAAGATATGTCGCCCACGTCAGGCTGCTGCCATCAGCCCGAATCCTTGCCAGAAAGGCGTCGTAACCACCCCGCTTCACCGCTTGCGGACCATTCCTCACCGGGAAATCGACCGAGTTGGTCGAGCCGGCGACGAAGATATCCCCGCCCGCATCGACCGCCACCGCAAAGGCCTCGTCAATATCACTCCCGCCAAGGTAGGTCGAGAAGACCAGCCCCGAGCCGCTCTCATCGATCTTCGCGACGAAGCCATCCTCGGACGCCCCGCCAGGTCGTGACTGCAATCCATTCCTGACATTGAAGTCTCGTGAATTGGTAATCCCCGCGACGATCGCATTGCCCTGACCGTCAACCGCAATCCCTCTCCCCTCATCCTCACCGCTCCCGCCAAGATAGGTCGAGTAGATAATCCCAGCCCCCGTTGCCTCGATTTTGGTGACGAAGGCATCGTACTTCCCGCCCCGATTGCTCGTCTGCAAGGGGGCCAGCACATTGAAATTATTCGAATAGGTTGTCCCGGTGACGTAAACGTTCTGCTGCCGGTCGATCGCAATCGCCAGTCCCTCATCCGACCCGATGCCACCAACGAAGGTCGAATAATCGATGACCGGATCGATCACCAGCGGCTTTGACCGGTCATACTCCCCAAGTTCAAAGCCGATCCGCCCGTCAGGCCCGATGGTGTAACTACCCGGGATCTCCCGCGTACCCCGCGTCCCGGCTTTTCCGCTGAGCTGCCCGCTCGACTGGTAAACTCGCGGGCGCCGATGTGTCACCCTCCGCCCCTCGACAGTCAGGACCAGATCGCCCCGCTCGTCGATCTCCATCCCCGATGCCCCATCGATCTTCATTCCGATCCGCCCGGGATCGGCTCCCGGTGCAACCACAAAGTCATACTCAAGGGATTGCTGTGTCCCGTACCACGCCAGCGCCACTCCGGGATAGACCTCCCGATACTCCACTCTGCCGTACTGTGCTACGCCGCTGTGCCACGCTGCCGGATCGTTACCCAGCAGGTAGTTGCTTTGCCCCGGCAGCCGATCGAGCGCGACGATCTCTCCCCCGCGATTCCAATCCGTCAAGCGTAACCGCAGCACCCCCTCGCGGCCACCACTCCCGGCCTCGCCTGTTCCACGCCCCGGCGTCTCCGCCAGTGACAGCACTGCCTCCGACGATGTCAGGTAGACCCGATAGCCGTGACCTCGTGCCAGATAGCGCACTTCACCCGCAGTATCTCCGTCAACCTGCCCCTCATTCGCCTCAAATATCATCGGTAGTCGCCGGTATGCCGACTCTGCCCTGCTTTTTAACTCATCCTCACCATTTGAGCCCTCGCCTGCCACGACTCGCCCGCGCCACTCTCCGCCTGCCAGCCAACATCCCAGCCCTCCAACCACCAGCACCATCAGCCAAAACGCACCGCTGCGACCACCTCTTCCAATCAACTCCAATCACTCCTCCAATCAGTTCAACCGACACCTGCATCTGCCATCATCCCCGGGACAGACCAGCCCCCTCCTCACTGGCAGGCTGTCTGACCCCGACGCTGATGGCGAACGACAGAACTCCCGACAAAGAACCTCGTCTTTGCCAAACCTCTCCGGGCCGAATATCTCTTGGTGTGTGGCGGGGATTATCTCTTCGGGGATTAACTACTTATATTGACTATTTATCAGGATCATTACATTGCAGTCTTCGGGAATTCTATACATCAGGACGAATGAAGACAAGCCCGAAATCGGGCAGTACTCAATGATTCCTGTGATAATATCGCTCCTCGTCAGGGATTACGCTTATTCAATCAGGGCCGATGCCCAATCATTGCCGGTTTGGCTCGCCGGGAGGTTCTTTTGCCTCCTGGTGTGAGCTCTTTCACTTGTCAACAATAAGGGGAGTTTGAGAATGGGCTATCAATCAATCGGAGAAATCCTTACCGCCAACGAGGCAGTTCACGAAAAATTTTTATCCACAGTGGCCGGGCTGAGCACGGAGCAGGAGAACTTCCGGCCGGCGGAGGGACGCTGGACGATTGCCGAGATCGTCGAGCATGTAGCCATCGTCAATCACGGCTTTCTGCGTCTGATTTCGCGTCTGCTGAAACAGGCGGAGGAGGAAGGCGCAGGAGCCGCGAAAGCGCTCGATATCGAGCCGTTGCTGCCACCGGGCAATGGCTCTCAGCAAGTGAGAGTCGAGGCA
>CAIKMY010000389.1 GCA_903828635.1 uncultured Acidobacteriota bacterium
CTCGCTCATGTCGAATCGCAGAAACTCAACCCCGAGAGTCCGCGCCAACTGTTTTGCCAGCTCCGTCTTGCCAACACCTGTCGGCCCCGAGAAAAGGAACGACCCGATCGGCTTCTCCGGTCGCCCCATCCCCGCACGCGCGAGGATAATAGCGTTGACTACCTGGTTGATCGCGTGATCCTGCCCGAAGATCACCTGGCGCAGGTCCGCTTCAAGCCCGCGCAGCCGCTCGCGATCCGATTTCGAGACCGACTTTGGCGGAATCTTCGCCATCCGTGCAACTACCAGCTCCACCTCGTGCTCGCCGATCACTTGCGGACGCTCTGCCTCCGGCCGGAGCCGTACTGCCGCTCCCACCTCATCGATAACGTCAATCGCCTTGTCCGGCAGAAACCGGTCGTTGATATGCTTTGCCGAGAGTTCAGCCGCCGCTCGCAGTGCCTCGTCACTGTAAGACACCTTGTGATGCTCCTCGTAGCGGCTCCGCAGCCCCTTCAGGATCTGAAAGGTGTCCTCGATTGACGGCTGCGAAATCTCGATCGTCTGAAACCGACGTGCCAGCGCCCGATCACGCTCGAATGACGCCTTGTACTCCGAATGGGTTGTCGAGCCAATGCAGCGGATCTCTCCCGATGCCAGCGCCGGCTTGAGGATGTTCGAGGCATCCATCGAGCCACCGCTTACCGCTCCGGCACCGACAATCGTGTGAATCTCGTCGATGAAGAGAATAGCCCCGGGCTTCTTCTGCAATGTGAGGATCACCGCCTTGAGACGCTGCTCAAATTCGCCGCGATATCGCGTCCCTGCCAGTAATGCGCCAAGATCGAGCGCGTAGACATCACACCCTTTGAGAACCTCCGGCACCTCACCACGCTCGATGCGGTAAGCCAGCCCCTCGGCAATCGCCGTCTTGCCTACGCCGGGATCGCCGATGTAGAGCGGATTGTTCTTCCGTCGCCGTGTCAGCACCTGGATTGTGCGCTCAATCTCTGCGTCACGCCCAATCAGCGGATCGATGCGTCCCTCGGCTGCCCGGGCAACAAGGTTGACCGCGAAGGCATTGAGCGGATCTCGAACCTGCCGTGCCTCATGCTCGTCCTCATCCTCATCTTCATTGTAAACAGGCATCACCGACAGATCCTGCCTGGAGACACCGTGCGAAATGTAGTTGAGAACATCCAGCTTTGTAATGTGCTGCTTCTCCAGCAGATACCGTGCGTGCGAATGCTCCTCCTCGAAGAGTGATGCGAGAATGTTGCCAGCATCGATGTTCTCCTGCGCCGAGGCCTGAGCCTGCAGAATCGCGCGCTCCACCACTCGCTCGAAGGCAGCGGTCTTCTCGGGCTCCCGATCACTCACCAGCCTCATGGGGGCCATTCTCTCATCAAAGAAGGACTCCAAATCCTGCCGCAGCTGCCTGAGATGCGCACCACAATTAACCAGCACGTCAGTGGCAGTCCGATCCTGCAGCATCGCCAGCAGCAGATGCTCCAGCGTCAAAAACTCATGGCGACGCGCCCTGGCTTCAGTCTCTGCCAGATTCAATGTCGCCTGTAACTCATTAGTGATCATAAATCTCAGCCCCCGGGGGACTACTCCTCCTCAATCGTACACATCAACGGATACTCATACTGGCGCGCCATCCTGACGACTTGCGCCACTTTTGTCTCGGCTATCTCGTGTGTGTAGATTCCGGCAATCCCGACTCCCTCAAGATGAACCTGCAACATTATTTTTATCGCCTGTATCTCCGAATGGTGAAAGATCTCTACCAGAATGTAAACGACAAACTCCATGGTTGTATAGTTGTCGTTGTGCAGCAAGACCTTGAATCGCGGCGGTTCCTTCAGCGCCTGCTTCTCCAGTATCTCTGTTGACTCACCAAACCGCGGATCGCTCATTGACATATGTTGACCACCGATTCCCTGCTTCCGAAGTAACCAGTATGATCATATATCAGCTTTATCAAAAGGGGTAATCCGGACTATGGAGAGATATGGAGAGATATGGAGAGATATGGAGAGATATGGACTATGGACAGAATGGACAGTATTGACAATATGGACCATGGACAAATGGACAAGTGTATTAACTCCAGGATGTCCATTTGTCCATGGTCCATATTGTCAATACTGTCCA
>CAIKMY010000390.1 GCA_903828635.1 uncultured Acidobacteriota bacterium
CCATTCTCCATTCTCCATTCCCCCTTTGACTTCGGGTAGTCGAAATTGACAGCGCTTTCGAGCGCGTGATAATGTAAATTTCTTTGCCTGAAGAATGGAGGTGATTGTAATGGACGGTCTGAATCTCGGGTCGATTCTGATCTGGTTTGTGGTTTTTCTGTTGTCGCTGACCGTACACGAATGTGCGCATGCCTGGGCTGCCGAGAGATCAGGCGATCCGACAGGGCGTTATCTTGGCCGGGTGACGCTCAACCCGATAGCACATATTGACCTCTTTGGGACGATCATCTTTCCACTGATTGCCATCACCACCTCGGTGGGAGCCTGGATGTTCGGATGGGCGAAGCCGGTTCCATTCAACCCTGGTAATCTTCGTAATCGTCGTCGCGGTGAGATTGTGATTGCCCTTGCCGGTCCGATGAGCAATGTCCTCCTTGTCATGATCTTTGTTTTCATCTACAAAGTCGCCTTCCAGACATCGCTCATACCGCAGAGCCTGCTGGGTGAGTATTTCCAGCCACTGACCGAGTTTCTGGAGATTGGGATTTCGCTCAACATCATCCTTGCCGTTTTTAATATGATTCCGATACCTCCGCTTGACGGGCATCACGTGCTGCGCAACCTCCTGCCGGACAGCCTTGCCGAACTCTACGTGCAGATACCTGGCTGGGCCGGCTTCGTCCTGCTTATCGTGATGGTTCAATTAGGGCTGACCAGAATGCTGACCATGCCGGTATTTAATGTCGTCAGTTGGATTCTGGAATAGCCTCACGATAGTTCGGGGGAGAGTCTTTATCTTTAATCTCGACAAATATGAAACGAATAGTCAGTGGAATGCGCCCGACCGGAAGGCTTCATCTGGGCAACTATGAGGGTGCGCTGAAGAACTGGGTCAGCAAGCAGGATGCCTACGACTGTTATTTCTTTGTTGCAGACTGGCATGCCCTGACCTCGGATTATGCAGATACATCGCGGATCAGAGAGAACACGATGGCCATGGTCACTGACTGGCTGGCGGCGGGGCTCGATCCGGTCAAATCGACGATCTTCCTGCAGTCGCTGGTGCCGGAGCATGCGGAGCTGCACCTCTGTTTCTCGGCGGTAACGCCGCTGGGCTGGCTGGAGCGCGTGCCTACTTACAAGGAGCAGCGCGAGAATATCACCGACAAGGACCTTGGCAACTACGCTTTTCTCGGTTATCCGGTGCTGCAGGCGGCGGATATTTGCATGTATCGTGCCGACTATGTGCCTGTGGGACAGGATCAGGTGGCGCACGTCGAGTTGACACGCGAGATTGTCCGGCGCTTCAACAATTTCTATGGTGATGTCTTTCCGGAGCCGGCGGCGCTGCTGACGCAGACACCAAAACTGATTGGCATTGACGGGCGGAAGATGTCGAAGAGTTACAACAACACGATCGATTTCTCCGACACGGCGGAGGTGCTGACCGAGAAGGTGCGTCGGATGATTACCGATCGGACACGACTGCGCCGGTCGGATCCGGGGCACCCGGAAGATTGCGATGTCTGCCAGATGCATCGCCTCTTCGTACCCGTGGATGTTGCCGACCGTTTCGATGGGGATTGCCGTGAATCGCGGATCGGATGTGTCGATCGTAAGAAGGCGCTGGCAGCAGCGCTGATCGAGCATCTTGCGCCGGTAACTGAGCGGCTTAACTATTATCGCGCCCATCAGGATGAGGTTCACGATGTGATCATTGACGGATCACGGCGTGCGCGCGAGGAGGCCGGCCGGGTCATGGCCGATGTCCGTCGGGCGATGAACCTCAACTGGGTCTGATCAGAGATCGTCGAGCAGAGCATCAGGTAACAATAAATGGCCGATCAACCCATCCCGCCAGCCGCTGCTGATTCGCCGGCGTCGAATCAGCAGCAGAAGATTGCCGAGACTAACGGCAGCTATACGCAGACCGACGAGAGCCGACGTGACAATTACCGCGTCAGGCTCGAAAACTTCGAGGGGCCGCTCGATCTCCTGCTCTATCTGATCAAGAAGGATGAGATCGACATCTCCGACATCCCGATTGCAAGAATCACCGAGCAGTATCTCGAATACCTCGCGCTGATGGAGCAGCTCGATATTGCGGTGGCTGGCGACTTTCTGGTCATGGCCTCGACCCTGATCTACATCAAATCGAAGATGCTGCTGCCGCCGCCACAGCCCGATTCACCGTTGGCGGCTGAGGATGGGTTGCTCGAAGATCCACGAGCCGAACTGGTAGATCGCCTGCTTGAATATCAGAAATTCAAATCGGCTGCCAACATGCTCTACTCCCGGGCGGAGATCGAGGCGGCCAGCTACACCCGCGGGGCTCTCGAAACTGACAAGAACAACCCGGAAGTCTCGGCAACGGTCTTCGATCTGCTCCGTGTCTTTCGGGAGATGCTGACCCGCGCCGAGTCGGCCGTCGAGATGGAGATCCATCGTGACGAGATAACCATGGCCGAAAAGCTGGCCTGGATCGAGTCGCTACTCGACGCTCAGGAAGAGGTCAATGTTCGTGATCTCTTCGCTCTCGCCCGCTCAAAGCGCGAACTGATCGTCACTTTCCTTACATTTCTCGAAATGGTCAAGACGATGAAGATCAGCCTCGTCCAGCGTGAACTCTTCGGCGAAATATACGCGCGCCGCAAATCAGTCTCTCCTGAGGAGAGCCCGTCCCAGGAAGAGACCAGACCCGTATGAACGACGAGATGCACGATTCACAGGATTCACAGGATTCACAGGATTCATTGGAAGATTTGTCTGCTCAGAATCATGAGCAGGAGCAGGAAACCGCAATGACACCCCATACTGATCCTGCTGCCCCGGGGGCGGAGCTGTCAGAACCCGAGGCAGTGGAACCAGAGGCCGTCGATTCCGGTGCTCCGGAGCCGGCGTTGCTGGTCGAGGAGCCCGCTGGAGAATCACTTGACGACGCCATCACCGCGACCCGCGAAGAGATCCGACCGGTGATTGAGTGCCTGCTCTTCGTCGCCGAGGAGCCACTGCCATTCAAACAGATCTGCAAGGTTCTCGGGACCGTGCCGGAAGAGGAGGTCAGTATTGCCCTCAACGATCTGATTGCCGAGTACGAGCAGCGCGGGAGCGGCCTGGAGATTCGCGAGGTCGCCGGTGGATGGCGCATCTCCACCCGCCCGCAGCATCACGATTTCATCCGCAAGTACCTCAAAACCCGACCATCGGCCAGGCTCTCGCTTCCCGCGCTGGAGACGCTGGCGGTGATTGCCTACAAGCAGCCGATCACCATCCCCGAGATTCTCGATATCCGCGGTGTCAGTTCCAGTTCGGCAATCAAGACGCTTCTTGAAAAGAGGCTGATCGTCACCAAAGGGCGCAAGGAGACAGTCGGGCGACCGATGATGTACGGCACCTCACGAGAGTTCCTCATCCAGTTCGGTTTGCGTGACCTCGGTGAACTGCCAAGCATGGAGGACTTCGAGGATCTGGCGCAGTAGCGGGTAAAGAGAGCCGTCGAGAGTGAATCCCGGTCACTTCGCCGGCTGATCGATCATCCTGATGGCGGCCTCTGCCTCGCCTCTGACCTGCGGATCGCGGTCATTGGCGGCAATCTCGGAGAGGGCATCACGCGCCTCGGCCAGGCGCAGACTTCCCATTCGCTGCGCCATCCAGATCCGCATCATCGGCGAGCTGTGCCTTTTGAGGATGCCGATCATTTCGCGAGTTCCATTGCGAGTCTGTGTCAGCGCGGTAAATATCTCGTCGATCACCTTCAGCAGTGCCGGATTCTTTGTCTCCCCGAGATCGTGCAGAAAGGTGATTGCCTTATAGCAGTAGGTGTTGTCGCTGATATTATTGAGTGTGAGGATGGCGACGCCGCGCACCCGGAGTTCGTCCTCTCTGGTAATCTCTTTTCCTCCAGGATGAGCGATGCTGTTGAGGATCGTCGTTTTTGCCTTCTGATACCTGAAAGATGCCAGTGAACCGATCAGGGCCATCCGAATCTCTACCGCTTCATCAAAAGCCTGGTCGACGAGAAAGTCGATTGATTCCGGGTCACCGAGGCGTCCAAGCCCCTCGATTGCCGCGACGCGGATTGCCAGCGAGGGATCACGCAGCAGGTCGATCAGCGGCCTTACCGCTCGCTGATTGCAACTCTCTCCCAGTTGCCGGACAAACCCGACTCGCTCCTTCTCCTGATTATCCTGCTCGCCAGCCCCGGAGATCGCCTGGCTGAGGGTGTCTTTCTCACCACCAGCAGCCGCCTTACCGTCAGCCCCGCTGCCGGCCGGAGTCAGGCTCGCGCACTGAGCCGCTACCGTCCGGGGCGCAATCGTTTGACCGGGAACTGCCTGCCAGCTCATCGTCAACATGGTCATTGTTGTGAATATCGGTGCGAGCATTGCTGCCGCTGAGACTGCCGACCATCGGCCACGCATCACCTTCTCTTTGCTTACTGCCATTTCTTCCTACCCTGACCTGGTTTCAGGTTCACTATTTATTGATTTCAGGGGCCCCGATCTTTCAGACTGCCAGACTGCCAGACTGCCAGACTGCCAGACTGCCAGACTGCCAGATTGCCAGATTGCCAGATTGTGCTCAGACTGCATTATCCGGGTTATCCGGGCTGAGCAGCTTCATTGCCCGCAGCGCATGGGAGACCGCGATGACAATATCGCTGACAAACTTCGGATCCCACCGGTAGAAGCTGTCGAGGTCGCGGGCACGCAGCCTGACCATTGCCTCGAAAAGCTGTGCCTCCGCCGCCTGCATCCGCTTCTCCTGGACCATTGAGAAGGGAAACAGGTTGTGCAGCCGAATGTAATTGAGCGCCTCGAAGCCGTGCCCGTTCATCTTGATGAAGTTGTTGAGGCTGATGACGTCGATCAGATCTGCCGGAGGGCCTCCCGATCCACGTTTTCGGCCATCCGGTCCCACTCCCATCTGATCTATATACTTCTGCCCATACTGTCGCGCCGCGTCAGTCTCCCGCGCCAGGGCCTCGGCATCACGCTGCAGCCTCGTTATCAGGTGATCCTTTAACTCTGTCAGCCTCTCACTCAGCCCGTTGCCACGATAACCATGCCGATAACAGGAGAAGAAGCCGTAAAATGAGTGCATCCCATAACAGCTATACTTTGTAATCTTCTCGCGATAGGCTGTCGATTCTCCCTTTGGCGGCGCATCCGCGGCAAGCAGCAGCCGGCATACTCCCTCATAGTCGGCCAGCCCACGATCGATCACCTCATTGAAGTCGATCTTTTCTCCCAGGGCATTGACCCATGTTGGCGCTGTCGGCGGCACGAGAATCGAGAAGGCGATCAGCCCCCACGGAAGATGCTCCTCCGGCAGTACCGGATCATAACGCCTCAGGTTGCCGGGGTCGAAACGAAAGAGTGCCCTGGCGCTCTCACCCAGATCGCGCAACGTGTAACGGCTGCTGCCGACCGTGATCGGCTGTTCGAGGGCGACCCCTGCCTCAAGCATCGTCTTCAGGAAGCTGTTGTCGTGAACTTCATGCTCGCGCGGAAAGCAGAGATGACGCTTTCCGCCAACCTCTCTCTCCGCCGCAAACCGCGAACAGAGGTAATCGACTGCCCCCGTCTTATCGTCCAATCTGAAGTTTCGACCGAATGCCCGCACGGCGTGAATCGTCGATGACGCATTTCTCAGACGTCGAGTGTAGTGGCTGACGATCTCACTCGCCGCACGTACTGCGTTCTCTCGCGTTGGCGTCAGCGTCTCCGGTGTCAATAAGCCTGACCTCTCAGTGCCATCCCCGTCCCTGCCATCACCTCCAAACCAGCCGGCACGGTAGCCCACCGCCGCCGCTGTCGCCAGCACCCCGATCCCGGCGGCACCTCCAATCAGCAGCTTGCGCCTCCCCCCGTCAGGGCCGCTCCGCCGGCTACCCCGCTCATTGCCTCCCCGCCCCACCTCACCCTTCGCTTCTCCACGCCCTCTCGTTCGCTCTGACATTGCTCTCTCTCTTCTCCCTTCTCCCACTTGAACCGCCCAGGATGATAAAGTCGATTCACCTCTCAGAGCAATCTATTTTTTCATGGCTCACCCTGTCGCACCACCTGAGATGTACCCCCCCTGCCTCCACACTCTTCGCTCCTGATCAATCCACGTTGATACCCAGGTCGATACTGCAGAAGATTATTTAATACTAATTTTAAACAAAGCAACAGCCGGATCGTTTAACACATCTGAACGCCGGATTAAATGAGTGTGGAAACGAGAGACGAGTTGAGACTGGTTGGGGGGCGTATTTAACAGGCAGCGGGACTCTCACCTGTTAAAAATTGTTGGTCACCCAGCATTGACAACAGAATACTGAGTAAAGAAAAAGGAAAGATCCGGCGACAGCAGCGTTCTATATTGGCGTCGAGCCTGAGACGCTCATGAGTGACGCCTTGAATGCAGAGATGTGAGGGATGAAATAACCTTATTCTTATTGAAGATAGAGGAGGGCAAATGAACCTGCGAATCAGGGATGAGCTGCAGTTAAAGAGATATCGGAAGCTTTCGCCGGCGAAGAAGCGCGTCGTGGATGAGATTCTTGGTCGCCATCTGAAGGCCTGCAAGAGGGAGAAGGTGGAGCCGGAGGTCGAAGCGACGTTTCGTGAGGCGATCGATATTGCTCTGGCGGGTAGTTGGGAGCCGGACAAGCCAATCGAGGTCGAGGGGCCCAGATGGCAGTACGATGTTTATGTCTCCCCCTCGAAAGAGGCCGCATAGAGTTTAGTCGGAACTCCGGTTTGCCAATGCAGGCGGACCGGAGATCTCAGAGGCTGGCTGGAAATTGACAGGTGCTATTTCCGGCGCTCTCCGGGGATTAGAGCTGCATACAGTTTAATAACGCTTTCGACACCACAGTCGCGAACAATCTTCCGATTATTGTCGGAGTAATGTAAGTCGCGGGAAGGTATTGCCCTTCCTGAGTCGTCAGGACGAACCGTTGAATGAGATGCCTGGGGGGGCTTCGCATTTAGTCCGGTTTTCGCCCGACGGCTCAGGAAGGGCAATACTGTTTTGAGGAATGAGGAGTCAGACAGCAGGAGAGAAGAGAGGCGATGCTGTGTGTGTAAGACCTGCTGGCTGACGAAGTCTGAGGGGGGTCAGTCGAGGTATTTGACGAAGATGAGTTCGTTTCTTCGCTCGTTGTAGACGAGTTCATCGACCAGCTGATTGGTGAGAAGAATCCCGAAGCCACCGGCGCGCAGGCCTTTCTCATTGCGAATGGTCACGTGACGGAATGGGTCATAATCGGGATTGCTGACGGCGGCGTGGGGCAGCTGGCCGGGATCAAATCCCGGGCCGGGATCCTTGATCCGAAAGATGATCGCTCGTTTAAGGCGAATCGAGGCGACTTCGACAAAGCTCGCCGGGTTGAGGTTGCCTCCGTGTTCAATGGCATTATTGAGCATTTCGCGGAAGGCATAGGAGACAGCGTCGCGTGTCTCCTCGGGAAGATCGGCCTCAAGCTGCACCAGCAGCTTCTGGAGGAGAGGGACGGCATTGAGGTCGCATGGGACACGCAGTTCAACCCAGTGAGGTTGAGCGGAAATGACCTCGATTTCAGGGATGAGGCAGAGGCCGAGTGCCCCCTCGATGGCGGCCACAAGCTCGGCAACGGTGAAGGGCTTGACGAGCAGGTCGCAGACCTTGCCGTGAAGGGCGGCGATGGCGGCTGCCGGCGTGCCGCGATCTGACATGAGGATGGTCCTGACGCCGGGGAAGAGGAGGCGAATCTCCCGGAGCAGGTTCAGGCTGTCGTAATTCGTCGGGTCGGCTCCGAAGAGCACGAGGTCGACGTGGGCTTCAGCAATGATCGAGAGTACTGCCGACTGCTCGCTGGCGTGCAACAATCGGTGGTCGCTGCTGCTCAGACCACTCTCGATCTCACGATACGGACCGACATCGTCATCAACGACGAGGATCGTGCTCATCCTTTCTCCCCTTCGTATCTTCTCTCCCCTTAGTATCTTCTCAGACCTGCCACAAACTCAGACCTGCCACAAACTCAGACCTGCCACACCACTCAAGGCCGTTCATTCCCGTTGTGATACCCTGCCGCAGTGCCCGTCGCTTTCTTTTTCACCAGCCATTTTTGACCAGTCATATTTCACCATTCACAAAGATCACTCTTCATTATGCCTTCCGCTGGTGACTTTGACCAGTGGCTGCAATTGCAGGTTGGCTGCTTGCCTGCGCGAGTGATGCTGCTATAATAAAAACTTTGCTCCCGTAGCTCAGTCGGATAGAGCATCTGCCTTCTAAGCAGGGGGTCGCAAGTTCGAGTCTTGCCGGGAGTATTCTCAGGTTTCGGGTACCAGAGCATGCGTAATCGGGTCGCACCCACGTCACCTGCTCTGGTTTGTTGGTATGGCCATTTTCTCTTTTCCGGGTGGTAAGCGCTATGCGGTATCTTGTTTATGGAGCTGGCGCCCTGGGCAGTCTGATTGGCGGACGGCTGGCGGTGGCTGGCGCTGAGGTGTTGCTGATCGGACGTCCTGACCACGTTGAGGCAATCAACCTTGCCGGTCTGGAGATCAGGGGGGAAGATGGTGCCCGGGTGGTGCGGGAGATCGGTGCGGTGGCATCGCTGAGCAGTATTGATGTCCTGCCGGGCGATCGGATTCTGCTGGCGGTCAAGACGGCGGAGGTGCCGAAATCGCTGCACGATCTGCGCGACATTTATCCGGAGACGACTCCTGTCTTTTGTCTGCAAAATGGTGTGCGCAGTGAGGAGTATGCCGCCCGTCGCTTCCTGAGCGTTTTCGGGGTCTCAGCCGGACTCTGTGTCAACATGCCCGGGGCGGGGATCATCTCCTTGAACTTTCGCAACGACATCGCCATTGGTGGATATCCGCTTGGGTGCGAATCACCAGGACGAGAGCTGGCGGCCGATCTCGATCGTGCCGGTTTCAGGGTGAGCCTCTCCAATTCGATTATGGCGGTCAAGTGGGCCAAACTGGTGCTCAATCTCAATAACGCCACGCTGGCGATACTCGGCCTTCATCTGCAACTGGCGATGCTGCTGCCCGACGTTGCCCGCTTCATGGCCGAAGTCGAGGAGGAGGCGCTGAGGACTCTTGCTGCCGCCGGGATCTCGATCGATGATCGTGACAGTTCATCGGACAGTTCCGGTCTTTATGACCTGCCGGGTCACATTGCCGCACTGCGCGCGGTTGTTGAAGATCCCGCGGCCATTGCCATTGCTGCCACGCTTCCCGATGACCGCCGCGCCCATACCTCGACCTGGACCGATCTCCGCCAGGAACGTGGCACCACTGAAGCCGGCTATTTCAATGGTGAGATCGTTCTTCTTGGCGAGAAGCACTCCGTTCCGACTCCGTATAACTCGACACTGCTCTATACAATTGAACGCATGGCCGATCAGCGTACCCCTCCGGGCAGCCTCTCACTCGCCAGCTTGCGTGACCTTGTCGCCGAGCGTCAGCAAGAGGCAGGCTGACACGTTCGAGTCGCTTTCCGCCGGGACACGCAGTAGTTGCCACAGGGGCCTGCCGGGAGTGCCATCATCCGACTTTCTTTGATCTGATAAGAAAATTTCAGAGATGTTTGTTAAAGCCATTGCAATTGCTGCGGGAATGGTGCATATTCTGTTTTGTCTATCTTCTCTCGCGCATCAACGGTGATGCGCCCCCGCCTGTTGGGTTCCCCGGTAAGTTATCCGGAGATGTCATCAGGGTTGCGAGGTCGTTTTCAGATGGTTCGAGAGCAGGTTGGTCATAAACTCTGAAGCTGCTCGATGAGAGCTATCGAACAAGTGCCTTCAATGCGACCGTTCACTGAGGCCATTAGGTTTTCGAAGCTTCTTTCAACCTCCTGAGGGAGGGGAAGGTCTAAAGGTCTATCTGATGTCAATGAAACTCTATGTTGGTAATTTGTCGTTTAAGACGACGGGAGAGCATCTCGAGGATCTCTTCAGCCAGGTTGGCCAGGTGGAGTCGGCGACGGTGGTCACCGATCGTGACACTGGTCGTTCGCGCGGATTTGGTTTCGTCGAGATGGCGAGCAGCGAGGAAGGGAACGCGGCGATCGCCAAGTTCAACGGCGCTGAGGTTGCAGGCCGCAACCTGACGGTCAACGAGGCCCGGCCGCGTGAGGATCGTGGCGGCGGCGGCGGTGGATTCGGCGGCGGCGGTGGCGGTCGTCGTTGCGGCGGCGGCGGCGGCGGTGGACGTGGCGGCGGTTATGGCGGCGGTCGTTCGTCGCGTTACTGATCGGTAAGTTCAAAGGCCCCGGGCATCGATCAAATGTCCGGGGCCTTTTGGCAAGAGCCTGCGTGCGTGAAGAGCGGGTTGAGAAAGAAAGAGTTACAGGTAAGGGAGTTCATGAGTTTTTCCGAAATCGGACTCGACCAGAGACTGGTCTCAAGGTGCGAGTCATTGGGGTATAAGGCCCCAACGCCCATTCAGATGAGGGCGATACCATTGATATTGACAGGGGTTGATCTGATTGGCTGTGCAGAGACAGGCACGGGGAAGACGGCAGCATTTTTGTTGCCGGTGATCGACCGGATAATGAGGGTGACGCGCCCCGGGGTGCGGGCACTGGTGATTGCGCCGACGCGGGAGTTGGCGTTGCAGATCGAGGTAGTTGCCGGACAGTTGATGCCAGCGCGAAGTCTGAAGGTGGTGACGCTGGTTGGCGGGATGTCGATGGAGAAGCAGTTGCAGGGGTTGCGGACGCCGCCGGCGATCGTCATTGCGACACCGGGAAGGCTCCTCGATCATCTCGATCGCGGGTCGCTCGACATTTCGCGGGTTGAGACACTGGTGCTGGACGAGGCCGACAGGATGCTCGACATGGGGTTCTGGCCGGACATTCGCGAGGTGCTCGGGATGCTGCCGGAGAAGCGGCAGACGCTGCTTTTTTCGGCGACCTTTTCGCCGGAGATTGAGCGTGTGGCGCGGTCGACGATGCGCCAGCCGAAGCTGATCGAGGTAAGTCCGCGTGGAAAGGCGGCGAGCACGGTCGAGCAGACAGCCTATGCGGTGGCCAGCGAGTCAAAGACGGCGCTGTTGCTTCACCTGCTCGAGGAGGAGAACCAGTCGAGGGTGCTGGTCTTCACCCGGACGCGACGGAGTGCGGAGCGTCTGGCGCATATCCTGCAGGCAAGGGGACACAAGGCTGACCGGATTCACGCCGACCGGACGCAGGGGCAGCGGCAGAGTGCGCTGCTCGGGTTCAAGCAGGGAAAGCATCGGGTACTGGTGGCGACTGATATTGCGGCGCGGGGAATTGATGTCGATTCAATCTCGCACGTGATCAATTACGATGTGCCGGAAGCGCCGGAGGATTATGTCCACCGGATTGGTCGGACGGGGCGTGCGGGCAAGGCGGGAAAGGCGATTACGCTGGTCTCGCCGATCGACGAGTTGATGCTCTCGGCGATTGAGAAGCTGACCGGCAAGCCGATCAGGCGGATACTGCTGCCGGATTTTGGCGGGATTAGTCTGAGCCAGGCACGCGGGCCGGCGCCGAGACTTCGCGGTGTGAGGTAGGCCGGGAAGGCACCTTTCGCGTAAGCCCTGTCTGGCGAGACAGAGCCAAAGGTTGGGAAGTGAATGACCGGCCTCTTTTCTGATATCGAGCTGGCGAGGCGCCTGGAGATGGCGGAGGGGCGGGCGAATGCCTCCTTTGTCGAGGCGCGGGCGCGGCTTGCTCCTGAAGTTGGCGCTGAATGGATCGAGGTGGCTGGTGCGTATGTGCTCTTCGACGGGGTCTCGTCGCCCTGCACACAGAGCTTCGGGCTGGGGATGTTGGCGGAGCCGGCGGAGAGGGATCTGGAGCAGATCGAGGAGTTCTATCGTCAACGAGGGGCACCGGTCTGGCATGAGGTCAGCCCGCTGGCAGGTATCGGGGTCCATTCGATGCTCTCCAATCGCGGATATCGGCTGGCAGAGATGACGAGTCTGCTCTGCCAGCCGCTCGACTTTCGGGCAGGGGCGGAGTCGCCCGGCAGCTCTGCGTGGTCGGGTGATCTCGATGTCAGGGTGGCTCAGGCGGATGAAAGTGAGGTCTGGAGTCGGACGGCTGCAGCAGGGTGGGGGGAGTACGCAGAGTATGTCGATCTGATCTACGATCTCTCGGTGGTCAGTTTTTTACGCGAGGGGGCGGTCTCGTTTCTGGTAGAGATGAAGGGGCGGATGGTGGCGACCGGGAGCCTCTTCATCGTTGACGACATTGCCCTGCTGGCGGGAGCAAGCACGATTCCGGAAGCGCGACGTTGTGGTGCGCAGCAGGCGCTGCTGGCTGCGCGGCTGCGGTATGCGCGAGAGCGCGGGTGTCGCCTGGCGATGATGGGGGCGGCACCAGGGAGTGGGTCACAACGAAATGCTGAGCGCAACGGCTTTCGGATCGTGTACACACGGCTCAAGTGGGGGCTGGGTGTTGGAGATGCCAGATGAGGTCTCGATGGTGGCTGGTTCTGCTGTTGGGGGTGTTGCTGGTCTTGGGGCTGGCGGGGCTATTGCCGGCGGCGATCGACCCGGTGGCCTGGCAGCCAGGCACCAATCCCGGGAAGACGGGTGAGTTTGCACGGGTGACGACGATAGCCGGGCTGACGAAGGTGGTAGACGGGGTTGGGCAGGGGCCGGAGGATGTGACGAAGGGGCCTGACGGCTGGTTTTACACCGGATTGCAGGATGGCCGTGTGGTTCGTTTTCGCGAGGGAGAGCCGGCGACGACGGTGATCAATACCGGTGGGCGGCCGCTGGGAATGGAGTTTGATGCACGTGGTGATCTGATCATCGCGGATGCCTTCAGAGGGCTGCTCGCACTGGGGAAAGATGGCGGGTTGCGTCTGTTGACGGAGAGTGCGGAGGGGGTAAAGTTTTTATTCACCGACGACCTTGATATTGCCGCTGACGGAACTATCTGGTTTACTGAGGCCTCGCAGAGATTTGATGAGCACCGCTGGGTGCTCGATTTCTGGGAAGGTCGGGCGACGGGCAGGCTGATGAGCTACAGTCCGTCGGGAGAGACGCGGGTTCACCTGCGCGGTCTCCATTTTGGCAACGGGGTGGCGCTGGGGCCGGATGATGCCTTTCTCCTCGTCAACGAGACGATTCCGGCGCGGATCAGGCGTTACTGGCTGAAGGGGCCGAAGGCCGGGACAAGTGAGCTTTTCATCACTGCCCTGCCCGGACATCCGGATAATCTTTCATACAATGAAAATGGCACTTTCTGGGTTGCCCTTGCGGCACCGCGGCTGGCGGTGCTGGAGGGGCTGGCTGGCTGGCCGCTGGCCAGGAAGCTGCTCTTCAGGCTGCCGGAGACCTGGCGGCAACTGAAGCCGGAGCCACTGGCGTGGACGATCGGAGTCGATGTTGATGGACGGATCGTTCATAATCTGCAGGATGTTTCCGGCG
Organism: uncultured Acidobacteriota bacterium; assembly: GCA_903828635.1. Lineage (GTDB taxonomy): Bacteria > Acidobacteriota > Blastocatellia > RBC074 > RBC074 > CAIOZW01. The sequence goes on from CAIKMY010000390.1 coordinate 13,392, forward strand.
CTTACACCAACATCACCAGTGTCAATGAGTATGACGGCCGGCTCTGGTTTGGAAGTATTTATATGTCATCGGTTGGCCGGGCAGGCGTACCGTAGGGAAGCATGAAAGTATACTTCGTTCGGCACGGGCAGACAGAGGAGAATATTTCAAACACGCTGCAGGGGCATCAGCCGGGCAGGTTGACGGAGACGGGCCGTGAGCAGGCTCGACGGCTGGGGGAGCGATTGAGTGGGGTCGTGTTTGACGCGATCTATGCCAGCGATCTTGGTCGGGTAGTCGATACGACCGGCTACATTCTGCACGAGCGAACAGGGAGCGAAGTGCCGGTCAGCTATGACTGGCGGCTGCGTGAGCGCGGTGTCGGGATTTATGAGGGACGCCAGCGCGAGGTGCTCCAGGAGGCTGAGCTGTCGACTCCGCTGCCGCGAGTTGAATTCAGGCCGGAGGGTGGTGAGAGTTTTCTCGATCTGCTGGCCCGGGTAGAGTCTTTCATGGCCGGTCTGCGGGAGCGCCACGCTGACGGGCAGACGATATTGCTGGTCTCGCACGGAGGGTGGAACCGGGTGTTGATCAGCCTTGCCGAGGGGATGAGTCTCGACGATTCCCTCGAACTTTCGCAAAGAAACACGTGCGTCAATGTGCTCGAATGGGTTGGCGGACAGGGGTATCGCCTGTTGCTGCGCGACTGTATCGACCACCTTGCGTCCGCCGACTGACATTGACCGGTCGAATCTTCGATCGGCAGCCATCTTCGGAGCAGTGACATGAGAATAACCCGCCTTGTATTGTTGTTTACCCTTGTTTCATTGATCATTATGCCCTCGCTGACGACTTCACCGGAGGCGCAGTCTGTCCCGAATGCTGATAAGAAGGAGTGGCAACAGCTCTTCAATGGCCGCAATCTCGATGGCTGGGATCTGAAGATTCGCGGCTATGCGCTCAACGAGAATTTTGGCAACACCTTCCGCGTTGAGGATGGGATGATGACGGTCGGTTATGAGAAATATGACAAGTATAACGATCGCTTCGGGCATATATTTTACCGGGAGAAGTTCTCATACTACGTGATTGGGGTCGAGTATCGTTTCATCGGTGAGCAGGCGACGAACGGGCCGGCCTGGGCGACACGCAACAGCGGGGTGATGCTTCACTCGCAGTCGGCGGCGAGCATGGGGAAGGATCAGGATTTCCCGATCTCGATCGAGGCACAGTTGCTGGGAGGTCTGGGGAAGGGGCCGCGGACGACGGCCAACCTCTGCTCTCCGGGGACCAATGTCGAGATTGGCGGCAAGCTCTTCACGACGCACTGCCTCAATTCGACCTCAAAGACCTATGATGGCGATCAGTGGGTGCGGGTTGAGATCGAGGTTCTCGGTGACGAGCGGATTACCCACCGCATCGACGGGCAGGCAGTGCTGACCTATGATCGTCCACAGATTGGTGGCGGGAATGTCAGCGGGCACGACCCGGCGATCAAGCAGGATGGGAAGCTGCTCTCCGAGGGATATATCTCGCTGCAGAGTGAGAGCCATCCGGTGCAGTTCCGCAAGGTTGAGCTGCTTAACCTGGTTGGTTGCAAGGATCCAAAGGCGAGTAACTTCAAGTCATACTACGTCAAGGCCGACAATGCGCAGTGCAAGTATGGCAAGGCCGGTAAGGGGCCCGGTAAGGGGCGTTAATCGCATATTGGGCTGATGAAGCTGAGGCCGTCAGCGGTGCCTTCAGCGGTAGTTGATATGGCTGACGAGAAGGCTGCATCGATGAGTGGATGGCTGACGCGGGATTCAATGATCAGGATCTTCCGCGTCAGCCTTTTGCTGTCAGTGCTGGTGATGGTGGCATTGGGTTGGCAGGGGCAGGGATTGAAGACGGCAGTTGCGCCGCAGGGGATCGTCTCGTTCGAGCTGGCGGGGAGTTACGCGAAGGCGCGTCAGATGGTCGAGGTATGGGGCGAGCATGGGCGGATACTGGCCGGGCTCAACCTTGGTCTGGACTATCTGTACATGCTGGTCTACTCGGTCGGGCTCAGTCTCGGGTCACTGCTGGCTGCGGACGGGTTTCGGCGCTACGGTTTACGGCTGAGGGTGATCGGCGGAATCCTTGCGCGGTTGTCGCTGCTGGCTGGCGGGCTCGATGCGATCGAGAATTACGCGCTGATCAGGCTGCTGTTTGGGGCCGAAGGTGAGTTGTGGCCGCTGCTGGCGAAGTGGTGTGCAATTCCAAAGTTTGCGATTGTCGCCGTGGCGCTGCTCTATGCCATGACCGGCTGGGTGCTTTTGAAGAGATCGGCCTGAGCACATAAAGACATGTTGAATGAAGAGATGAGGCCACGGTTCAGTGACCGGGAAGCCGAGTGTCTGGCCGCGGAGTTTTACGGTTTGCAGGTGGTGGCGAGTGGGTTGCCGAGCGACCGTGACCAGAACTTTGCCCTGGTGACGGCGGAGGGTGAGCGCTATGTCCTGAAAATTGCCAATGGTGGCGAGAATCACGAGATGCTGGTTGCGCAGCAGCAGGGGATGGCGCTGGCGGGTGAGCACTTGGCGGTGATTCCGGAGATATGTCGTGCGCTGACGGGGGAGACGCTGGTGGAGGCGGTCTCGGCGCGAGGTGTGAACCATTCTGTCTGGATGATCGGTTTCCTGCCGGGGCGGCCACTTGGTGAGATGCGCCACCGGAGTGTCGGATTGCTGGAGGATTTGGGGCGCAGTTTTGGGAGGCTCGATCATCACCTGGCAGGGTTTGATCATCCGGCACTGCACCGTGATTTCGAGTGGGATCTGGCGAACGGTGTGCGGACGGTGCGGGAGCGGTTGCCGCTGATCGAGGATGTGGGGCTGCGGGATCTGGTTTCGGGATTGACGGAGCGGTTCGAACGCGAGGCGGGCCCGCGCTTGGCAGATCTGCGGCGGAGCGCAATTCACAACGATCTCAACGACTACAATCTGCTGGTGGGGGATGGCGGGGAGAGGGTCACCGGAATCGTCGATTTCGGTGACATGGTGCTTGGCTGGACGGTGGGTGATCTGGCAATTGCTCTGGCCTACATTCTGCTGGACGAGAAAGATCCGCTGACGGTGGCAAGCCGGGTCGTTGCCGGCTATCACGCGGAGAATCGGCTGACCGAGACCGAGGTTGGGGTGCTCTTCGGGCTGATCACTTTGCGGATCTGCGTCAGTGTGGCGATGGCGGCCCATCAGCATCGACTGCGGCCGGATGATCAGTACCTTGTAATTAGTCAGGAACCGATAAGGCGAACGTTGCCGCGATTGGCGGCGATACCGTGGCGGCTGGCGGAGGCGGCACTGCGTCAGGCGTGCGGGATGGAACCGATGGCCGGTGAGGCGACTGTCGGCAAATGGCTGCGCGAGCGGGCGGGGAGCTTTCATCCGGTGGTTCCGGTCGACTGGCAGCGGGATGTCTGGACGGCAATTGACCTCGGTGTCGGTAGTTCGCTGATCGAGGGTGATCCGACGGCTGGTGACGAGAGGCGGTTGACCGCGCGGATCGGCGAGTCGATGCGTGCAGCGGGAGCAATGGCCGGTGTCGGCGGCTACGATGAGGCGCGGCTGCTTTACAGTTCGCCGCTCTTTGCCGGCGATGGCGGACTGACTGACGAGCGGCGAACGATCCACCTGGGAATCGATATCTTCATGGACGCGGGAGTGCCGGTGAGCGCGCCGCTTGCGGGACAGGTCGCCGTCGTTGCCAACAACAGCGCACCGCTTGATTATGGTCCGGTGATCATCCTTGAGCATCAGGCTGATGGCGGGCAGCGATTTTTCACGCTTTACGGCCACCTGAGCACCGATTCGCTGGAGGGAAGATTTGCCGGTCAGGAGGTCGCGGCGGGTGAGAGGATTGGCGCGATTGGCGAGGTGTCGGTCAATGGCGGATGGACGCCGCACCTGCATTTTCAGGTAATCACCGATCTGCTGGGACTGGGAGGTGATTTCCCGGGAGTCTGTCGGGCAAGTGAGCGGGGATACTGGCGCGAGTTCTCACCCGATCCGGCGCCACTGCTGGGACTGCCGGAGGGGCGACTGACGCGCCACGAACCGGCAAAGGCCGAGACGCTGGCAGTACGGCGGCGGCGGCTTGGCGGCAACCTCAGCATCGGCTATCGCGAGCCGGTCAAGGTCCTGCGCGGCTGGAGGCAATACCTCTTCGATGAGACCGGCAGGCGCTATGTCGATGCTTATAACAATGTGCCGCACGTTGGCCACTGTCACCCCCGTGTCGTCGAGGCCGGGGCGCGGCAGATGGCGATTCTCAACACCAACACGCGCTACCTGCACGATCTGATCAATGAATACGCAGCGCGAATCTGCGCGACACTGCCGGAGACTCTCAGCGTCTGTTATTTCGTCAACTCGGCAAGTGAGGCAAACGATCTGGCGCTGCGGCTGGCGCGGACTCACACCGGGGCGCGTGATCTGATCGTCCTCGAATCGGCCTATCACGGCCACACCACCGGGCTGATCGATATCAGCCCCTACAAGCATGACGGGCCGGGGGGGAGCGGCGCTCCCGACTGGATACATACTGCACCGATTCCGGATCTCTACCGTGGAGCCTGGCGCACAGGTGATCCGCTGGCGGCGGAGAGATATGCGGCAAGGGTTGGCGAGATCATTGACGGGCTGCGCCGTGCGGGGCGGGGCCTCTGTGGCTACATCGCCGAGACCTGTCCGAGCGTCGGTGGGCAGATCTTCATGCCGCCGGGCTATCTGCCAGCCGTCTACCGTGAAGTACACTCGGCCGGCGGAGTCTGCATCGCCGATGAAGTGCAGACCGGTTATGGGCGCATTGGCACCCATTTCTGGGCATTCGAGGCTCATGATGTCATCCCTGACATCGTGGTCATGGGCAAGCCGATTGGCAACGGTCATCCGATCGGGGCGGTAGTGACGACGCCGGAGATCGCCGCTTCGTTCAACAACGGGATGGAGTTCTTCAGCACCTTCGGGGGGAACCCGGTCTCGTGCGCGATCGGCCTGGCAGTGCTCGATGTGCTGCGCGATGAGGGTTTGCAGGAGCATGCGCGGATCATCGGCGAGCGGCTCCTCGCGGGATTGCGTCCGCTGGTCGATCGCTTCCCACTTGTTGGGGACGTGCGCGGATCAGGGCTTTTTCTCGGCATCGAGCTGGTCCGCGATCGTGAGCTGCTGACTCCGGCGGCCGATGAGGCGAGTCATGTCGCCAATCGGTTGCGCGAAGAGGGGGTACTGCTCGGAACCGACGGACCGCATCACAATGTCGTCAAGATCCGGCCGCCAATGCCCTTTGACGATGTCGATGCCGACCTGCTGATCGATCTGATGAATCGTGTCATTGCCGAGATCTCATAACTGATCCGATCAGCGGATCATTGCAGCCAATCTTGTTGGAGGTAGAGCCATGCTGTCATCATTTCGCCGCGGGCTGTTTTTGAGGACGCTGTCGACGGTCGCCATCCTTGCCTCGCTGACCTTCTCCGTGCTGGCGCAGACAACGCCACCGCCGCGCGTCGAGAGTATCCTTGAGATTTACGACCTGAAGACCGGGCGCCGCAGTGTGGTTCATCGTGAGGAGGCCCGCTTTGAAGCCCCCAACTGGACCCGCGATGGACAGTACCTGCTGATCAATCGGCAGGGATTGCTTTACCGCGTACCGGTCGCCGGCGGTGCGCCCGTCGAGATCCCGACCGATTTCGCCCGACAGCTCAACAATGATCACGGCATCTCACCGGATGGTCGATTGCTGGCCATCAGCCACAGCAATCGAGAGATCGCACCGCGCGACAACTCGACGATCTACATTGTGCCCATCGAGGGAGGCAGACCGCGACAGGTGACGACGAAGGTTCCATCTTACTGGCACGGCTGGTCACCTGATGGTCGCACTCTCGCCTATGCCGCCAGGCGCGATGGTGATTTCGATGTCTGGACGATCAGTGTCAATGGCGGCGAGGAGACACGCCTGACGACGGCTCCCGGTCTTGATGACGGCCCGGAGTATTCACCTGATGGTCGGTACATCTATTTCAATTCGGTGCGCAGCGGCCGAATGCAGATCTGGCGAATGAGGTCCGATGGCCGCGAGCAGACACAACTGACCAGTGACGAATACAACAATTGGTTTGCCCATCCTGCCCCTGATGGCCGCAGCTTCGTCTTCATCAGTTACATCGATCCGGTCGATCCCTCGACACACCCGGCTTACAAGAATGTCATGCTGCGCCTCTTCGATTTGAAGACGGGGAAGATTCGTGAACTCTGCCGGCTTTTTGGTGGCCAGGGGACGATCAATGTGCCAAGCTGGTCGCCTGACGGTCGCCGCTTCGCCTTTGTCTCCTATCGGCTGCCTGACTAAATTGAACAGCCGGCCATTTCTATTTAGTATCCTCCGGCATCAGAGTCGCTGCAGGGCAGTGATGATCGCCGCCTCATCGCGAGGCTGTACCGTTCGCACATCGAGCGTCAGCCGGTCATCGACGATGCGGGCAATGATCGGTGGTGAGTTATGCCGCAGCCTCTTTTCGATGTCGTCCGCGCTGAGGCGCGGATGGCTGACGGTGATCAGCACGCTTGGCAGCTGCACCTCCGGGGCCGAGCCGCCACCAACCGCCGAGAACCCGTCGATCAGCCGCAGCTCGACCTCGCAAGGGATCGCGATTACGCGGTCAATCAAATACTCTGCCCGGGCTCCAACCTCATCGCGCGTTGCGTGGAGTGCCGCCAGCGCCGGAAGTTCACGCTGCGCATTGCCACGCAGATAACTGGCGATCGTTGCTTCCAGCGCGGCATAGCTCAGCTTGTCGACTCGCAGTGCACGCATCAGCGGATTGCTTTTGATATTTTTGATGATGGCCGGTTCGCCAAGCACGATTCCGCATTGTGGCCCTCCAAGCAGCTTGTCGCCACTGAAGGCGACCACGGTGGCTCCGGCCTCCAGTGATGAGGCCACCGTCGGCTCTTCGCTAATCCCGATACCAGCAAGATCGACCAGACTGCCGCTGCCGAGATCATCGAAGAGTGGCAGGTTGTGCGCCCTCGCCAGCGCTGCAAGATCACACAGCTCCGGCTTCTCCGTGAACCCGATGATCCGGTAATTTGAGGGATGGACGCGCAGGATCGCCTTCGTCTGTTCGTTGATCGCCTGCTCATAGTCGCTGAGACGTGTGCGGTTGGTCGTTCCCACTTCACGCAGACGCGCTCCCGATTTGGTGATCACATCCGGAATCCGGAATGAGCCGCCGATTTCGACCAGCTCACCGCGTGAGACGATGACCTCTCCGCCTTCTGCCAGCGTATTGAGCGTCAGCAGCACTGCCGCCGCGCAGTTGTTAACCACCGCGGCCGCTCCCGCTCCCAGCAGGTCGCCGAACATCGCATCGAGCCCGGACCCGCGCTTGCCGCGATTCCCTGTGGCCAGATCATACTCAAGATTGCAGTAGCCCGCCGCAACCTCACCGATCGCCGTCAGTGCTGCCGCGCTCAGCGGTGCCCGGCCAAGATTGGTGTGCAGCACCACCCCGGTAGCGTTGATTACCGGCTGCGTCCGCCCCAGATGTCGTGACTCAAATCGCGCGCGCACCCGTCGCGAAACCTCTCTCGCCAGTGACTCCGGATCTTCCGGCAGGGGTAAACCGTCTCCGCGCAGTACTTCGCGGCGGATCTCGTCCAGCGCCTCGCGCAGGCGGTCACGCACGTTCTCGCGCCCGTCACGCGAAACCAGCTCGCTCAGCGAACCGTGTCGCAGCATCACGTCGATCGATGGCAATGATCGGAGAATGTTATTGGCCATGGCTAATCCGCATTTCTCATCAGTTGTTGCAAAAAGGCTGTTGTTGAGGGGATAAAAACATTATGCACAATCACTTATCTGAAGACACATTAGCATTCTTATGAGAACAGAGTGTAAGAGAGAGAAACCCGACTTTCAACCCTGTGGACAATGGGTAATCATTCGCCTGAAAGTGCTCAGGATCGGCGCAAAGCTGCAAGTCACCATTTGACCAGCAGGTGAATGAGGATTATTGGGAGAGATTGCGAAATGGTTGATCCCTCGATCGGGTGTATGCCCCAACGGGGCATTGCATACCAGCCCGGGGTGAAACTCCGGGCAGAAGTGGCGCACAATTCAGGCGTTCTGAAGGAACGCCGCGTAACGGATCAAGTTTGAGACCGGCGAGAGGTCAGCCCAAGGTCGAAAGGAGAACCGGAATAATCAATTAGGAAATGGTTAACATATGAGTGTGATTAGCCGATTTTGATGTATATTGACAAACTGGCAATGTCGGAGTTTTGCCAACTCCGGTCTGCCGCAACCCGACCTCGACCATACCCTCTGCCCCTCGAGCCAATCGACCAAGGGTCTGGTCAGGTATCAATAAGAAATATCGACGATGGTGATCAGAGTCTCACATTAATACTGAGGAACCGTAATGAGCACGGTATTCATCTCGTACAGTCAGAAGGACAAGAAGGTCGCCGCGAAGGTCAGGGCGACCCTTGAAGCAAATGGTATCAGTGTGACGATTGATTCTGAGTCAATGGCCGCCGGAGGCAACATCCGCGAGTTCATCGACCGGGCGGTTCGTGACACTCAGGTGACGCTCTCGATTGTCTCAAAGAACAGCCTCTCCTCTGACTGGGTGGCACTGGAGACAATGGAGTCTTTTGGGGCTGAGAAGTTTGTGAAAGGGAAAAGGTTCATCGCCTGTTATATCGACAGGGAGGTTTTCAAGGATACATTTCTGGGAAATACGGTTAATAGTATTCAAATACAGATCAATGCGCTGAACCAGGAGATTTCAAAGCTCGGAGAGTTGGTCGATCCTGTTCCTCTTCAAACTAAAAAGAGCCGTAAAATCAAGCTGAGGGACAATCTTCCTCATATACTTGATCGACTGAATAATGACCTGACACTTGACATCCGTAAAGCTGCATACGAGACCAGCATGCAGCGGATCATCAAAGAGATCAAAGACCTGCCAGATCCTATCCAACCCGGAGGCGGATTTTCATCTCCGATGGACAGGTTTGCCGAGGCATTCGCTAAAAAGATCAAAACCGACAAGCGCCAGCTTGATGAACGATTTGTCCAACTGACCCTGATGCTGGATCGCGGAGACGAAGCGACCGAAAAGTGGGAGCGCAAATCGCTGCAAAAACTGGATGACCTGCTCAAGATCAATCAGGATGAGTATCCGGTGATGGTGATCCTTGGAGCACCCGGGTCAGGTAAATCGACTCTGCTGCGGCGACTTGAGGTTGACTACCATCGGGACCAGACCAGTGCGGGTGATCTGGGGATTTCATTCTTCGCACCTCTCAACAGGTATCGCCCATTTTCACGTGACAAACAGCCCGTTTCACCGCAGCAATTTCTTGAATCGATCTGGAACGAGTCTTACCAGAAGACCGGGTTGTCATTGGAAGACTGTCTGAAAAAGGGAAAGGTTCTGTTGCTGCTCGATGCCATCAATGAACTTCCGCACGGCAGCAAAGAGGAGTATCAGGAGCTGTTGGATTACTGGCGAGAATTTGCGATCGCACAGATGAAACTGGAGAATCGGGTGATCTTCAGTTGCCGCAGTCTCGATTACAGTCAATCGCTCAGCCGGCCTGATCTGCGTGTGCCCAATGTCGAGCTTCAACCATTGACGAAAGAAAAGATTGCCGAATTCCTGCAGGCCTATCTGTCTGAAGGTCACGATGAAGTGTTTGAGTCAATGGAACAGAATAAGACTCTGGATTTTTACAACAATCCCTTCTTTCTGAGTCTGCTTTGCCAACAGATTGGTACCAGTAAGGAGGTTCCAAAGGGCAGGGCGTCACTCTTTACCGGCTTCGTTCGGAATACTTTGAGAAGGGAGATGCACACTGCACTCTTCACCTCAGAAGAGTTCCTCTCTGAGTTTGATCAGGAAAAACTGACCCTGAATAAATGGGCAAATCCATTTCAGCTACCCGACGATGGTCCGCTCCCTGACAAACTGAGCCACCTTGCATACGAGATGCAGCAGAGCGGGAAGCGAAGAGAGAACAAACAGGTCTGTATCGATGTGAAGAAGGCGGTCGAGCTGGTTGGTGCGGGTAAAACCGGAAACGGCATTATCAAGGGTGGGCTGGCGATCAGCGTCCTTGATAAAGATGTGGGAAGAGGAGAGGTGACCTACTATCACCAGCTACTGCAGGAGTACTTTGCAGGACGCCGGCTGGCCACTGATCCCAAGCCGGAGCTGGTAAGCGTGGAGTGGAGAGCCAGCGATGTTCGCCCGAGCCTTGAGGAGACGATCGCCGGACTGGCCAACGGAGATCCGCTGCCACCACCGGGGCAGACCGGATGGGAAGAGACTACGCTCGCCGCGCTGCCAATGTCGGATGATCCGGAAGGCTACGTCACGAGGCTGATCGAGTACAACCTGCCACTGGCCGCAAGATGTGCCATTTCGCCAGAGGTCAGGATCTCAGACAAGACAAAGAACCTGATCCGCGAGAAGCTGGTGAACCGGACTCAGGATATGACGGCCGATCTGCGGGCGAGGATCACCGCTGGTGAGGCACTCGGGTTGATTGGAGATCCGCGGTTTAAGCCATATCCCAGTGACAAACCTGTGTGTCTGCTGCCGCTGATGGCCGATATACCAGCGGGGGTCTATCCGATCGGTGATGACCAGAGTGGTTATGCTGCTGAAAGACCAGCGCACAAGGTTCAATTGCCAGCTTACCAGATCGGAGTCTACCCGGTAACCAATGCCGAGTATGCCCGGTTCATCGAGGCCGGTGGGTATGAGGATGAGAGATGGTGGGATACTGTTGCGGCACGACGCTGGCTGCGCGAGGGAGGAGCGGAGGATCAGAAACAAGCCTTTCGCGATCAACGTCGAAGATGGCAGAACGACTGGACTGATGATGAGATCAGGGCGCTGGTCAGCCAGAAGCGAGCCACGGAGGAACAGGTGGAGTATTATCTCTGGAGAAGAAATTCATCGGATGAAGAGTTTGAAAGACAAATTGACGAGTGGTTTCCTGCAGGAAATTTTGACCGGACACCGAGATATTGGGAGGACGCCAGCTACAACAGCCCGGGGCAGCCAGTCGTGGGAGTGAGCTGGTACGAGGCACGAGCCTACTGCAAGTGGATCAGCCACGTAACGGGTGTGGAATACCGGTTGCCGACTGAGGTGGAGTATGAGGCTGCTGCCAGCGGCTTGGAAGGCAGAGAGTATGCCTATGGCAATGAATTCGATTCGAGCAGGTGTAATACCTTCGAGAGCCATATCCGCCGACCAACTCCGGTTGGCATATTTGACAACCGGACGCCGGAGGGAGCATACGACCTGACGGGAAATGTCTGGACGTGGACCTCGACAATCTATGATCAGAAGAGTTATGCCTATCCATACCGCGCAGATGATGGAAGGGAAATGGTGGAGACGACAGTGGGAAGCGAAGAAGGGAGCGGTGGTGAAAAACGTGCATTGGCCGCGAACCGTGTCTTCCGCGGCGGCAGCTGGCACCGCCACGCCGTCTACTGCCGCTCGGCTTACCGCAACTGGACCGCGCCGGGCGGCCGCGACGACCGCCTCGGCTTCCGCCTTTCGAGGACTTTACCGTTGGCCCTCTTTACCCTTGGGACATGAAACAAAGGCCGATAGCGGGGAGCAAGAGGCCGCGCCGGGGTGGGAAGCGGGCGAGGCGAGAGCCGACCGCCCCACCACGGCTCGGCCGGAGAGACGTCCTGCATGATCACCCCGAAGAAGGACCGTCGGGAAAAGAAGCAAAAGAAGGTGGATAAAAAAGGGACAGAGAAACAAAGGCCCGCAAAATGGAGCGAAGCGGAGCGGAGCGGGAAAAATTTAGTTTCCAGGTCAACGACAGTGCCTGCCCGGGATCTCGCGTCTTCAGACGAGGACCCGGAGCGTTAGTCTCTGTTGTCAGGTCCTCTCTCTTCCCGCAACACCTGATGAATAGTCCTGATCAGTCGTTCGTGAATCGGACCGTTGCTGGCGAGGACACCGTGCCGATTGCGGACCCCCTCGGCACCATACTGAAGAGGATCTCCGTTGATGTCGGTGACGAGGCCACCAGCAGCACACAGGATCGCTTCGGGGCCACAGGTATCCCAGACATTGGTCTTCTGTCCGGGATGAAGGTAAATATGAGCCAGACCCTCGGCAAGCATCCCCATCTTCAGCCCGACGCTGCCGGAAGAGACGCGGCTGCCAACCCCGAGTCGATCGAGAATGTCATCGACGATCGGGCTCTTGTGAGAGCGGCTCATTGCCACCGTCATCGCGTTCGGCTGTTGCTCGGTGGAGACACGCAGCCGACGGGTCGACCAGTTCTCCTCGACAAAGGCTCCCAGTCCCGATGCCGCATAAAAGATCCGTTTTCGAGGGGCGTGACAGACGACCCCGAGGGATGGTACTCCGCCAATCGTCAGGCCAATCTGGATGGCAAACTCGCCAATCCCCTCGATGAACTGTTTGGTTCCATCGATCGGGTCGATCATCCAGACGCGTTCGTGGCGTAAACGTGAGCCATCGTCCGCCTCCTCCTCCGAGAGGACGGCGTCACCGGGAAAGGCCTGAGACAGTCGATCTACCAGCAACCTGCTGGCTGCGTGATCGGCCACGGTCACCGGATCGTCGATATCCTTCCATTTGACCTCAGCGCCGGTGTGATAGTAGCGCATCACAATCTCGCTCGCTTCACGGGCAAGGCCAAGAGCTGTTTCAAGTTCGTGTTCAAGCATATCAATCAGGGAGTCACTCTCTCCACGACGAGAGTGGCTGTCCGGTTTACGTAATCGTTGACTTCCCGAAGACCGGTTTCTATACTGCCGCTGCAATCAGATGCGACCACCGGAGGAAGCGTGATGAAACTTTACGACATCACCGTTCCGATTACTAATGACATGCCGGTCTATCCCGGAGATCCTCCGGTGGGAGTGTCGTGCGTTCAGTCACTTGAGGCCGGTGATATCGCCGCGGTTTCGCACCTCAGCTTCAGCTCGCATGCCGGGACGCATCTCGATCCACCTGCCCATTTCATCCCGGGAGGCGTGACGCTCGACCGTTTGCCGCTCGAAATACTGCTTGGCCCGTGTCGCGTGCTGGAGGTGCTGGATGTCGATGTCATCGATGCCGCCTGGCTCAGGAGTGCCTCGTGGGAGGGAGTGACGCGGCTGCTCTTCAAAACGCGCAACTCGCGTTTCTGGCCTGCTGAGAGAAGCTTTCGCCGCGACTATGTGTATATTGAATCTGACGCCGCACGGTTGCTGGTCGAGCGCGGTGTGCGCCTTGTCGGTATCGACTATCTCTCCGTCGAGAAGTTTGATTTCGAGCAACCGGAGACTCACCTTGAATTGCTGGGGCACGGCGTGATCATCGTCGAGGGGCTCGATCTCTCCGCTGTCCCGCCCGGCGATTACGAGCTGATCTGCCTCCCGCTGAAGATCAGGGATGGTGATGGCGGGCCGGCGCGGGTCATTCTTCGCCAGAGTTGAGACGACAATCATTTGCAGTACTTTTTTTACCACTTTGTTCAAGTCAGGAAAGGACAGCTTTATGTCGACACAGATTGAATCAACGATTGCCAACTGGAATCGCATTCACAAGCAGACGACACGCGTCATGGCGATTGCACCGAACGACCAGTATGGCTGGCGCCCCCACGAGACGGCCATGACGCTCGGTGAGCTGATGAATCACCTCTTTCAGTCAGAGATGGGATTGGCCGATGCCGTGGTCACGGGAGTCTACCCGAAGGAGTTTCCGTCATATTCACAGACGGCTGAACTGATCGAGGCCTTCGACAAATCGCATGCCGAGGGAGTCGCCAAGGTGACGGCACTCTCGCCGGAGGCTTTGCAGGAGGAGATTACTCCCTTCGGTCCGCAGTGGCAGGTACCGCGGATGGTGGTACTCAACCTCGCACTGGAGCACGAGATTCATCACCGCGGGCAGCTCTACACCTACCTGCGGATTCTCGGCTGCGAGCTGCCGTCGCTTTTCGGGTAACCCGGCATGGTCTCGATCAACCAGCGGCCGCGTGAGGCTCCGAGCTATCGTCAGCGGGTCTATGATCTGGTCTTGCGCATCCCGGCAGGGCGTGTCATGTCATACGGCCAGATCGCACGGGTTCTCGGCATCGGTTACGATGCCCGGGCAATCGGCAACATCATGCACGCGACTCCTGACGATGAGCCTGCGATTCCGTGGCATCGCGTGATCAATGCGCAGGGAGGCTGCTCAACCTCGGGCCTGACGCTGCCACCTGACCTGCAACAGCGTCTGCTTGAGGCTGAGGGAGTCGTCTTTAACGAGAAGGGGCGCTGCCGCATCAGCGAGTATCTCTGGTACCCTCCCGAGTACCATCCCACGGAGTCGCCGGAGTCGCCGCTCTTTCCGATGAATTAGCGGACGGCCCGGTGTGAGGGAAGGTGGATAATGGCGCGAAGGTTGACATCAATTCTCTCTCTTCCTGTTCTGGTGTTGTCGATATTGGCGGCAGGGCGCGATACCGTTTACCTGATCGATCCCACGCAGAGCCGGGTAACGGTAACGCTGAAGCAGGATGGACTGATGTCAGGCCGCTATCCGACTCACCAGGTGGCCGTTCGCGAGTTCAGCGGGCGTGTTGAGATCCCCTCGGGCAACGAATCTCGCATGCGGGCTGGTTTTGAAGCGGTCGGATCTTCATTCGTCAATATCGACGAGAAGATGAGCGAATTTGAGCGGCGCGAATTTCACCGTGTGCTGCGGGATCTCGTTCTGGAGATCGGTCGCTATCCGACCATCGGCTTTACCAGCACCGGAGTCAGCGGGCTGCGGCGTGAAGGGGCGCAACGTCGTTTCATGCTCAGCGGCGAATTACGGTTGCACGGCGAAGTCCGTGGGGTCTCATTTCCCGTGGAGGCGCAGTTTGACGGGGATTGGCTGACGGCCGAGGCCACGACGACTCTCAGGCAGACCGATTACAAGATTACTCCATACACCGGCGCGCTCGGTGCCATCAAAATTGGTGACGAGGTTGTCGTCACCTTCAAGCTGGTTGCAAAGCGTGCCCGGCAGTGAGGCTGACGGTGAGAAAAATATCGATTATTGCGCTGACACTGCTGCTATGGCTGCCGGCAATGGCTGGCCAGGCACAGGCGCCACGAGTTCTCGTCTTCAACGTTATTCCTGCGGAGAGCAGTTTTAACGTCTTCGTCGCCAAGGCCGGGTTGCTCAGTCTTCTTGCCCATGATCACAACATGGGCATCAAATCCTTCAGCGGGACTCTGCGCATGCCGGAGAAGGCGATCGGCGGTTCAAGCCTGCGAATGGAGGTCGATACACGCTCGCTGGTGGTCCTTGACGCCAATATCAGCGAGGGTGATCGGGCGAAGATCACCCGCTCGATGCATGAAGAGGTGCTCGAATCGACCAGGTATCCGCTGGCGACTTTCGATTCGGCAGCAGTCGCAGATCTGCAAACGACTGCCGATGGTCAGCAGCACCTTCGCCTCAGCGGTGACCTGATGCTGCACGGCGTGACGCGGCGGATTACGATCCCGGTCACCGTCAGACTCGAAGGCGGGCGGCTGCAGGCCAGCGGCAAATATACCCTCAGGCAGAGCGACTTTGGCATCCGGCCATACTCGACTGCCGGCGGGGCAATCAAGGTGAAGGACGAGGTTGTCCTCAACTTCCGTATCGTCGCACAGCTCTCATCCTGAAAAGCGCGGGCAGTGCAGGGAGGTTTCTCATGTCAAGTCAGGCTGGAGTCCAATCACGACAGACCATCGAGATCAGCAGTCCGGCGACTCTCGAGCGGGTTGGTGAGGTGCCGGTCGATACTCAGGCAGAGGTTCAGGCCGCGGCTGAACGCGCGCGCCTTGCCCTCGCCGGCTGGCGTGAGACCCCGATTGCCGAGCGTGCGAGGGTTCTGCTGGCCGCACGCGACGCTTTCATTGCCGATCGCGAAGAGCTGATCGAGCTGATTACTCGCGAGAATGGCAAGCCGCGAATGGAGGCGCTCACCGAGTTTGCCTATGTTTGCGACATGCTCACCTTTTACCCCGGACGCGCACGGAAATTCCTCAGGCCGCACCGCATCACTCCGCACATGCTGCTCAACAAGCGGGTGACCGTCCACTATCGGCCACGCGGGATCATCGGTTTGATCACGCCGTGGAACTTTCCGCTGATCCTCACTGCCGGTGAGGCCATTCCCGCGCTGATGGCTGGCAATGCTGTCATTATCAAACCTTCCGAGTGGACTCCGCTGATTGCCCGGCGTGGCGTCGGGATCCTCAGACAAAATTTCCGCGCTCATGGCTACCCCGAGGATCTCATCCAGATAGTCAATGGGTACGGCGAGACGGGGGCCTCTCTCATCGATGAGGTCGATATGGTCGCCTTCACCGGCAGCGTCAACACCGGACGCCGGGTTGCCGAGCGAGCTGCCAGCCGCCTGATCCCTGTCAGCCTTGAGCTTGGCGGCAAGGATCCGATGATTGTTCTGCGTGATGCCGATATTGAACGCGCCTCCAATGCAGCTGTCTGGGGCGCTTTCACCAACTCCGGCCAGGTCTGTATCTCTGTTGAGCGCGTCTATGTCGAGGAGCCGGTCGCCGATGAATTCATTCGTCGCGTCGTCGAGAAGACCAAGGCTTTGCGGCAGGGATTTGATGGAAGCGAGCGAGACTCGGAGCGCCGCGTCGATGTTGGTGCCATGACCTTCCCGAAACAGATCGAGACCGTCGAGTCACACGTTGCCGAGGCTCGGGATCGCGGGGCACAGATCCTCACCGGAGGCCGTCGCCATCCGGTGATGCAGGGCCAATTTTACGAACCAACCGTGCTCACCGATGTCCAGCCCGCTATGAAGATCATGACTGAGGAGACCTTCGGCCCGGTACTGCCGATTATGCGCGTTCGTGATGAAGCCGAAGCCCTCCGTCTTGCCAATGACTCGCCCTACGGCCTCAATGCCAGCGTCTGGACCCGCAATCGTCGCCACGGCGAGGATCTCGCCGCCAGGGTCGAGGCCGGCATCACCTGCGTCAACGATGTCATCATGGGGTTTGGTGTCACTGATGCCCCCAGCGGCGGACTCAAGGAGAGCGGCATCGGCAAGCGCCACGGCGCTGAAGGCATCCGCCGTTTCTGCAATCAGCAGGTCATCGTTACCGATCGCTTCGGTGCCAGCCGCGAGCCTGTCTGGTATCCGTACTCCGCTGGCTTCGAGCGACTCTTTGCCCGGTTGCTGGTTGTCGGGTTTTCAACCGGGATTATCAGGAAGCTGAAAGCGCTCTTCGCGCGCTAAAATGGGGGAACAAGACAGATGGCAGAGACGGAACAGAGCGGTAATCAATCTTCCTCCCGCTCGATTCTCAGCCGGCCGGCACCGGCGGCAGATTATCGCTTCACCTATGGCTCGGCATCGCCACAGTTTGGCGATCTGCGATTGCCAAAGGGGCCCGGGCCCTTTGCGGTGGTCGTCGTCATTCACGGAGGCTGCTGGCGGGCCGAGTATGACCTTGAATATATGGGCCACGTCTGTGCCGATCTGACCGCCGCAGGTGTCGCCACCTGGAACATCGAGTATCGTCGTCTCGATCAGGAGGGAGGTGGCTGGCCGGGAACCTATCTCGATGTGGCAGGGGCGATCGATCATCTGCGAGTACTCGCACGGGAGCATCCACTCGATCTGAAGCGAGTAGTGGTCACCGGCCACTCGGCTGGCGGTCATCTGACCCTCTGGGCGGCGGGCAGACACAGGTTGCCTCAAAACAGCAGTCTCTCAAGGCCCGATCCGCTGCCGCTTGCGGGAGCTGTGCCGATTGCCGGCCTGACCGATCTCTCGCGGGCAGGGACTGCCTGCGATGATCAGTCACCGCTCATGCGCGGGCCGCAAGACGCGCTCTCAGAGACTTCGCCGATTGAGATGCTGCCGCTGGGGCTTCCCGTGACCATCATTCAGGGAGAGGCTGATGAGGCGGTGCCACCAATCCAGGCAACAACTTACGTTGAGGCTGCCGTTCGCGCCGGTGACCATCCGAAGCTTGTCCTTTTTCACGATGCCGACCACTTCGTCGTCATCGATCCCCACTCCAATGTCTGGGCGCGTGTCCGATCTGAGATCCTCGCCCTTGCCGGCAAACCCTGACCACCTGAAAGGAGACCGGATGAAACCGGAGAAGCCCGATACCAACCTCGAGCGCCGCTCGCTGCTTAAGTCGGCGGTCGTCGCCACCGTCGGTCTGGCGGCAAGCGACAACGCCAGCGCCGCGCCTGTTGTTGACGACGATGTCACCATCCCCGCCGAGCAGCAGGCGGCGGCCCCCCGTCGCCCCGCCGTGCGCGAGAGCGTCAAGATCACCCGCCTTGAGACCATTCTCGTCAAGCCACGCTGGCTCTTCCTCAAGATTCATACCGATGCCGGCATCGTCGGCCTCGGCGAGCCGATTACCGAGGGACGCGCCCTGACCTGCGCCGAGGCCATTCGCGAGATCGCTCCCTACCTTGTCGGCAAGGATCCGCGCGATGTTACCCATCACTGGCAGGCGATCTATCGCCATGCCTTTTACCGTGGCGGCCCGATCCTTACCTCGGCTCTCAGCGGCATCGATCAGGCACTCTGGGATATCAAGGGCAAACTGCTCGGTGTTCCCGTCTATGAGCTGCTCGGCGGGCCAACCCGCAAGCGCATTCGCGTCTATGCCCACGCCAGCACTCCCGAACTCGTTCGTGAAAAGCGGGCTCAGGGCTTCACTGCCTTCAAAACTGCCCCGGCCCGCCTCAATGGTCGCTATGCGCGCATCGTCGAAAATAAAGCGTGGATCGACAACGCCGTCGCCAAATTCGCCGAACTGCGTTCCATCGTTGGTAACGAAGGCGATATCGGCATCGATTTTCACGGTGCTGTCCCGGCTGCCACCGCCAAAATTCTGATGAAGGAGCTCGAACAATTTCAGCCCTTCTTTTACGAAGAGGTCATCAACTGCCAGGATGTCAATCTCATGGCCGAGCTGGCGAAGACGACCCATATTCCAATCGCCACCGGTGAGCGCATCTTCACCAAGTGGGGCTTCCGCGAAATCCTCGAAAAGGGAGCTGCGACCATCCTCCAGCCCGACCTCTGCCACGCCGGCGGTATCAGCGAGGTCAAAATAATCGCCGGCATGGCCGAGGCCTACTATGCCTCGATCGCCCCCCACAATCCGCTCGGCCCGATCTCGCTCGCCGCCGGCCTGCAGATTGCCGCCTCGATCCCCAATTTCCTCTGCCAGGAACAGGTCAGCCTCGGCGAGGGGTATATCAAAAAGCCATTCACCGTTCGCGACGGCTATGTTGACCTTCCTACCGGCCCCGGTCTGGGCATTGAACTCGACGAGGAGGCACTCAGGGATAAGATCGGTCACGACTGGCGCAATCCCGAGACCTATGATCCGGATGATGGCTCGGTCGTTGACTGGTAAAGAGTGCTGGATAGCCAGGACAGGGGCCGGACGGCCCCTCTTTTTTGTCCGTGAGATTTACTTCAGAGAATCTGACAATGGTTGAATGTCGTGAAATCGAGCCCGGTGATGCCGGGCTCATCGCCCGGCTCCACACGCTGAGCTGGGGGAATGCTTATCGTGGAATTATCTCAGACGACTGGCTCGACAACGAGCTTGCGGCCAATCGCCGCAACTTCTGGGAGGAGCGCATGCATTCACAGCCGGAGCACTCATTTGGTTTCATTGTCCTGGTTGACGATGATCCGGCCGGGTTTGTCTTTGCCATTCCGGGGGCCGACAGTCGCTGGGGGACGCTGATTGATAACCTGCACATCATCCCCGGCCACAAGCGCCAGGGGCTTGGCCGGCTCCTGCTTGCCCGCTTTGCTATCCGCGCTGATGAGCTCGCTGCCGATGATGGCGTCTACCTCACCGTCTACGAGGAGAATAACTCCGCACGTCGCTTTTATGAGGCCATGGGCGGGGTGTGCAAGGAGCGCATGCTCACTGATCTTTACGACGGAGGCCGGGCGCCAATCCTGCGCTACTGCTGGGAGTCGCCGGCAGCCCTCCTCGCTGCGGTGACTCGCTGAGTGTCGTGAGTGCCGATAGTTTTCTGGTGATGAGCGCGATGATGCCTGAGCCACCGGGTTACTGGCGCTGATGAGCCATGCGCCGATGGCTGCGCTCGAAATCAGCAGGCGAGTCGAGATCCTCGGGCTCACCGGTTTTGCTGATCATCCGCACCTTTGCCGGGTCAAAGAGGCGGGGATCGACCGGGTGGCAATCGTATGGCGTGAAGTCCGGCTGGTCGGTAAAGGCCTCGCGGAGGTCACTGGCCGCGGCGTCATACTGGTTGAGTGGAGGCAGCCCTGACAGGAGAGTGATGGTCTTGAAGATGCTGGCGATGCTGGTGTGGGTGCGTGTCGCCACGCCGCGTCGTGCATAAGGGCTGATCACCATCAGCAGGCTCCGATGGGCGTCGATGCTGTCGCGGCCGTCCTGGGCATCATCCTCGGTGACAAAGATGGCCATCTCCTTCCAGTATGGCGTATGCGAGAGGAACTCGACGACGCGGCCCAGTGCGAGGTCGTTGTCGGCAACGAAGGATGCCCGATAGGGATACCCATCCTCCGGGCGCTCCTTCGTGGTATGGTCGCACGGGAGGTAGATATTGAGGAATCGCGGCATCGGCTGACCGCCATCGATGAAGCGTGCGGTAAAGTCCCGTTTGAACTGTTGCCAGCGATACTGGTCAGAGATGTTCATGTTGTAAGTCGGGAAGTCACGGGCAGTGTTCTCATAAAGTGGGCGCGGCATCGGATAGTTGACGGGAAGCCGTGCGCCGGTCGGTTCGAAGTCGGCCTCCTCCTCGATGCCGCCAAGTTCAAATCCCTCGCCGTAGTTACGGAAGCTGAGCCCGGCACGGTGGAGATGCTCCCAGATCGAGCCGGCTTCGAGGTAGTCCTCCGGATGGATCGATGAAGAGGATCCGGTGAAGGTCAGGCGACCCGGTGATTTGTCGGTCGGGCGAAAGTCGCGATGGCCACCATAGGCTGCGGCGAGGCTCGTCTCGACCCAGGCGTTGGGATAGACCCCGACCAGCCAGCGATGGCCGTCAGCCGAGACATCCGAATCGAGGTAAAAGTTATCACTGAAGGCGAACCTCCGCGCGAGGGCGAGGTGGTTCGGCACGACGTTGACTTCGCGCAATACCGGCCGGTTGTTGCGATCATAGATTGTCGCCCGCTCGCCATATCCGGCCAGCGTCGGCTCGCCGCGCAGTCGTCTCCCCGTCGCGTCCCGCTCCAGCGTCCCGAAGATCTGATCGTAGGTTCGATTCTCCTTGGTGATGAAGACGACATAACGGATCTGCCGGCTCGCCACGCCATACTCTGCCGGCACGACGCTCGTGTCGATCGGCCGTCTGGTGAAGTCGAAACCGTTGTTGCTGATTACCTGGTGCGTCTCGGCGGCAAGGTCGCGATCGGCCGGGATCGGGATGATCGAGACTACCCCCTTCTGCAGCGCTCCGACGAAACTACCCTCCGGACCGGGGCGAAAATTCGGCCCGCCATTCGGGCCCGATCCGTAACCCTTGGCACCCGCAACATAGAGGCTGCGACCGTCTTCGCTGACGGCGACCTGCGAGGGAAACCACGTCGTCGGTATGTGGCCGAGCACTCTTGATGACACCGTGTCGATGACGGCGACGGCATTGATGCCGGCCTCGGCGACATAAAGCCTCCGTTCGTCACGACTGAGCGCCAGCCCGAACGGGATCTGCCCTCGCAGCCGCGAAAGCATGCGCCCCTGAGCTGCACTGATCGCCTCGCCCCGCCGCCGATGGCCCGCAATCACCTCGTTGAACAGATTGAGCTCGATCGTTGCCACTACCCGGTCGGTCCGCGCATCAATCACCGTCACACTGTCGTTGTTGGCATTGCTGACATAAACAAAGCTTTTTCCCGCGACCACCCCGCTCGGACTGCTTGCTCCGACCGCGCTCAGCCCGGCAGTCACCTCCCCGATCAGCCGACCCGTCCTGGTGCGTGCCGTCGTCCTCAGGTCACCGCTATCCCCAACCTCATACGTCCAGACCGAGGCCGCATCCGGGTGGTTTGGATCTCCCAGCCCCGGCACCCTCTTCCCCTCGACCGTTACCCCCTCCTCCGCCTCCTTCGAGGGAAAGCCAAATGGCGGGAATGTCAGCCCCGTCTTCCCCGGATTCTTCGGATCATACCCGCCGACCAGCGAGTAGCGAAAAAGACCTGCATTGGTCACATAAAGCCGTCGCTCGTCCGGCGACAATGCAATTGAGAATGGCGCCCTGCCCGTCGGAACACTCCCGATCACCTCGCGCCGCCCGGTGTCGATTGTCACCACACGGTAGTTTGCCTGATCCAGCACAAAGAGCCGCCTTCCATCGCGACTCAGCGCCAGTGCCCCGGAGAAGCTGTCACGCAGACCCTCCCGCAGACCCTTCTGGTTGATACCGATCGTGGCTATCCGTCGTCGCTGCGCCAGATCAAAGACGAAGACCGATCCCTGATTCCCTCCCGACGCATAGAGCGTTCGATTGTCCGGCGCAATCGCCACTCCCATAAAGGCTGTCCGGAATTCGTCGTCATCCTCGTCGGCGACCTTCTTACCCCGGTACCTCTCGCGGTCAGCAATAATCTGCTCAAGCACCGGCTCTCCCTCACTGCTCCCGCTGAAGCCGCTGATAATCGATATCGCGAAGGGCTCCGTCCCATTGCACGAGGCGACCAGCGTCCGCCCGTCAGGGCTCAGCGCCAGTCCATAAGGATGCGCCGCAACTCTCACCTGTCTTCCGCGCGGCGTTAATACCCGCCCATTGGGCAGCACCGGCCCCGCTGGTGAATTGGTCGCTATCCTCTCACCCGCCGGTGCCATCAGCGACCCAAGCGTCACCGTCTTCAGTCGTGCCCCGGCAAAGAGCAGCAACAGCGGCAACAAAACCAGAATGTATCGCCTTACCATTTCGTTATTCTCTGGAAACAAGATCCCGTTGAGACTGCAAGGCCGGGCAGATCCCGGACGGCCCTATTGTGACCAAAAACAGGATTTAAGCAAGTAATGGCTGATTACTGAAGAATCACCCTGAACCGGTGTTCTGCTTGACAGTACCCCATCCGGGATAAATAATTATTCCTGCCATTCAAAAGAGATTCTCCGGTCAGAAGACGAGTCGTACTGCTCGAACTTCAGGCTGCTCAATTAAGATCCGGGATTGGCGCCGCTGGGACGATCAAACAAATATACGACAATTGCTTTCTTCCATTGCTACTGACGGGCGTTGAGGTCTGTGCAGGCGTGTCTTGTGCGATCGGTGGCGCAAATATCATTCAATATCAAAAAACATGGATTGAGGAGAAAGTACATGGCAATATCAACTTTCGCCAGAAGGTTTGTGCCGGTGTTGCTGTTGTTCATCGCGATGATGAGCGTGGCGGCATTGGGGCAGACCAGCGGAAGCCTGAGTGGAGTGGTTCAGGATCCGCAGGGTGGGGCGGTGAGCGGTGCCAAAGTGACGCTGACCGATCCAACCCGAAATCTGACTTTACAGGGGACGACGAGTGCGGAGGGCACATTTGCCTTTCCGGCATTGCAGCCGGGAAGCTACACGGTAACGATTGATGCCTCGGGTTTCAAGAAGGCGGTCAAATCGGGGATCGTGATCAACGTCAACGACCGGCAATCGACGGGAGCGATTGTGCTTGAGGTCGGTGCGGTGGGTGACATCGTGCAGATCACGGCGGATGCCTCGCAGTTGCTGCTGAAAACTGAGAGTGCGGAGCAGAGCACGGTGATCAGCGGCGAGCAGGTGGAGAACCTCGCACTTAACGGGCGGAACTACCTCGACCTCGTCAAACTGACGCCGGGTGTGGTCAGCTTCGTCAACGGTCAGACGGCGGGACCTGGTGGTCTCAGTTCATTCAACATCAATGGAACTCGCGCCAATCAGCACAACCTGACGATTGACGGAACGACCAACGTCGACACCGGCTCCAACGGGACGCAGCATATTGCGCTGGTACTCGACAACATTGCCGAGTTTAAGATTCTGACCTCGAACTATCAGGCGGAGTACGGTCGTTCGGCAGGCGGCGATATCAAGATCGTCACCAAGGGTGGCAGCCGTGATTTTCACGGGACGGGCTATTACTATCACCGTCACGAGGGATTCAACTCCAACAGTTTCTTCAATAACGCGCAGGGGCGTGCACGGAACCTTTATCGTTACAACTATCAGGGGTTCAATCTGAGCGGTCCGGTCTGGCTGCCGAAGAGTGTCTTTGGGCCGCTGGGCAGTGACAAACTGCGCGAGAAGGTCTTCTGGTTTGTTTCGCGAGAGTGGCAGGAGCAGTTGCTGCCGAGCTCGGCGCGCCTTTCTCGGGTGCCGACGGCGGCGGAGATCAACGGTGATTTCAGTCAGACACGCAGCGGCAACGGTGCGGCGATCACGCTCTTTGATCCGCTGTCGGGGCAGCCTTTCGCGAACAATATCATTCCGGCCAACCGGATCAACGTCAATGGCCAGAATATTCTCAAGAGGTTTGGGTCTTTTGCCAACGTTGCCAACTTCAATACGCCGG
This sequence comes from uncultured Acidobacteriota bacterium, assembly GCA_903828635.1. Classification (GTDB taxonomy): domain Bacteria; phylum Acidobacteriota; class Blastocatellia; order RBC074; family RBC074; genus CAIOZW01. Next base: position 37,991 of record CAIKMY010000390.1, read on the forward strand.
CGAACTTTGCCTTCAATCACCAGTCGCAGGCGAGTGCCGGCTATCCGCGGCGTGAGTACAGTGTGCGCGTTGACGCGAACATCAGCGACAGCACACGCATGTTCGTGCGTTACACGCGCGATGCCGACCAGCAGCGACTGCCATACGGCCTTGGCTGGACGGGCGGCAACAACCAGATCCCGTTTGACCTGCTCGACTTCAAGCAGGCACCGGCGTGGAACGGAACCTACAACCTGACGACGACGCTCTCGTCGACGCTGACCAACGAGTTCGTCTTTGGGGCGAGCCAGAACAACCTGACGCTCAATCCTGACAATCCGAATGCAGGAACCTACAGCGGCTTCGGCTTCAACTGGGCGACGCCGTTCCCGTATCCGAGTGCGCAGTTCATCAACATCGCCTTTGGTAACGGCTACATTGCCGGTCATAACTGGGCGGGAACCGCGAGCTACAGTCAGTTTCCGTACAAGAACTCGAACACGACGTTCGATTTCTATGACAACATCAGCAAGGTGGCGGGATCGCACACGATCAAGGGCGGCATCTACGTGCAGCGCAGCCGCAAGGATCAGGCGGCGGGCAATTCGATGAGCATTGTCTTCAACCCGCTCAACAACCCGGGTGGGACGGCCAACCTCGCGAATACCAATAACACGGGTCACGCCTATGCCGACGCGCTGCTTGGAGCGTTCAACACGCTCAACCAGCCGACGCGCGGCATCTATCAGGGTCAGTATCGTTCGACCAACGTCGAGTGGTATCTGCAGGACAACTGGAAGGTCAATCGCCGGCTGACGCTCGATTACGGGCTGCGTATGAACTGGATTCAGCCGCAATATGACCAGCGGCTGCAGGGCGGATTCTTTGATCCGTCACGCTATGATCGAAGCAAGGCGGTGCGGCTGTACCAGCGCGCCAATGCCGGGCGGAACGCGATCGACCCGGCCAATCCGACGGTGCTGCTGCCATCCTTCCTGATCAATCGTATCGTTCCCGGTTCGGGAGATCCCTTCAACGGGATGATTCAGCCGGAAAAGGGGATCGAGCGCGGTGGCTTCAAGAATCGTGGTATTCAGTGGGCTCCGGCAGTCGGGTTTGCCTATGATGTTTTTGGCAATCAGAAGACGGTGTTGCGCGGCGGTTATCGCCTTGGCTATGACCGCGTCTCCGGCAACAACGTCATCTTCCCCTCGGTCGAGCAGCCACCGACCTTCGTCAATCCGACCTTCAACTTTGGCAACCTCGCGACGGTGGGGCAGAGCACGGGTCAGATTGCACTCGGCACGGCGAGTGTTCGCGGGGCCGATCGTGAGGGCTATATCCCGAATGTCCAGAGCTACAGTCTGCAGGTGCAGCAGGATCTCGGGTTTGACACGGTGATCAGTGTTGGCTATGTCGCGACGCTCTCGCGCCATCTGCCGGAGGATATCAACCTCAACGCGATACCATACGGGGCACTCTTCACCAAGGCGGCCCAGGATCCGTCATTCTATGCCAACGGCATTGTGCCGGATGAGGAGCCGGATCTGCCGGCGATCTACCGCAACGCGGGGCTGAAGTTCAGCGGACGTTTTGCCTTCCAGCCGGACTTCCTGAGGCGGTTCCCGGGCTACCAGACGGTGCAGATGAAGACCTTTGGCGGATCGTCGAACTACCATTCACTGCAGGCGACGTTGCAGCGTCGTTTCCGGCAGGGAGTGACCTTCGGCATGGCCTACACCTGGTCGAAGGCACTTGGCACGGCATCAGCGGCTGAGGGGGAGTTCATCAACATCGTCTGCTCGCGCTGTTACGACTATCGTCTGCTGAGCTTCGATCGGCAGCATATTCTCAACTTTAATTATGTCTGGGATCTGCCGAACCTGAAGACCAGCAACTGGCTGGCCAAGGGAGTCGTCAACGGCTGGCAGCTGACCGGAGTGACGCAGTTCATGACGGGGACGCCGACCGAGCTTGGCTTTGGCGTTCAGGGCATCAATACCAATCAGCACGTCTCGGGTTCGTGGACGGAGGGTGCGCGTCCGATCATTCTCGGCATTCCACAGAGCAGTATCGACTTTGCGAGAGGATTCGATATCTCGACAATTCGGATGCCGAATATCAATCCGGGGCCGCAGCCGCGCTCGATCATCCGGACACCGGGAGTCAACGTGACTGACCTTTCGGTCTTCAAGAACTTCGCGCTCGGCAGCGAGGGCAGCCGGAACCTGCAGCTCCGACTGGAGATGTTCAACGTCTTCAATCAGGCGCAGTTCACCGGGTTCAACCAGGGGCTGACCTTCTTCCCGAACACGAGCTTTGCCGTGACCGGCGGGCAGTCGGCCTTCCTGTCAGACTACGCTGCCTTCCAGCAGGCGTCACCGGGGACGATTCTCAACGTTCGCGGTGGTGCACGTCCGCCCGGAAACACGCAGTTTGGCAACGGCGTGGGTGAGTTCAATACTCAGCCGGCCTATGTTTCGGGCAACCGCATCATTCAGTTGGCGGTTCGCATCTCTTTCTAAATCCGGTCTGAGAGCCGGTCTGAGAGGCTGGGGAGTTGCGGGGCCGATGGCTCCGCGGCTCCCCGGTTTTTATTATGCCAGCGACAATTCTGACAATCATCATTTCCACTCTGCTTTGGCAGGGAGGGATCACTGTCTTCGGCAGAGTCTACCAGCCAGGGGGACAGTCGGCGGTGCGGGCAAAGGTAAAGATCGAGATCGTCAACGGTTTTTCACGAGAGATCTGGAGCGACGATCAGGGAAACTTTGAGTTTCGTGGGATTCCGGCGGGGCGCTATCGGTTGTCAGCGACCAATCCGGAGGCGGCAGAGCAGTTTTCAGAGCCGGCGGAGTCAGACTCGACGCGGAGTTTTGCCAACCGGCTGCAGGTCAATCTCTATTTGCGACTGCCGGTGAAGGTCGGGCCGGGGCCGGCTCCGCCGGGAACGATCAGCGTCGAGGAGTCCGCGCAGCGAGTGCCCGGGGCAGCACGCAAGGCACTGGAACAGGGGAGGCGCCTGCTGGCTGACAATCGCAGTGACGAGGCGCTGGCGCAGTTCGATCGGGCAATTGATGCCTATCCCGACTATTACCAGGCGCTGACCGAGCGAGCCAATCTGCTGGTGGAGCGCAGTCGTCTCGATGAGGCCTCGAATGATTTCGAGCGGGCACTCCGGTTGAATGGAAAGTATGCGCCGGCCCTGCGCGGTTATGGCTACTGCCTGATCCAGCAGGGACGATTTGCGGCGGCGCTGGCCCCGCTCGAACAGTCATACGCGCTGGCCTCAGATGTGCCGCTGACACTGCTGCTGCTGGGTTATGCCAATCTCTCACTCGGACGGAAGGATCCCGCACGCCAATGCCTGCTGGAGTCGCTGCGGCTCGATGAGAAGGGAGCGGCGCGTGCGCATGTCTATCTGGGCGAGATTCTCGCCGGTGAGGGGAAATTTGCCCCTGCAGCGGATGAACTGGAGCGTTATTTGAGGCTCAAGCCGGGAGCGGCCGATGCCGGGCCGCTGCGCCAGCGGCAGGCAGAGTGGCGCGAGCGCGCCGGGAAGTGATTCGATGATCTTTTTGTCGCTTCTGTTAATGATGATATCAATGGTGCAGGTACCCGCCCAGCCACCATCAAGGTCGGGGGAGAATCTGGTAGCGCGGTTCAATCGTGCCGTCGAATTGCAGCAGCGTGGCAATCTGGCCGAGGCGGTGGCTGAGTACCGACTGGTCATCAGGCGCAAGCCCGACTACCTCGAAGCTCATGCCAACCTCGGTGTCGTGCTTGCGCGGCTGGGGCGCTATGCCGAAGCGGTTAACGCCTATGAGTCGGCCCTCCGACTGGCCCCGGCAATGGTGCCGATCAGGTTCAACCTTGCGATTGCTCACTACCGGGCGGGGCAGCACCCAAAGGCGATCATCGTCCTCGATCAGGTACTGCGGGAGCAACCAAATGCACTGCCAGCACGGCAGCTTCAGGGACTCGCGCTCTCGGCGCTCGGGCGGGATGAGGAGGCGATTGCACGACTTGCCCCGACGATTGACCAGGGTCCGCCCGATGCGGCGGTTCTCTACAGCCTCGGACTTGCCTACCTTCGCCTCGGGAGGGCCGGATTTCGCGATATCCTTCAAAGACTGGCCGCGCTGCCTGCCGGTAAGCCGGCACTTCACCTCCTCCAGGGCCAGGCGTTTCTGCGCGACCGTGACTATGAGCAGGCTCTGGAAGAGCTGCGCGCCGCTGCCACTCTCAGCGAGGACCTGCCGCGCCTCCACTTCTCGCTTGGTGTTGCCCACTCGATGCTCGGGCAGAACCGCGACGCCCTCGCTGCCCTCCGTGTCGCCGTCGCTCGTAACCCGCTCGATACCCCCGCCTGGTATTACCTTGCCGATGCCTGTGAAAAGGATGGCAACCTTGCCGAGGCCACGCAGTTTGTTGGCAAATCGCTGGCGCTCGATCCGCAGTCGCCTGACTCCAACGGCCTGCTCGGACGCATTCTCCTCAAGCAGGGCCGCCTTGCCGAGGCCGTCACACGCCTGGAATTTGCCGTCGCTGCCAAAAAGTCTGATCAGGAATTGCGTTATGCTCTTGCCCGCGCTTACCAGCAACTCGGTCGCCGCGACGATGCTGCCCGCGAGTTTGCCGAGGTTCGCCGGCTCAAGGAGGAACAGCTCAGAAAGGATCGCGAGGTTACTCCGAAATAGCTTTACTTCAGGTAGTTGGGATCGTTCTCTCCGACAGCGTCCGCAGAGTAGAGATAGTCATTCAACTGATTCCGAACCGATATTTCAGCGTTCGGATAATCATAGGCGCATATTATTCCAGTCCGCTCCTTATCACCTGTTAATTGACGCACACTGTGTAAGGTCATCGTGCCGTGTAACAGGACGAGCAGGCCAGGTTGCGGGGGCAGGGAGACAGGCTTGCCAAAGATTTGCCTGATCGGCTCGGCCAATAACAAACGATCCACCCATCGCTGCCCCCAGCTGTTGACTCCGCCGGGAACCCTGATACGGTACTTTGGATAAAAAACCAGTTCCCCACCTTCGACTGTGTTCAAGTACAATAGTCCGGTGAGCGGGTTTGGATCATAATGCCAGCGATAGGAGCCTCCCGTTTCCGTGAGGTTGATATTATAGCGCGCCCGTTGATACCTGAGCGGGACTAATTCGTGATCGAAGTTCTGATCGACCAGGGCATCGACATTCTTGCACACTGTCAGAATCTCGGGCAGGTGCGCATAGATTGTATCGCCGTCAATGACAGAATATATCAGCGGAATCGGTTTGGCCGGTCGCTCGATTTTCGGCACCCTGTGCTTCGCACGATACTGTCGAATAATTTCCAGAATATCTTCACATTGTTGCTGTGTCAGGAAGTTATGCAATAGCAGATAGCCGTTCTTTGTAATTGCTTCACGTAACGTCATGAAAGTCCCCATTTCAGTAACATTGTGTGTCTGAAGGCATGTTATTGTTCATACGATCGCTGCTTGGAGCCTGGCTGCTGCCGATAGGTATCTATAGCATGAGTCATCAAAAAAGTCATAATCACTTTTGGCAGATCTTGCAGATTGGTACTAAGTTCGCCAGCTCACCAAGGTAAAGCCGGATAACAGGTTTTGGGTGTCTCCCCCGGGCTCTCTGCTCCACGTGGGATAACACTGAAGTCATCGACGGCAAAAGCCATGTCTTTAATGTTTCCCCATATTTTTTGGACTTACGCATGTGCGAGTTACGTGGTGGCATTCATTCAGATTGATCTCACACGAATTGACCTCACACGAAGCCACGAAGTCACAAAGGTGCAGGAATTCAGGGACGAGAATGGCATTGCTCTGTCTAACGCGCAGTTCTCACCAGAATTGCCCGGAGCGCCAGATGAGACATGATTTTACTCTCAGCATCCCGGAATCAGGTTGCTCAGATCCGTTTGCCCCGAGCGCACACCAGCCCAGGGCAAGGCCTTGGGAACCTTGCCCGGCAGCCCCCCGGCGTTCTGAAGGAACGCCGCATATTCCCCAATGCCCGGTTTGAGAACGAGTGACCAATCAATATCTATGCGGCGTTGCTTCAGAACGCCTGAATTGTGCGCCACGTCTACTGACAGATGCTTAACCTGTCTGGGGGGACGGAGATCATCATTTTTCATATTTCATGGATAATCACTCTGGCCGCTGCTGTTGAGAAAAGGGCCCCCGGGAGAGGCGCATCCTCCCCCGGGGGCGCTCTTCCACACTTCTCCTATTCGTATTCGGTGACAGACTTTTGGAAGGTATAAACCAGATTGGTCATGTCGGTGATCGGGTGAACCTGTCTCTCCGTCAGGCGCGTCAGTTGCCGTCGTGCCAGTGCATCGCACTCGGACTTGGCATCAGATGTCGTCATATGCAACGGGGGTGATTTCTGCGTCCAGGCTGATGGGCCCCGCAGATATCCGACAATTCCCATCTCCTGGGCGACTTTACAAAAACGGATCGCATCGGCGACGATCCCTCCACTGTTGGGGCTGTCCTGCACTGACAGTCGTGCCGTCAGTTCATAGCGTGCTCCACCAAACCCATAGGCGACAATATCAATGTTACAGATCTTGTTGTCAGTTCCCTGATAGACCCCACCTGGCCGTTGGACGACTGTCAGTGACGGACCCGCAAAAATTGTCCGGCCGGCCATCCCTCTGCCCCTGACCTCTGATTGTCCGGTCAGAACGTTCTCTTTCGATATGTGTTTGTTGTGGAGGCGTGATTTCTCGCCCATGTTCAGAAAGTCAGTGTTGGCCGAGCGGCCATTGATAATATGCTCTTCTCCCTGTGTCGAGCCGGCAGCCATATTCATTTGAATGTGCTGGGTCACCTCAAGCCCGGAGTCCATCAGACTTCCCTGGAGTATCTCCGACAATCGGCTTGCACCATAGCTCGATCGCATATCGCTCCCGACGATCGTCACCTTACGTTTGATGGCCTTCAGTTCGAGCCTTTGGGCATCATCGGTTGAAATGTAGGTTGGCATGCAGTTAATGATGTGAACACCGGCATCGATTGCGTTCTCGATATACCACGCTGAAGCCTCTTCAGCCCCAACCGGCATATAGTTCAGCAGAATATCGACCTCATGAGAAATCAGCAGCTGACGGTATTCTTCGTCGGTCAGTTCCGATGAAGTAGTGTCCTCAATGAAGGTAATCGACTGATCGATATTACGCATGTGTGGGGCAATGCCATCAAGCAGCGGCCCCTTGAATACCTTTGCATCGGCATTGATCACTTCAATGAAGTCATCCTCCGGAATTACGCGCATGTTGCAGTTAGGGGGTGAATAGATCGCTTCACGCAGTGGGCGACCTACCTTGCGGGCATCGATATCGAATCCGATCACAAACTCGATATCGCATAATCTGTATCCACCAATCTCCGGATACATGAGACCGACTGTCTCGTTCTGGTTTCGGGTGTAGTATTCCACACCCTGGATCAGGGCTGACGCACACGATCCAACTCCGGCAACTGCGATTTTGATTCTCTTGTTCACAAAAAATCCTTTCGTTATTTCAGTTTATCGACATTGGCTCCAGGTATAGAGAGTAGGTCGAAAAGTGAAGAATGTTTTCAGGTTACCGTCATTGCTCTGACTGCAGGCAACAACGGAGGAGATCGCTCTTCCGGGGAAAGTGTTCAGAGAATGTATTGTTGTCAAATAGCAGACTAACCCCTGCTCAGGAATATACCAGTTTAATCATTCTGCAGCGAACAGTTTCAGAGTTGTTGGTCGTGTATTTACAGGCAGGACTCGCTTATAAAACAGTTATGCATCGTAGTTAACCCCCGTTGCTCATAAACTTCCGGAACAAATCTCCTTAGTCATGAGATAGAGAGTGTTGTCACCAGCACATATCTGAGGAAGAATGAGACTGCTTATGAGAACAGAGTGAAAAGAGAGAAACCCGAATTTTAACGCTGTATAGTCAGGCAAGTGAATCGAGACTGAGAATGGTTGTGCCTGCTGGCGAGATGGTTTGAGTCACGGTTGACATCGTTACCGGCCTGGTTTGAATGTGTAAGTCAAGATCAGGTGTAACAACGAAGAAGCCCGGGGGCGCGATATCCTGCTGATTTCAGATGGATAATCACGAGTATCGACAATCAGCAGCAAGAGGGCCGCCGGGATGACAATCCACACAGCCCTCTTGCTGCCTGATAACAGGATGACTTCTATTTATTCATCATCATCGAGACTGCCGAATCCGCTTTCGACGAACTCGCCAACATCGGCAGCCTCATCCATTTCCGCATCAAATTCAAGGCCATCGCCACCATCGAACTCCTCATCGTCACTATCAGCGAGTTGATCCTCGGTATCGGGGATCAGGCGTCCGTTGGTCGCCGCGACCATGGCATCGATGTAGATCTGGGTATCATCATTATCCTCGACCTGAGACTCCCTGATGGTCGAATCAGGAGCGATCTGGACGTCGCGGTAGAACTCCATCCCGGTACCTGCCGGGATGAGGCGTCCCATGATGACATTCTCTTTGAGGCCGCGCAGATAGTCGATTCTGCCGGAGATGGCGGCTTCAGTGAGCACCCTCGTCGTCTCCTGGAATGAGGCGGCCGAGATGAACGACTCGGTTGAGAGTGAGGCCTTGGTAATACCGAGGAGCAGGGGATCAGCGGTCGCCGGCTGGCCGCTGTTTTCGAGAACGCGGGCGTTCTCATCGGCAAACCGGAAGCGGTCGACCTGCTCTTCGAGGAGGAATTCCGTGTCTCCGACATCCTTGATCCGCACCCAGCGGAGCATTTGTCGAACGATGACTTCGATATGCTTGTCGTTGATATGGACACCCTGAAGGCGGTAGACCTCCTGGATGGCGTTAACGAGGTAGCGTTGAAGCTCTTCGGTACCGCGCACGGCAAGAATATCATGAGGATTTAGAGGCCCATCCATCAGCGGTTCACCAGCACGAACGTGATCACCTTCCTGCACGTTGATGTGGGTACCGCGAGGGATAGAGTACTCGCGCTCCTCGCCGTGATCACCAACAACGATGATCTTCTGTGAGCCTTTGGTGATGTTGCCGAGCTTGACGACACCATCGATTTCGCTCATCACTGCCGTCTCGCGCGGTTTGCGCGCCTCGAAGAGTTCGACGACGCGCGGCAGACCGCCAACGATATCCTTGGTACGGGTCGTTTCACGCGGGATTTTGGCGATGACATCACCGGGGGCGATCTCATCGCCATTATGGACGGTGAGAATCGCGCGGATCGGCATCGAGTAGGTCTTGAGAACCTTGCCGGCCTCGTTCTTGATCTCGATTCGTGGCTGCCGCTTCTCGTCGGGTGAATCCATGACGATCGGGCTGGTCATGGCGGTCACTTCATCAACCTGATCGTGGACGGTGATGCCCTCGATCAGATCACGCCAGGCGACAGTGCCTCCGACCTCGGTAAGGATCGAGAAGGTGTAGGGATCCCATTTGGCGATCTCCTGTCCCTCTTCGACCGGGGAGCCATCGGGGACCAGCAGTTTGGCACCATAGCCGATGGGATAGCGCTCGACCTCGCGACCGCGATCATCGACAATCAGCACCGATCCGTTGCGGTTCATGGCGATGATCGTCCCCTCGCGATTGACGACGGTATTGAGTCCTTCATACTTCATGACACCGCTGACGCGAGCTTCATGTGAGGACTGCTCGGCAACCTTGGTCGCCGTGCCGCCGATATGGAAGGTACGCATGGTGAGCTGGGTACCCGGCTCGCCGATCGATTGCGCCGCAATCACGCCGACTGCTTCACCAATATCGACGAGGTTGCCATTGGCGAGGTTGCGTCCATAGCACCGGATGCAGACTCCGCGACGCGACTCACAGGTGAGCACCGAGCGGATTCGCACCCGCTGGATGCCCGCATTCTGGATCTCGCTGGCAATATCCTCGGAGATCTCCTGGTTGATGTTGGCGAGGATCTGGCCGGTAATCGGGTCTCGGACATCCTCGAGCGCGACGCGGCCAATAATGCGCTCACGCAGCCCCTCGATGATGTCGGATCCCTCCGTGATCGGCTCAGCCCAGATCCCCTTGACCGTGCCGCAGTCGTCCTCACTGATGATCACGTCCTGAGCAACATCGACGAGCCGGCGCGTCAGATAACCTGAGTCGGCGGTCTTCAGCGCCGTATCCGCGAGGCCTTTACGGGCACCGTGGGTCGAGATGAAGTATTGCAGCACGTTGAGCCCTTCGCGGAAGTTGGCGCGAATCGGAGTCTCGATGATCTCACCCGAGGGTTTGGCCATCAGACCGCGCATCCCCGCGAGCTGACGAATCTGCTGTTGGTTTCCGCGCGCTCCGGAGTCGGCCATGACGAGGATCGGATTGAGTTCGCGACTCATCTTCTCCCGCTTCTGCATCTCCTTGAACATCTCGTCGGCTACCTTCTCGGTCACCTCTGACCAGATGGCAACCACCTTGTTGTAACGCTCACCGTTGGTGATCGAACCATCCTGGTACTGTCTTTCGACCTTGTAGACGTCCTCCTCGGCCTCGCGGACGAGTGTCGGCTTGATCGGCGGCGTGACCATATCGTCGATGCCGATCGAGAGGCCGGCCTTGGTCGCATGGAGGAATCCAAGTTCCTTCAGCCGGTCGAGTGTGGACACGGTGGTCTTGTGTCCAAGTCGCAGGAAGCAGTAGTTGACGAGGCTTTGCAGCCCCTTCTTCTTGAGCATTCCGTTGATGTAGGGCATCTCTGACGGCAGGGCATCGTTGAGGATGACGCGCCCGACAGTGGTGTTGATCGTTCTGCTGACCTCCTGCGGCGTCGCCTTGATGATATCCTGCGTGTCGCGCTCGCTTTCGAGATCGATCAGCCGGCCGCTGTAGCGGAGGCGGATCTTGGTCTGCGTCGTCACCTCGCGGGCATCAAGTGCCAGCAGCACTTCATCGAGATTGGCGAATGCGCGGCCCTCTCCCTTCGCCCCCTCGATTGCCCGTGTCAGGTAGTAGCAGCCGAGGACGATATCCTGTGAGGGAACGGCGATCGGCTGACCCGAGGCGGGTGAGAGGATGTTGTTGGAGGCCAGCATCAGCACCTGAGCCTCGATCTGGGCCTCGGGTGAGAGCGGAATGTGGACGGCCATCTGATCGCCGTCGAAGTCGGCGTTGAAGGCGGTGCAGA
>CAIKMY010000391.1 GCA_903828635.1 uncultured Acidobacteriota bacterium
ACTGTCTGTACCCGCGCCGGCCCGACCGATAACGCAATCACCTCCCCACCATGCTTCTCCTTCAACTGCAGCGCTGCTTCCAATGCATACTGATCCGATTCGTTGATCTCATAAGTCAGATCGCGATCCTGTATCCAGGTCCCCGCTTCGTTGACCCGTAATACCACATCGTTCTTCGGTACCTGCTTCAAACATACGATGATCTTCATTGCCTCTCTCCTTCCCTGTACCCCTCTCTTGTTTTTGGTGGTACCTGAATGAATGCTCATTCATTCCCAGGGGTAGTTATACTTTATCCGGCGTTCGATGAGCAACCGCAAGGGGAGGGAGAGGCAGCGGATGGAGGGGGGCGCGGCTTGATAGTGGCCGGTTGATAGTAGCGGGTTGATAAAAGAAGCGGGTATGGCTGGCAGTGGATTTGATCAGGTATGGCTCTCTGCTTTGAGGGATTGGCGGGCTTGACGACAACGCCATGAATCCGGCAGAGTCCCAATTTATGGTGAATATCATCCGGGAGCAGGATATGAGTCAGAACGGGTTTTCGCTGGTTCATCATGCGGCGCCGCCGAAGCGTTCAGCGGAGGGTGCACCGCCGGTGTTGTTGATGCTGCATGGTTATGGTGCGAACGAAGACGACCTCTTCTCACTGGCGCCATACATTGACGAGCGGCTGCTGGTGGTCAGCGCGAGGGCTCCGGTGACACTGGGGCCGATGTCGCATGCGTGGTTCAACCTTGGGTTCACCCCGCAGGGGATTGCGATTGATCCGGGCGAGGTCGAGGCGAGCCGCCAAACGATTCATCGGTTCATTGGTGAGTTGGTTGGAAGTTATGCTGTTGATCCGCGGCGAGTCTTTCTTCTCGGCTTCAGCCAGGGAGCGATGATGAGCCTGGCTGTCGCGCTGACCTTTCCCGGCATCGCCGCCGGAGTGGTCGCACTCAGCGGGCGCCTCTTGCCGCAGACCATCGCTCAGATCCCCGATCCCGACCTTCTGACCGGGCTGCCAATCCTTGCCGTTCATGGCACGCGCGACATGGTGCTGCCAATCCACAACGGACGTGAGACCAATGCTGCCCTCGCCAGGCTGCCGGTTGATCTCACCTATCGTGAATATCCAATGGGGCATGAGATCTCGCTGGACACTCTGCGTGATGTCACCAGCTGGCTCCGCCTCAGACTTGATCGTCCGGGGGCGGACCTCGTCAACTGATTATTGATTGATCATCGATCGTGATTATCAATCTGTTGTCTATATTTTTGGCGATGGCTGTTACACTTTCAGAACAATTTTCATGAAATAATCCGCTTTAAGCAGGAATATGATCCGGACGGGCTGGCAGACGGGCTGGTGTGATGCGCCACTCAACTGGTACGCCATCCGCTCTGGAGCTCAACTGGAGCTTATCTGGAGCTTATATTGAGTCTATATTGAGCTTATATTGAGCTTAACGGATGTGAATGATCGTCGGGGTTGGAGTGATCCCGCGGAGGCATTGAGTGGAAAATCCCCTAACCGGCAGTAATGCGCTCTCCCTGCGAGCGAATTACAAGTATTATGACCTGTTGATGGCCTCGTTTGTCATCGTGCTGCTCTGCTCGGGCGTGATCGGGGTGCAGAAGGTCAGCATCCTCTGGGGGGTTCCCTTCGGAACGGCGATCATCTTTTTTCCGCTGAGCTACCTCTTTGGCGACGTCCTGACAGAGGTCTATGGCTATGCGCGATCACGGCGAGTAATCTGGGCAGGCTTCGCCGGACTGATCTTTGCCGCGCTGATGAGCTGGATTGTCGTCCGCCTGCCGGCGGCACCCGACTGGCCACATCAGCAGGCCTATGATTTTGTTTTTGGCAACACCCCGCGGGTGGTCTTTGCCTCGCTCTTTGCCTTCATGGCCGGCGAGTTCACCAATTCGTTCGTGCTGGCCAAAATGAAGCTGCTGACGGGAGGGCGCTGGCTCTGGACGCGGACGATCGGCTCGACGGTGGCCGGTGAGGCTGTCGATTCGTCGATCTTCTACCCGCTTGCCTTTTTCGGAGCCGAGGGATGGTCGACCGCGCTTGTTATCAAAGTGATGATCACCAACTACCTGATGAAGGTCGCCTGGGAGGTGCTGGTGACGCCGATCACCTACCAGGTAGTCGGATTCCTCAAGCGCATCGAGCACGAGGACTACTACGATCGCGACACCAATTTCAATCCCTTCAGGCTTGAGACCTGACATCACGGCTGTTCGAAATGCGTTGGAGCAAACGTTCAGGCGGACTGCAATTATTGTTTTGACAGATTCAGATTCAGAAAATACGGACAGGGAGCAATCATGAGCGGAACGGCAATGGTCGACAGAAACTGGAAAGAGCGGCTGGACGCGCACGTGCGTGAGGTTGTCGCCTGGCACTTTTCACCGGAGACGGGAACACCCTTCTGGCTTGATTATGCAAGCCGGCTCGACTGGGATCCACGCCGGGAGATTCAGACTTATGAGGATCTCGACCGGTTCGGTAATTTTCAGGACGAGTGGCTGCGCGGTGGGCCGGTAAGGCGCTGGGTACCGAAGGGGCTGGCGCACAAGCCGGTCTACGTCTTCGAGACGGGCGGCAGCACGGGGATCCCGAAATCACGCATCAGCATCGATGATTTCCGGATCGATTATGAGCAGTTCAGCGAGACATTGCCGGAGGAGTACTTTCCGAAGGGGGCGGACTGGCTGATGCTCGGGCCGAGCGGGCCGCGCCGGCTGCGGCTGGCGGTCGAGCATCTGGCGCAGCATCGCGGCGGGATCTCCTTCTGCGTTGACCTTGATCCGCGCTGGGTGATCAAGCTGATCAGGATGGGTGAGATGCAGATGATGGAGAAGTACAAGGCGCATGTCATTGACCAGGCGCTGACGATCCTCCGGGCTCACGATTCGGTGAAGTGCATGTTTGCGACGCCGAAGCTGCTGGAGGCGCTCTGCGAGAAGATTTCGCTGAAGAAGGCGGGGATTACCGGTGTCTTCTGCGGGGGAACCGAGATGACCCCACAGTTTCATCGATTCGCGCGCGAGGAGCTCATGGAAGGGGCCTACTTTGCACCAACCTATGGCAACACGCTCATGGGTCTTGCAGTGCACAAGCCCTTCGATCCGGCCGACAACTACGCGATCATCTACTATCCGCCAATGCCGCGTGCCGTGATCGAAGTGGTTGATCCAGACCAGCCGACGCGGGTCGTCGATTACGGGCAGACGGGCCGGGTGCGCCTGACGACGTTGACGAAGGAATTCTTCATGCCGCGATTCCTTGAACGAGACGAGGCGGAGCGTGAAATGCCCTGTGACAAGTATCCGTGGGACGGGGTTCGCAATGTCCGGCCATTTTCACGCTTTGCAACGACGGTTGTCGAGGGAGTTTACTAAATCGGAACAGGCAACATTGGGACACTGCACGCTGGAATTGCCGCGAATCAGGGGGCGTTTTCCAATATTGCCTGTCCCGATGTCGGCTGTTTCTATTCAGGCAATTGTCTGTTAACTGGTAATCGAGCATTCGGGGAGTTTTATGGTTCACATACCGATTTTGCGCAAGGGGCAGCCATACAGGAGCGTCGACATTTCGCGGGTTCCGCACTTCCGGACACGAGAGACACTGGTGGAGATTAGTCAGGCCAATGCCGGGCTGATCCGGCGTGATCTGCGTGACCAGGAGACGGGGCGTCGTGCGCTGAGCGCTTTCAGCACCGATCAGTTGATCGCCATGTGCCGGCAGGCGGCCGACTATTTCATGACGGCGACTCTGCCGGTTGGCGATGCAGAGCAGACGGCCGACGACTATGTTGCACAGCTCTCGGCGACGACCGGTATGCCCTACGTGCTGGTGCGCAAGAACATGAGCAAGATCAGCGGGGTGATGGCGGAGATGGGCAGCGTGCTGGCAGGATTGACGCGCGGGCTGCCCACGGAGATCATCGACCGCGGTTTCGGGACTCACGAGGGGCATGCGGTCAGTTTCTATCCGCGGACCAATTCGCTCGGAGTGATTCTGCCGAGTAATTCGCCGGGAGTCCATTCGCTTTGGATTCCGTCGATTGCGATGAAGATCCCGCTGGTTCTCAAGCCGGGGAGTGCCGAGCCGTGGTCGCCTTACCGGATTGCGCAGGCATTGATCAAGGCGGGTGTCCCGGCTGAAGCCTTCAGCTACTACCCGACCGATCACGGAGGGTCGGGAGCGATCCTGCAGAACTGCGGACGGGGCATGTTCTTTGGCGACTCGGCCTCAGTCGGCCGTTATGCGAGTGACCCGCGGATCGAGCTGCACGGCACCGGTTACAGCAAGGTGGTGATTGGTGAGGATGTGGTCGATGACTGGGAGAAGTACCTTGATGTCATGGTTGCCTCGATTACTGAGAATGGGGGCAGGTCGTGCATCAATGCATCGGGAGTCTGGACGCCGCGACACGGTCGCGAGATTGCCGAGGCCCTGGCGCAACGGCTGGCGAAGATCATTCCGCGTGACGTGGATGACGATCAGGCACTGCTGGCACCCTTTGCCAATCCTGATGTTGCCGGACGCATCTCGGCAATCGTCGACTCGGGATTGCGGGAGGAGGGGGCGACAGATGTCAGCAGTAACCTGCGCGGGCCGCGACTGGTGACGCACGACGGCGGGACCTATCTGCTGCCGACAATCGTCCATTGTGAAAGCCCCGATCATCCGCTGGCCAATCGGGAGTTCCTCTTCCCGTTTGCCAGCGTCGTCGAGGTGGCACAGTCAGAGCTGCCGGAGAGGCTTGGGCCGACGCTGGTGGTCACGGCATTGACGGAGGATCGCGAGCTGATCAACCAGCTGATCGCCTCACCACTGGTCGATCGCCTCAATATCGGTCCGATCCCGACGATGAAGATCGCCTGGGACCAGCCGCACGAGGGGAACCTCTTCGAGCATCTCTACGCCCGGCGCGCCTTTCAGCGAGCGGGTGCCTGAGATCGTCAGTTATCAGAAATCCGGAGTGAGGCGGGATGCGCATACTCTATCTGACGGCCGGGGCGGCGGGGATGTACTGTGGCAGTTGCCTGCGCGACAACGCGCTGGCGGCAGAGCTTTTTCGTCAGGGGCACGAAGTCCTGTTACAGCCGCTCTATACCCCGCCACTGACCGATGAACCGAACGTCAGCGATCGGCGCGTCTTCTTTGGGGGCATCAGCGTCTACCTTGAACAGAAGAGCCGCATCTTTCGTCACACGCCACGCTGGCTCGACCGCATCCTCGACTCGCCATTGGTGCTCAAGGCGGCCACGAAGAGATCGATTGCTGTCGATCCCCAATCGCTTGCCGATCTGACCCTCTCGATTCTCCGGGGTAAGGATGGTTATCAGCGAAAGGAGATCGACAAGCTGATTGAGTGGCTGCAGGGTGAGCACTCGGGCGGGACGGTCTTCGACGTGATCGACATGCAGAATTCGATGCTCATCGGCCTTGCCAGGCCGCTGCGCGAGGCGACCGGGCGTCCGATCTGCTGTACACTTCAGGGGGAAGACCTCTTCCTTGACGGGTTGCCGGAGGCGGCACGTCGCGAGGCACTCGGGATGATTGCCAGCCAGTCAAAGTATGTCGATGCCTTTCTGGCCGTCAGCGACTGGTATGCCGACTTTATGGCTGATTATCTCAGTATCCCGCGTGAGAAGATCCACGTCGTTCCGCTCGGTATCAATCTGCGGGATTACGATTTTGAGAATTGCGAAAGGCCGGAGCACCCCGAGCGTCCCTTCACTATCGGTTATTTTGCCCGCATTGCCCCGGAGAAGGGGCTGCATCTGCTGGCAGACGCCTATTGCCAGCTACGCACCAGCGGCAAGCTTCCCGCAGGGCGGCTTGAAGCTGCGGGATACCTCGCTCCGGAACATTACAATTATCTTCACCAGATCGAGGCCAGGCTGCAGGCGGCCGGGCTTGGCGGGGAGTTTCATTACCGCGGCACGGTCGATCGGGAAGGGAAGCTCCGCTTCTTTCGCGGGATCGACCTGCTCTCGATGCCGACGACTTATGCCGAACCGAAAGGATTGCCGGTACTCGAAGCGATGGCCAGCGGGGTGCCGGTGGTTCAGCCGCGATGGGGTTCCTTCCCGGAGATTATCGGGAAGACCGGAGGCGGGCTGCTCTTCAATCCCAATGATTGCGACGATCTGGCCGCGAATATCCTTGAGCTTTGGAAGAATCCGGAGCGCACACGTGACCTTGGACGTGCCGGCCGTCGCGGTGTTCGTCAAAGCTACACCGTTGCCGCAATGGCAGAGAGCGCGGTCAATGTCTATGCCGGTTGCCTGGCAGGCACTCGACAAACCCACTGCTGAGACATATGTGCAGTGGACAGGCGTGAGGGGGTAGGGAGATTGCTGGAAATATCGCACATCTTCAAGGACTATCAGACAGCGCGCGGTTCGCTGCCAATTTTGTCGGACATCAGTCTGAGTCTGGATCGTGGTGATGCCGCCGCGATCATGGGCCCGTCGGGCAGTGGCAAGAGCACCCTGCTTTACATCATCGGGGCGCTTGAGCCACCGACATCAGGGCAGATCAGCATCGATGGTGAGGATCCCTTCAGCCTCGGCGAGGCGAAACTTGCATCCTTTCGCAATCGCCGGATCGGCTTTGTTTTTCAGGACCACTTTCTGTTGCCGCAGTGTACTGTGCTCGAGAATGTGCTGCTGCCGACGCTGGTCGGGGAGCCGGATGCCAGCGCCGAGGATCGCGCTCGCAGGTTGCTGGCCCAGGTAGGACTGGCGGAGCGCCTCGATCATCGGCCGGGTGAACTCTCTGGCGGCGAGAAGCAGCGAGTCGCCATTGCACGGGCATTGATCGGCGATCCGCTGCTGCTGCTCTGCGACGAGCCGACGGGAAGCCTTGATCGCGACTCGGCGGAGATGGTCGCCGGGCTCCTCCTTGACCTGCATCGTCAGCGACAGACGATTCTCATCGTCGTTACCCACAGCATCGAGCTGGCCTCGCGCTTTCCGATCCGCTACGAGATGCGTGACCGCCGGCTTCAAAGCGTCACACCGACCACCCGAGTATAACTGCAATGATGAAGAGAGGCAGACTGGTTCTGCGAAATCTGACCTGGTTCCGACGAACCAACGTCGCGGTGATCCTTGGTGTGGCAACGGCGGTGGCGGTCCTTGCCGGAGCGCTGCTGGTCGGCGACTCGGTGAGGGGGAGTCTGCGCGGGCTGGCTCTTTCGCGTCTGGGGCGGACCGACCTGCTGGTGACCGGCATGGGATTCTTCGATGCCCGTCTTCCCGAGAGGTGGAGAAGCCTGACATCGTTTGGCAGTCGGTTTGATGGTGCCTGTTCGCTGATCGTCATCGAGGGGCAGGTCACCCGCGATGAAAACGGTGCGCGATCGGGAGGCGTCAGGATTTATGGTATCGATCAGTCATTCGCGGACTTTCACGGTGTGGCTGTGGCCGCGCCGACAGAGAGTGCGGCACTGATCAGCCCCGGACTGGCGCGCGAACTTGGCGTGCAGCCGGGAGAGACGCTGGCGTTGCGCATCGAGATGCCCTCAGCGATTCCGATCGAGTCACTGCATGGCCGCAAGGATGATGTCGGGCGGACGATTCGCGTGACGGTTCGCGAAGTGCTGCCGGCGACCTCGATGGGCGAGTTCTCGCTCAGCCCGAGCCAGGATGAGGTTCGCGCCGTCTTCATGCCGCTGGAGAAGCTGCAGCGCAACCTTGAGCAGGATGGACGAGCCAATGCCATCCTGCTGGCGGCGAATCGCGGGGCAGGGAAAGCCCCGGCCAGTGAGCTGAAGATAGTCGCCGAGAGCCTCGTCCGTGACACCTTCACGCTTGCCGATCTTGGCATCAGAACGAGGCTGACGGAAGGCGGTCGGTCACTCTCCATCGAGGCTGCCAGCGCGGTCATCACCGATCAGCTGGCGCAGCGACTGCAACTGACCGCTGGTGAGCTGCGGCTCGAAGCGACCCCGATCCTTACCTACCTTGCCAACACCCTGCAGATTGGCGACCGTCAAATTCCCTACTCTCTGGTAACGGCGGTCGCGAATGATGAGCTTGCCGGCCTGACTTCAGGTGATGCCGGTGGTCTGCCACCGATCGTTCTCAACCAATGGGCGGCGCGTGATCTTGGCGCACGGGTCGGCGATGAGGTGACCCTCGATTACTATGTCTGGGAGGATGAAGGGAGGCTCGGAAACGGAAGCGCTCGATTCCGTCTCACCTCGATTGCCCCAATCGAAGGTTTGGCGGCCGACCGTGATCTCGCGCCTGAATACCCCGGTATCACCGGCACCGAGAGCCTCTCCGACTGGGATCCGCCATTTCCGCTCGATCTCGGGCGCGTCCGCAAGGTTGACGAGGAATATTGGGATCGTTATCGCACAACGCCGAAGGCCTTTGTGCGGATCGAAGACGCGCAGCCGCTCTGGGGAACACGTTATGGAAAGCTGACGTCTCTTCGATTTCGTTTCAGCGATCGCCGTGACCTTGGGTCGGAGCGGGCCGGGATCGAGGCCGCACTGCGGGCCTCAATCGATCCGTTCACCTTTGGCACCCTGGTGGTGCCGGTGATGGATGAGGGTGTCGAGGCCGCGCGCGGCGCCACCGATTTTGGTGCCTACTTCGGCTACTTCAGCTTCTTTATCGTCGTCTCGGCGTTGATGTTGATGGGGCTCTTTTTCAAGCTGGGGGTTGAGCAGCGTCGGCGCGAGGTTGGTCTCTACCGTGCACTTGGCTTTCCATTGGCGACGATTCGCAGCATCCTCATGCGTGAGGGTATGCTGCTGGCGGTGACAGGCAGCCTGCTGGGGATGGCCGGCGCGGTTGGTTACGGCTGGCTGATGATGCTTGGATTGCGGACATGGTGGGTTGATGCGGTCGGGACCAGACTGCTGGAACTGCACGTCAGCCCGGTCTCACTGCTGACTGGCGGTGTGGCCGGTCTCGTTGTCGGATCGCTCGGCATTTGGCTGACGCTTCGCTCCCTCGATCGCCAATCACCGCGCGGCCTGCTCGGTGGTCTGAGCGTCGATTCCCCCCGGCCCCGCCATTCGCGGGGGGGGCGACTTCCCGGCGGCCTGACGGTTGCCGCCTCGATGGCTATTGGTGCACTGGCACTGCTCGTGCCTGCCGCTCTCGGGAAGATTGATCAGGCGGGAGGCTTCTTCGGGGCGGGCTCGCTGCTGCTGATCGCCACGCTTTTCGGTGAGGCGTGGTGGCTGCGCCGCCGCCGCGGACTCGCCATTCTGCCGCATGGTGGGGGCGGCTGGCGACCGATCCTTGCGCTTGGGTTCCGCAACGCAACGATCAGCCCCGGGCGCAGTGTCCTCTGTATGGCCCTCATCGCCTCCGCGGCCTTCATCATCGTTGCGGTCGAGGCGTTCCGTCGCGGCGAGATCCCCACCTCGGGAGATCGCTCCTCAGGCACCGGAGGCTATGCCCTCATCGCCGAGTCGCTGCTGCCAATTGTTCATAATCCCGACCTGCCCGAGGGCAGGGAAGAACTTGGTCTTGAGGGCGAGCAGCTTGGCAACGCGCACATCGAGCG
>CAIKMY010000392.1 GCA_903828635.1 uncultured Acidobacteriota bacterium
CATTGGTCGTCGTCACGCGGAACTCCTGAATCGCCTCGGCATTGAGCCGCAGCACCGGTGCCGACAGCGCGTTGGTCTGCGCCTCGTTGATGTCGACACCGTCAAGCGTGATGTTCGACTGGTCACTGCGCGCGCCGGCGACATAACCCTCCTTGGTCACGCCTGCCTGCAGCGTCAGCAGCGCCGCCGGGTTGCGGTCCGGCAGTGGAAGCTGAATTATCTGGTTGTTGCCAATCGCCGTGCCCAGCGTCGCGTCCTGAGTGTTGACCGTGATCTCCGTGTTCGAGGAGACCATCACCACCTCGGTCAGCGCGCCAACCTCGAGTGTGATGTCGAGCGTCGATGCCGTGTCGACCAGCGTCTTGACTCCGGTCGTCACCGATTTCTTGAATCCCTGCGCCTCGACCTCGAGCGTGTAGTCACTGGGCGGCAAGGCGACGATGATGTAGGTTCCCTTGCTGTCGGTCGTTGCCGAACGGCTCAGGTTCCGCGCCTCGTTCTTCACCGTCACCGTCGCACCCGCAATCACCTGCCCCTGGGCATCAGTGACAGTCCCGCGAACAGTCGATGTTGAGATCTGCGCCAACACGTCGACCGCTCCGGCAAAGGCCAGAAAGAGCGCGCAAATCGCAAACGAAATTGCTGTCTTTGTTGAATTTCTCATGCAGTCCTCGCAAGAACAGTTGTTTGAAAGGAGCCTCGCGCTTTGCCTTGGGTGAACCGGCGGCGCAGGCTGATCAGTAATTCGATGCCACCCGCCAATCGCTGCCTTCAAACCAGCCCGAGATGTTACTGATGCTTCTCAGGGTACTTCAATGACGGCGATCAACACGTAACTTGCCGGCCCTGAATACCACTCCGGGCAAATCAGGGAGAATTGTATGTGTTCAGATGACAACAGATGGTGCTTAGTTTCTCACTTCGCATGCTGGCGGCTCTGGTAATTGCGAGCCTGCCGATGCCAATACCACTCTCAACCCTCCCGGTCAGGTTATCGACCGGAGTTGCAGCTTGTCGGCGTCTCGTCTGACGGGTGTTATTTACTGCACCCCCCGACCTCCCGTTGCACGGCCGCAGCCCGAAGGTGGGAGAGCGAAACTTCATTATTCTGCAACACTATCACGCAAGCAAGTTTTATGCCGATTCGAGATCCCTGGCCGCTCTGCCCCTGATGGCCGAATTGGCAGGCTTAAGCCATTCATTACCGGAGCTTTAGTCGTTACAGCCGATCGACTTTCGTCGACCAGGCTCCCGCGTCAGATCGGTGAACCACCAAAATTATGGATAAAGTTCAAATTTTCGGAGATTGTCGTCGCCCCCCTCCGGGCACCGGAGGAGATTCTCTCTTGCCAAATTGCCGGGGCGGTGATATTGAATTAGCGCCCCTGGTGGTTTGATAGTGCAAAACGATTTGTCAGCCTGATTTGTCAGCCTGATTTGTCAAGACGCTTTGTCAAGACGCTTTGTCAAGACGCTTTGTCAAGACGCTTTGTCAAGACGATTTGTCAATTGGCAGGTTGGTAAATCATCAGAGATAATCTTTACAGGGGCCACCTTTACAGTCCGCCGCCATCCATTCAAGCGTACCGACCCCCAAACTGACGATCCTGACCGGTCATTCGAGGCTGGTTACGGAAGGAGGGATCATGTCTTCATCGGTATCGTCATCGCAAGAGGTCAGTTCCGGAGATCATTCATCAGGGCATGAGACCCACGTGGTGGCGGCAATACAGGCCTCGCCGATCTACCTCGATCTCGAGAAGAGCGTGGCTCGGGCACTTGATCTGATTGCGGAGGCAGCGAAGCGCAAGGCTGAGCTGGTCGTCTTTCCGGAGTCCTGGCTGCCGGGCTATCCGGCGTGGCTCGATTATTGCCGTGATGTCGCCATCTGGAACAATCCGCTGATCAAGCGGCTCTATTCACGGCTGCTGGAGAACAGCGTCGTCATTCCCGGCTGGGTGACTGAGATGCTTGGAAGCGCGGCACGATCTCACCATCTGACACTGGTGATCGGGGTTCATGAGCGCGCCGGGGATGGATGGGGGCAGGGAAGTCTCTACAATTCGATTCTGACCTTTGGCCCGGACGGGAGACTGCTCAACCGGCATCGCAAGCTGATACCGACCTTCAGCGAGAAGCTGATCTGGGGGCCGGGGGATGGGCTGGGCCTGAGGGCGGTCGAGACTCCGGTTGGGCGTGTTGGCGGGCTGATCTGCTGGGAGCACTGGATGCCACTCGCGCGACAGGTACTGCATACCAGCGGTGAGGTGATTCATGCCGCGCTCTGGCCTTCGGTCAGGGATATGCATCAGGTGGCGAGCCGCCATTATGCCTTTGAGGGCAGGTGCTTCGTGGTTGCTGCCGGCGCAATCATGCGGATGAGTGACCTCCCATCCGATCTTGAAATGGCGGCAACGCTCACTCACGCCTCGGAGAGCGACCTGCTGCTCGATGGCGGCAGCGCGATAATCGGGCCGGATGGTGCCTATATTGCCGGTCCGGTCTTTGACAAGGAGGTGATCGTTCTGGCCAGAATCGATCTCGGAAAGGTTCGTGAGGAGAGCCTGACCCTCGATGTCGCCGGCCATTACAGCCGTCCGGATATCTTTGATTTCGCGCTGAAGCGATCTCCGGGCACAATCCCGGAGTCTGAGCCCCTTCCCGCTGACTGACGAATGGCTTCGAACCCGTCTTGCGTTTAATTATCTTTGCGCTATCCTTAAAAGCGTATGCGAAGACGCTGTCCAATGTGTGCCCGCGAGATCGAATGGGAGCCCGGGCTGAGTGACAATTACCCGTGGAAGCCTTTCTGCTCTGAGCGCTGCCAGATGATCGACCTGGGACGCTGGGCATCCGGGGAGTATCGGATCGTGGTCCCGGGGTTTGCCGGGATTGACGAGAACGAGGCTGAACTGACGGGTGAATCGGGCGAATCGGGCGAATTGAAGAATTGAAGAATTGAAGAATTGAAGAATTGAAGAATTGACAGACAGCGTGGCGAGTGGCGAGAAGAGGGGAGCCATGAAGAGGGGAGCCATGAAGATTATCGGTAGAATTGCCGGGATCGGTTGGGCCTTTGGCCGGTTAGTGAGCAATGTTGTGCTGACCTGGGTGATTGCCGGGGCAGTCATGGTGACGGTTGGCTGCGACACCGCCCCGGCTCCGTTCCCGGTCTCCGGACCAGGGGCGATGCGAGCGACGGCCGAGCCGATTGTCAATGCCGAGGCGATTGGCGCGGCTTTCGATGTGCCGATTACCAGGCTCGACGGCTCGAAGATGACGCTCAACGACTATCGCGGCAAGGTGCTCGTCGTCGATTTCTGGGCCACCTACTGCCCGCCCTGCGTGCGACAGGCGCCGAAGCTGGCGGAGTTGAGCCGCCGCTATCGCGACCGCGGCCTGGTGGTGATCGGGCTCACCTCGGACGAGAAGTCCGATCAGCCGAAGGTTGAGGATTTTATCAGGCGTGCCGGTGTCGATTACACGATCGCCTATGCCGGCAGCTGGATCTCAAGGTCATTTCTCTTTGGAACCGAGGATGAGACGGGATCGCCGCCAATTCCGCAGCTTTTCATCATCTCGCGTGACGGGCGCGTGGTCGAGCACCTGATTGGTGACAGCCCGCAACACGGCCTCACTCACCTTGAAGAGGTGGTTACTCGCGAGCTGGCCTCCGGCGGGTAACAGATCGACGCCGACGGTCATGCCTGCCTGCTCCTGTTTATTTGATCCTGGTCTCGACAAGATTGTTTACCACAAGATTCTTTATAACAAGATGAGGACGACCGATATGAGTAAAGGTTTGTTGATGCGGGCGTTGCCTGGCATTCTTCTGGTGATAATGCTGGTGATGATGCCGGGCGCGGCAGTGATGGCACAATCGGTTCCCGAGCTGCCGGCCGGTGATGGCAGTGGTGACACCCCTGACATGTTCATCCGTGTTGTCGCACCAACTGCGGCTCCGCTGGCGAAGGGGGCGGAGTCGATCCGACTTTCGAGCCTCCGGGGTAAGGTGGTCCTGCTCGATATGTTCTCCTCGCAGTGTCCTCACTGTATCGACCACGCGCCACATGTCGCCGAAATGTACAATCAGTATCGACAGCGTGGTTTCACCGTGCTGGGCCTGGCCACCGATGAGCAGGGGCGCGCCAATGATGTTCGGGCATTCATGACAACGGCAAAGATCGGGTACACGGTTGGCTTTCTGACCTCCGAAGTCATCGCCTACTTTATGGATAACCGCAATCACGGTGTGCCGCAGATGGTTCTCTTCGGGCGCGATGGGAAGATGGTCAAGCGTCTGATCGGTTGGAATGAGAAGACCGGCCAGGAGCTTCGTGCGGCGGTTGAGGCCCAGCTGGCACAAGCGCCGGCAAGCCGGGCGGCACGCACGCGGTGATCGTTGTGTCCACTGGTTCCCCTCTCATTCGACATCACAGAAAGTTGAGGTCTGAGTATGCTCCGGTATTCTTCGACGTTATTTTCGATATCGGCGCTCCGGGTGGCTGTTTTATCGACGGGTATTGCCTGCTGCCTCTTCTCTGTCGGCCAATCGGTGGCGGAGGCTGGCGGACCGCGGATCGGCCGGCCTCCCTCAGAGAAGATCGCTCGCGCCCGATTGCGGATGCTTGACGGGCAGGAACTCTCGCTGAGTGAACTGCGCGGCAAGGTTGTCGTCGTCAATTTTTTTGCTGTCTGGTGCGAACATTCGAAACGTCAGGTGGAGTTGCTGTCAAAATATGGCGTTGCCGAGCGTGAGCAGGGTCTGCGGATCGTCGGGCTCTCGGTCGAGGATCAGAAGACCACGCCGGCGTTGATTCGCAAGCTGATCAGTGATTACCGGATCACCTATCCGGTCGGCTCAGTCTCCGATAGTCTCTTCACCCGGTTTGTCGAGTCCCGGGACATCGGTGTTCCGCAAACGCTGATCTATGGTCGGGATGGTAACCTGCTTGCACATTTCCAGCATCACGACGATGCCGTTTCTGCCGAGATCTCCAGCGTGATCGAGCGTGCATTGACAGCTAAATAGAAACAGCCGACATCGGAACACACAACATTGGAACACGTCCCTGGTTCGTGACGATTCCAGCGGGCTGTGTTTCGATGTCGGCTGTTTCGATGTCGGCTGTTTCGATGTCGGCTGTTTCGATGTTGGCTGTTTTGATTTTGGTAGCGCCGACAGCCAGGTTCGGGAAAGAGATGATGAAAAAAGCAAAGATCGTTGCGACAATCGGCCCCGCATCGCGGTCGCCTGAAAGTCTCCGCTCACTGATGATGGCAGGTATGGATGTCATGCGCGTCAACATGTCTCACGGTACCCACGAGTATCACAGATCGGAAGAGCACACGTCTGAACTCCAGTCACGA
>CAIKMY010000393.1 GCA_903828635.1 uncultured Acidobacteriota bacterium
CGCTCGGGGTCTACATTCTCGGGATCGGAGTCGGCATGCAGGTGGTCGGCTGGCTGATCATTCGCAAGATTGTCAGGATTGAGGTTTGAGCGGGATTGCGGGAGAGGTTATGAATCTTTCGACACTATTTCTTTTTGCATCGATCGCCCTGACGGTAGGCAGCCTGATCATGGCGCTCTACTGGTACTGGGCACGACCGACCGACCCGGTGAAGTCGCGACTGAAGGAGATCAACCCGCGATTTGTCGAAGAGGTTCCACAGCAGCCGGTGGCGACAATGATCGTCGAGCGGGTGGCCAAGCCGATTGTCGAGTTGCTGCCACCGACGCCGCGCAATGTCAGGCGCTTGCGGCGTCGCCTGATACAGGCCGGGTATCTCAGTGAAAATGCAGTCACCGTCTATCGTGCGATCACGCTGACCGCGCTGTTGGTCGTTCCGGCGCTGGCCTTTTTTTTCTTTATCGTTCTTTTGCGGCGGCCGCTCGGCAGCTCGGCCTTCGGATTGTTGATGGTCTCGCTCGGGTTCGGGCTCTTTCTGCCATCATTCGCTCTTTCGCGGATGATCAGTAATCGCCAGAACAGGATTACGCGGGCGCTGCCGGATGCTCTCGATCTGATGGTGGTCTGTGTCGAGGCCGGGCTCGGTCTCAACGCCGCACTTCAGCGAGTCGGGCGTGAGATGGAGATCGTCGAGCCGGCACTCTCGCAGGAATTGTCGATCACCAATCGTGAGATTCGCGCCGGGCGCGCGCGTGACGAGGCGCTGCGCAACCTTGGTGATCGCACCGGTGTCGCCGACCTCAAATCACTGGTGGCCATGCTCGTCCAGACCGATCGTTTCGGTACTTCGATTGCCGATTCGCTGCGTGTCTTCTCCGATTCGATGCGTACCCGGCGCCGACAGCGCGCCGAGGAGCTTGTTGCCAAGGCGGTAATCAAGTTGATTTTTCCGCTGCTGCTCTTTATCTTTCCCGCACTCCTGATAGTTCTGATGGGCCCGGCGCTGATCAAGGTTTCGGCCGTCCTCGGACTCTCCAGCGAGTAGGTATATCTCCGGCTGACGACGAGTTGTTTCTTCTCCCGTTCGAGGCTGAACCTGAAGAAGGAGACCCCCACAATGATGCAAATGCCGCTTCTGCTTATCTCCCTGCTGCTGCAGACGGAGGAGAGGCCTGATCTGACAGTCAACTACATAATGATCGCCATTCTGCTGGTGATTGCCGCAATTCTGGCGGTGATCGTCGTCCGCCGCCGGATGCGCGAGCGCGATGACGACTGGGATGTCTGAATCGGTACACACGACATTGGAGCGCGGACTGCCGGAATCGCCACGAATGTGGGGCGCGTTCCGCTGCCGCTGCTTCCCGTTTCTGTTGAGCCGTGTCTCCACGGGCCCGAGTGATATGACGCGAGTGATATGACGCGAGTGATATGACGCGAGCAATATGACGCGAGCAATATGAGAAGAAAGGTCATTGACTCACTGAGCGGCCAATGTGTCGCCAGCGATCTGCGTCTCGCCAATTCATTTATGACGAGGCTGCGCGGGCTGATGTTTCGTCGTCGTCTCGATCCTGGCGAGGGGCTCTGGCTGCGTCCGTGTCAGGGTGTGCATACCTTTTGGATGTTCTTCCCGATCGACGTCATCTTTCTCGATCGTCAGTTGCGCATCATCAGACTGGTCGAGAATCTGCGTCCATTTCGACTGACGATGCCGGTGATGGCCGCTGCCAGTGTGATCGAGGTTGCCGCGGGGACGATCTCCCGCCTTGGGTTGCAGCCGGGTGGCTCGATCACCGTCGAGCGTCTCTCCGGATGCGCCTGAGATCCGGTGGCCCTGAGGCCGTGTTTGGGACGAAGTTTGAGACAATATCTGAATGACTGCGGTAACGATCAGGAAGCTGATCGCCAATATTTAATGACCAAGCCGGTAAGAACAGGATTTGTCGCACGCTGGATGCTGCCTTCCATTGGCAGCTTTTGTCTTTTGCTGACGCTCTATCTGCTGGTTGTCAGTTCGTGGCGTTTTCTGCTGGATAGCGATACAGGATGGCACATCCGCACGGGGGAGATGATTCTGCGGACGGGTGCCGTTCCGCGCACTGACCCCTTTTCGCATACGCTGCAGGGGCGGGAGTGGTATGCGTGGGAGTGGCTGGCGGATGTCGGGCTGGCGCTGGCGCATGACTGGCGCGGGCTGTCAGGGGTGGTTGGAAGTGCGATTCTGGTTCTGCTGGCGGGCTATGCGATTCTGTACCAGACGACGATTGCGCGGGGGGCAGATCCGCTGCTGGCCTGTGCGCTGACGATCTTCGCGGCGCTCTGTTGCATCGTTCACTGGCTGGCGCGGCCGCATCTCTTCTCGATTCTGCTGCTGGCAATCTGGCTGGCAATGATCGAGGCCTACCGGCGACGTCGTTCGCGGCTGATCTGGGTGACGCCGCCATTGCTGGTGCTCTGGGCGAATCTGCACGGTGGATTTGCGATCGTCTTTGCGCTGCTGGGAGTCTATTGCGCGGGAGATGTCGCGGAACTGCTGCGGCGTCGCGGCTGGCGCGTGATTGGTGAATGGCGGGAGTGGTTCGGGACGGTGCGCACCTATACGGCCGTCGGCCTGCTTTCGGTGCTGGCGGCACTGGCGACGCCATATGGTTTCGGTCTCTATCGTCATATCTGGAGATATCTCAGCGACAATCAGCTCCTCTCCTCGATTCAGGAGTTTCAGTCGCCAAATTTTCACCTCGTCGATGGCAAACTGATTGAGCTGTTGTTGCTGTTTGGCGGTCTGGCGGCGATCCTCGCCTGGCGGCAGGGGCGGGTGGTCGAGGCCGGGCTCTTCATTCTCTGGGCACATCTGACGTTGCAGTCGGAGCGCCACGTGACGCTGGCGGCCGTGACGATTGCTCCGATCATCGCCGAGCAGTTCAGTCTTGGCTGCGAGCGTCTCGCCTCGCGAGTCGCAAGTGGTCGCAAGTTTGGCTCACTTCTCGAATGGTACCGTGGGATACTCGCGATCGATCGCCAGGTGACCGGTGCTTTTGTCTACCTGCTTGTCCTTGTCTTCATTATTTTCTTGACGGGAAGCGCGTGGGCTGACAAACTGCTCTCGCCCCATTTCAGCCCGAAAAGATTCCCGGTGGACGCCTGTTCCTTCATACTCAGGGAGCAACCATCCGGTAAGGGCTATTCCCACGATCAGTTTGGCGGTTATTTGATCTACCGACTCTATCCGCATTACCAGGTCTTCGTCGACGGGCGCAGCGATTTCTATCGGCAGGGAACGGTGCTGGAGGACATGGAGAAAGTATCATTGGTCAAACCGGAGTGGGCAACCAGATTGGACCAGTATGAGATCAAATGGTTGCTTCTGCGTCGCGACGAGCCCCTGTCGTTGATCGCACAGCTCAGTGGTAAATGGCGAACGATTTATGAAGACTCAGTTGCCCAGGTGCTGGTTCGCAACTGACATTGCCGGCAGGTTGGTCGGCTCAGAGCAAAACATCCAAGAAAAAACGGGAATGGTGGATTTATATGACATTTCGAAATGCTGGTCCTGGTCATCGGCGAATGATGACGATCCTGATCTCCGGGCTGCTCGGGCTGACATTGCTGATGGGGCTGATTGCTATCCCCTCGGTAAGGACGAGAGTTGAGTCGAGCCTTGGGATGGAGGCCGGCAGCCTGATGGTCAAGGCCGAGCCTGGTCTGGAAGAGGCCGGAAACAATGGCGAGCAGAAGAAGAGGGGTGGTTTTAAGCGGGTGGTGACGGCCCCGGTGAGGCTCATTGCCGGGCTTTTCCGCAGGAAGACTGATCCGCTGGCAGTGCGAGAGGCCAGCAGGCAGGAGATCGAGAAGATGCGTATCATCCCGATGCAGCGCAATCGTGACGGCATTGGTGAGATGATGGCTGACACCAGCGGCGCCACCATTGGTGAGCCGGCCGTCGGACTCGAGGCCGCTCAGTCGCTCTTTGACGAGGCCGTGGCCTTGCACGATCGCGGGCAGATCGACTCGGCGCTGGAAAAGCTGGTCGCCGCGACCGCACTGCGTAATGATTTTGCCGAGGCCCATAACCTGCTGGGAGTCTGTTACGATCGCAAGCGGCAATTCAATGACGCCGACACCGAGTATCGCAAGGCGATCTCTCTCGACAGCCGTAATGCACGTTTTTACAACAACCTTGGCTATTCGCGCTACCTCGCCGGAGACGACGGGGCGGCGATCAAATACTATCGCAAAGGGCTGAAGATTACGCCGCATGATCGCCGAATGCACAACAACCTCGGGCTCGCCTATGGTCGCAAGGGTGACTTTAAAAAGGCGCGTGAGCATTTCCTGGTCGCCGTTGGTGAGACCGGGACGCAGCTCAATCTCGGTTTCGTCTACACCGAGCAGGGGTTCTACGAGGAGGCGATTCACCAGTACCAGCTCGCCCTGCAGTCGCAGCCGCGTTCACTGACGGCGCTCAGTAACCTGACGCAGCTTTATGAGCGCACCGGCCGACTGCGCGAGGCGGCACAGCTTGGGGATCAGTATCGCAAGGTAGTCGCCAGCAATCAGGAGAAGGATCAGTCCGTCGATCAGTAACTGCCAGTTACTGATCGATGATGCCCTGGGCAGTGGATGCCCTGGTCAGTGATTGATGACGTGAGCTATGACCATCATGTCCGATGCCGGTTCGGCCTTTCGCCATTTTGCACCGCCAATTCCGGAATCGATCGAGGAGACCGGACTCTCTTTCCAGTTTCTGGCTGATCTGGCGCTGAAGACGGCCGCGCTGGAGAGCAGCATGACTACGGGAGCCGTCGCCGAGCGGATGTGCCTGCCGGTTCCACTGGTGGAGTTGCTGCTGCAGCATCTTTACAAGGAGAAGCTGCTGGAGAATCGTGGCTCGGTGGGCTTCAGCGCCAATCGCTATTCGCTGCTCGACAAGGGATGGGATCAGCTGCGGCGGGTGACAGAAATTTCCGGGTACGTTGGCCCGGCACCGGTCTCGCTCAATTCCTACAGTGCCATGATGCGGTCACAGGCAAGCCCGGACGAGATTGTCGGCCAGGAGCAGGTCGAGGCGGCCTTCACGGATCTGGTCCTGCCGATGAGTCTGCTGCAGACTCTGGGTTTTGTGATCAATTCACGGCGGAGCCTCTTCATTTCAGGGATTCCGGGAACAGGGAAGACCTCGATTGCCGAGCGGATCAACAACGCGCTGCAGGAGCCGATCTGGATACCATATGCCATCGCGATCGACGAGCACGTCGTCAACCTCTACGATGGCCACAACCATGACCGTGCGTGGGACGAGGGGATCTTTGTCGACTACGACCGACGCTGGCTGCGGATAGCGCGTCCGCTGATCATCGTCGGGGGCGAGATGACCCTTGAGAGCACCGATCTGATCTACAACCGGGCGACGCGCTATTATGAGGCACCGTTTCAGATCAAGGCCAATGGCGGAACGCTGGTGATCGACGATTTCGGGCGGCAGCGGGTTGAACCGGAGGAGCTGCTCAATCGCTGGATCATCCCACTGGAGCGCAAGGTCGATTTTCTGACTTTGCACACCGGCAAAAAGATTGTCGTTCCCTTCGAGCAGTTGGTGGTCTTTTCGACCAATCTCGAACCGAGCCGGCTGGTTGACGAGGCCTTTCTGCGACGCATGGGGTATCGGGTCCGGATCGAGCCGCCGAGCGAGGAGATCTACCGCACCATCTTCGAGCGCTATGCCGAGACGGCGGGCATTACCTGTGATGCGGGATTGATCGAATATCTCCTTGGCAAGTATGAAGCAGAGAAGCGGATCAGGAAAGCGTGTGAGCCGCGGGACCTGATCAACCGATTTCTCGACATCTGCCAGTTTCAGGGGATGCAGCCGGAATTGACGCCGGAACTGCTCGACCTCGCCTGGAAGAACTATTTCGGGATGGCGCATGGCTAAATCGGAACACGCAACATTGGAACACGGACCTCAGGAAGCGTCACGACTCAGGGACTTGTCGGAGCGCTGCGTGTTGCGATGTCGGCTGTTTCTATCCATGTCGAGTTTCAGGGAAATAATCAGTCAAACTCCCGGGCGCACGGCACTGGTAGCGGCAATGGTGCTGTTGCCGGTTGCTGCCGGACGAGCGCTTGCCGACGAGGTTCATCTGCGAGACGGCCGTGTCCTGCGGGTGACGGAGTGCTGGGAGTCAGGAGAGACACTCTGGTGTCGCCAGGGAGGGACGATCGTCGCGACGCCGCGTGGAGATGTGCAGCGGGTGGAGGCATCAGGCGTCGTGCTGGCGCCGAGGTTTGCCGTGGTGGTGATGCGCGATGGCTCACGGATCGAGGCGGATGCGGCGTGGGAGGAGGCCGGACGGATTGTCTGGCTGATGGGGAGGATGCGCGGAACGGTCGATCACGCCGAAGTGGCCGAGTTGCAGCCGGCGGGTGGCGGCACCACCACGGCCGAAAAGCTGCCCTCATTGCCCTCGCTGCCCTTTACCACCGGCCATCACGGCCTCGATCGGCTGATAGTTGAGGCGGCATCGAGGCATCGGCTCGACCCCCTTCTGATTTATCTTGTGATGCGCGAGGAGTCAGCTTTCAATACCCGCGCCGTTTCGCGGGTCGGCGCACGCGGGCTGATGCAGCTCATGCCAGGGACGGTACGGATGCTTGGCCTGCGTAATCCCCATAATCCGGCCGAGAATATCGAGGGTGGTACGCGTTATCTTCGCTATCTGCTGGAGACTTTCGGGGGAGATGTCAACCTGGCACTCGCAGCCTACAATGCCGGCGAGGCCGCGGTGCTGCGATATGGCCGGCGCATCCCGCCTTACCGGGAGACGAGGGCCTATGTCTGGCGGATCAATGCTGCTTACCATCGAACCCGGATCGGCGAGTCATCGGGTAATTGATACCGACTACTGATTGGAGAACTGCCTATGGGCCGCTTTGTTTGTGCTGGAATGCTGCTGCTGACAATTCTCTGTCTGTCATCGATCGCGCCGGCGCAGAGCAATGGTGGGAATGGCACGAGGGAGGTGCTGACGAACGAGTCGATCATCAGCCTCTGTCGTGCCGGCTTCAAGGAGCGAACGGTGATCACGCTGATTCGCACCTCGGAAATTTCATTCGACATCTCGACGTTGAAGCTGGTAGAACTGAAGAAGCGCGGGGTCAACGAACGGATCATCAGCGTGATGATCGAGCGGACCAACGCGGGCGAGATGGCGCGACGCATGACGACGCTGCGCAATGACGACTTCTTCTCGAAGGCGGACGAGGAGTTCTTCAGCGGATCGACGATCTTTCGCGAGGTTCCGAGTGAGAAGGATGCGCGTCGTCGCGAGGAGGAGGCAATGCTTTTCGGCTCACAGTCGGGGAGCGAGAGCAGTTCACGAACTCGCGGGATCGGGGGGAATGGCGAACGCAGCCAGAACAGCGAGGTCAGCGGTTCGGCGAGCGTCAGAATCCTCAGGCCGGCGGGTGAGGGCGCGGCACCGCCGAAGCTTGAACGACCGCCGAAGCTCGACAATCACAGTGTCCTTGAGATGGTGCAGGCGGGCTTCTCGGAGGGAACGATCATTCGCCGTATCGAGGCGGCACAGGTCGAATTTGACCTCTCGACGAGAGCCCTCACCGAATTGAAGCAGAACCGGGTCAGCGACCGGATCATTCGGGCGATGACCACGGCCATGGACGAATCGAAGTAGTGCGACAGGTCATGACCCCGGTCCCGGTCCCGGTCCCGGTCCCGGTCCCGGTCCATGACAAGGTCGATGACAAGGTCGATGACAAGGTCGATGACAAGGTCGATGACAAGGTCCATGACGAGCTCCATGACAAGGTCGATAATATGAAGCTGCGACTATTGATCGTCATCATCGGCTTCCTCCTGATGATGATAACCTCGGAGGCTGAAGCCCAGACCCCGAAGCCGACCGGCGAGGAAGCGATCTCGATCGGTACCACCGAGGTGCTGCTGCCGGTGACGGTGCGTGATGCGACGGGACAGTTGGTCACCAACCTGACAGTCGAGCGATTCTCGGTCTATGAAAATGGTGTCAGACAGCCGATCAGCTCCTTTGCACTGAGGCGAATGCCGGTGCATGTCGTCATGCTGATCGACACCAGCAGCAGCGTCGTGCGGGAGCTTGAGGATTTCAAGGCATCGGCGTGGCGCTTCATGTCGCTGCTCGATCCTGAGGATCGGATCTGTCTGATTCGCTTCGATGATCGGGTTGAGCTGGTGCAGGACTGGACTGGCAATCGTGCGACGTTGAAGCGGGCACTCAATCGGCTGGGCACCGGCATGTTCACGAAGTTCAATGATGCCCTCTTTCTTGCCGCACGCGAGCAATTGGGTCAGGTGATTGGTCGCAAAGCGATCATCGTGCTCACCGACGGGATCGACAGCGGACGCGGCTCAGTCGGGTTTGAGGGAGCTTTTCGTGCCGTCGTCGAGGAGGAGGTTCCCGTTTACGTCGTCTCGAAGACGAGAATCCAGGGAGCTGCCGAGAGAGAGCAGCTTGAATTTTACCGCAACGCCGGCAACGGAGCGGTCAATCGCCTCCGCATCGATGGCATCCATCTGACGCTTGCCGAGCTGGAGGCGAGCGAGCGCAACCTTGCACGACTTGCCGATGAGACCGGGGGGCGCCTTTTCCTTCCGGAGCGATTCGATCAGCTCGATGCCGTCTATGGCCAGGTGGCCGATGAGTTGCGCAGCCAGTATCTGATTTTTTATACTCCTTCCGACCCCTCCAGGGATGGGAAGTATCGTTCCATCCGTGTCAAAGTAGACCTGCCCCAGGCCCATGTGACTACCCGTTTCGGGTATTATGCGAAGTAGTCTTCATCAGCAGGGGATCATTCGATGAATCCGGGAAATATCAGATCGAGGCGAAAGCTGATTGCCATTGCGCTGATTGCGCTCTTTTCACTGCTCTTTGCGGGTGGTGCGGCGTGGCGTGTCTGGGATATTGGTTCAAAGGTGGCCGGTGAGGGCATGGAGCGGGATGATATCGAGCGGCTGGCACGGAGCGCTGATCCGGAGGATCGCGAGGCATGGCTGCGACTGGCGCGGGCAACGCTGAGGGTTGAGAATGCGCCGCCGATCGCCGCGCC
>CAIKMY010000394.1 GCA_903828635.1 uncultured Acidobacteriota bacterium
CCGCGCGGCATGCGCGACATCAGCGATCTGGCGATGATTACGGAGGCGATGCTGCGACGAGGCTATTCTGAACAGCGCATTCGCAAATTCCTCGGGGGCAACCTGCTGCGCGTCTTCCGCCAGGTCACTGAAAAAAATAAAGAAATGAAATAAAGGTGAACCAGAGCAGGCTGCCCGCACCAGAATTTACGAGGAACCGGGGCTATCTCGCCCAACCTCCTCTGGTCAGAAAGGCCGTCTCGTCGTATCATTCGACTAAATCTGGCAACCAATTGCAGCCCGGGTTCGGGAGTGGCGTCGAAGCGAGGCAGGGTCAACCAGCGAACCGGGGCGATGCAGTCGGCGGAGGTGAATGTGAGGCAACGGTTTAAAGGACTGGTAGTGCTGGCACTGGTGGCGATTGTCGGCGTGTCGACAGCTCTCTGGCAGACGACCGGAGAGATGGCGGCAGCCGCGGGGATCGATTTCGATCGTGAAATCAGGCCGATACTCTCCGACAAGTGCTTTCAGTGTCATGGCCCCGACGAGAAGCAGCGCAAGGCGCGTTTGAGGCTCGACACGAAAGACGGGGCGATGAGCAAGGCCGGGGTGATCGTCGCCGGGGATACGGTAAAATCGAGGTTGATTCAGAGGATAACCTCGAAGGATCCGTTGCGAGTCATGCCACCACCATCGGCCGGGCACACGCTGACGGAGAAGGAGATTGCGCTGCTGACGCGATGGGTGGCCGAGGGGGCACAGTGGACCGAGCACTGGGCCTTCATTGCACCGCGGCGGCCGGACGTTCCGATGCTTACCGGCGGGCAGGTTCGCAACCCGATCGACGCCTTTATTCAGCAGCGACTGGCGAGGGAGGGATTGAAGCCGTCGCCCGAGGCATCGAAGGAGACGCTGATTCGTCGGCTTTCGCTCGATCTGACGGGGTTGCCGCCGACGCCGGCGGAGACCGCGGCCTTTGTTGCCGACCGCTCACCGGAAGCTTATGAAAAGCTGGTCGACCGGCTGCTCGCCTCGCCCCGTTACGGCGAGAAGATGGCTCTGCAATGGCTTGACCTTGCGCGTTACGCTGACACCCATGGATTTCACATCGACAGTCATCGGGTGATGTGGCCGTGGCGGGACTGGCTGATCAAGGCCTTCAACAACAATCTGTCATACGACCGCTTCACCATCGAGCAGCTGGCAGGGGACCTTCTGCCGGAGGCGACCAGCGAGCAGAAGATTGCCTCGGGATTCAATCGTAACCACATGATCAATTTCGAGGGGGGAGCGATTCCGGACGAGTACCTCAACGAGTATATCGTTGATCGTGTGGAGGCGACCTCGACGACCTGGCTCGGGCTGACGATGGGGTGCGCGCGCTGCCATTCACACAAATACGATCCGATTTCGCACAAGGAGTTCTACCAGTTCTACTCGTTCTTCAATCAGGTTCCGGAGAAGGGACTTGACGGGCGGGTCGGGAATGCGGTCCCCTACCTGACGCTGCCGACGGGTGATCAGGAGCGACTGAAGAAGGAGATCGAGGTCACGATCAAACAGCGACAGGAGGAGACCTCGGAGAAGGCGATTGCGATGGCGCAGCAGGCCTGGGAAGCAACGAGGCAGGGGCGACCGGCAACGGCTCCGGTTGGGAGTCTCGCCGCCTGGTTTCCGCTGGATGGATCACTGATGGATGCTTCCGGCAAAGGACTGGCAGGTCGAACGATCAAGGGAGATCCAACCTTTGGCGAGGGGATGGTCAGCCGCACGGTGAGCCTCGACGGTCAGACGGAGCTCGGCTTTGGCTATGAGGCATCATTTGATCCGCGCCAGCCGTTCACGTTTTCGGTCTGGCTGCGACCGGGTCTGGGGAAGATCGGCAATTACATCTTCGAGAAGAATACAGGTGGGGAGAAGCGGCGTGGTTTCGAGGCCATCATTGCCGAGACGCGGTTGATCGACATCCAGCGCTACGGCGGGCCGCTGACGGTACGTTTCATGGCGGCCGGACCGGAGAAGGCGATCGAGCTGCGAACGCGCGAGATTCTCAATAACAACGAGTGGCGTCATATTACGCTGACCAGCGACGGGAGCGGGAAGGTCGCCGGTCTGAGGATTTTCCTCGACGGAAAGCCGGCGGAGGTTGAGGTGCTGCGTGACACGCTCGATGGTGATGTCTGCAACGACTCCGAGCTGAAGGTTGGCAGCAAGGCGACCGGTCGTGGCTACGCCGGTGGCATCGACGATCTGCGCTACTACGGAATGGTCCTGGCGGCAGAGCAGATTGCCGATCTGGCAATCGAGCATCCGATACAGACGATCTTCTCCGGGGTTACCGGAAAGCGGACGAAGGAAGAGACTGAGCGGCTGCGCGAGCACTATCTGACCCGCGTCGCTCCCGAGGATCTGCGTCAGAAGTATGCCGAGCTGAAGCAGTTGCGCAAGCGGCGTGACGCGCTCGACCGGGAGATTCTCAATGTGATGGTCATGGGCGAGTCGACGATGCCGCGTGAGACCTATGTGCTTGGGCGAGGTGACTATCGCAACCGGACGGAGAAGGTGGAATCCGGGGTGCCGGCAGTGCTGCCGCCGCTGCCCAAGGGCATACGAGCCGATCGGCTGGCACTGGCGAAGTGGCTGGTCGATCCGCAGCATCCACTGACGGCAAGGGTCGCGGTCAATCGCTTCTGGCAGGTCTTTTTTGGTCAGGGCATCGTCAAGACGGTTGAGGATTTCGGAGCGCAGGGTGAGCCGCCGGTTCATCCGGAGTTACTCGACTGGCTGGCGACGGAGTTTGTCAGTTCAGGCTGGAATGTCAAGACGATGCAGAAGCTGATAGTGATGTCAGCGACCTATCGCCAGTCCTCGAAGGTGACGCCGGCACTTGCCGAGAAGGATCCGGAAAACCGCTTGCTGGCCCGCGGACCACGACAGCGTTTGCAGGCAGAATTGATTCGAGACAATGCGCTCGCGGTCTCGGGATTGCTCGACAACCGGATTGGCGGGCCGAGTGTCAAGCCCTACCAGCCGACCGGCCTGTGGGAGGAGATGGCCTTTGGCGACGGCTTCAGCGAGCAGAGCTATGTGCAGGGAACCGGGGCCGATCTCTACCGTCGCTCGATGTACACTTTCTGGAAGCGCACGGTGCCGCCGGCGACCCTCTCGACCTTCGATGCTCCTGACCGTGAGAAGTGCGTCGCGCGCCGAGCGGTGACCAACACCCCGCTGCAGGCGCTGATTCTGCTCAACGATCCGACCTACATCGAGGCATCGAGAGCCCTCGCACAGCGGGCATGGCGGGAGGGTGGCAGGGATGTTGCCGGGCGCATCGGCTACATCTTCCGCCTCTCAACCGGACGCCGGGCATCGACGGAGGAGGTTTCCCTGTTGCGAAGACTGCTGACGCAGCAGTTGGAGCGGTATCGCCGTGACCGTCAGGCGGCGGCGGCGCTGCTCAGCGTCGGGGAGATGAAGGTCGATCCAGCGATCGATCCCTCGGAACTGGCGGCGTGGACGATGGTTGCCAGCGCCGTTCTCAACCTTGATGAGACAATAACCAAAGAGTAGCAGGCCAGCAGCCGGGAGCAATGACGAGATGAGCAAGACCAATGAGATTGCCACTGAACTGAACCGCCATCTGACGCGGAGGCAGCTGTTCGGACTGACAGCAAAGGGGATCGGGATCGGGGCGCTCGCCTCGCTTCTGCGGCAGGACGGGGTTGCTGCCACGGAGGCGACCGGCGGACTTGCCGGCTTGCCGCACTTTCCTCCGAAGGTGAAGCGGGTGATCTACCTGCACCAGTCGGGCGGCCCTTCGCAGATCGAGACCTTCGACTACAAGCCATCGCTTGAGAAGCTCCACGGCACCGAGCTGCCCGATTCGGTGCGCAAGGGGCAGCGCATCACCGGGATGACCTCGGGGCAGTCGGCCTTTCCGTGCGTCAAATCGATCTTCAAATTCGCGCAGCATGGCCAGTCGGGGATGTGGATCAGCGAGTTGCTGCCGTGGACGGCAAAGATCGCCGACGAGCTGACGGTGATCAGAACTGTCAATACTGATGCGATCAACCACGACCCGGCAATCACCTTTATCCAGACCGGTTTCCAGCAGCCAGGACGCCCGAGCTTCGGGGCGTGGGCATCTTACGGGCTGGGTAGTGAGAATCAGAATCTGCCGGCCTTCATCGTCCTGCTCTCGACCGCCCATGCCATCAACACCGACCAGCCGCTCTTTTCGCGTCTCTGGTCGAGCGGTTTTCTGCCATC
The DNA here is from genome assembly GCA_903828635.1 of uncultured Acidobacteriota bacterium. GTDB lineage: Bacteria > Acidobacteriota > Blastocatellia > RBC074 > RBC074 > CAIOZW01. The sequence continues at coordinate 4,249 of CAIKMY010000394.1, forward strand.
AAGTTACCAGGGGGTCAGGCTGCGCGGAGGGGCAACGCCGGTTCTCTACCTTGATAATGCGCCGGGAATCGACCAGAAATCGCGCCGTGACATGCTCGACGCGGTTGCCGGACTCAATCGCCTCAAGCATCAGGCGTGGGGGGATCCGGAGATCGAGACCCGCATTGCGCAGTATGAAATGGCTTACCGGATGCAGACCTCGGTGCCGGAACTGACCGATCTCTCGAAGGAGCCGGATCATGTCCTCGACATGTATGGCCCCGAGGTGCGCAAGCCGGGAAGTTATGCCGCCAACTGCCTGCTGGCGCGCCGGCTGGCCGAGCGCGGGGTGCGCTTTATTCAGCTCTACCATCGCGGATGGGACCAGCATGGCGATCTGCCACGCGATCTGGCGCTGCAGTGTCGCGGTACCGACCAGCCGAGCGCGGCGCTGGTCAGAGACCTGAAGCAGCGCGGCCTGCTCGACGATACACTCGTTGTCTGGGGCGGTGAGTTCGGACGAACCGTCTACTGTCAGGGCAAGCTGACAGAGGCCAATTACGGCCGCGATCACCACCCCCGCAACTTTGCCATGTGGATGGCCGGTGGTGGCCTGAAGAAGGGCATGGTTCTTGGCGAAACCGACGATTTCAGTTACAACATCGTCTCGGATCCGGTCCACGTCCACGACCTGCAGGCAACGATCCTTCATCTGCTGGGCATCGACCACAAGCGGCTGACCTACAAGTTTCAGGGGCGCCACTTCCGGCTGACCGATGTCCATGGCAATCTGGTCGACAAGGTGCTGGCCTGATGAGTTCAGAATGTCAGCTGGCCTCCGTCGATTACCAGCGTGTGACCGGTGACATAGCTTGCATCATCGGAGGCAAGGAAGGCGACGGTCGCCGCCACCTCCGAAGGCTCACCAAACCTGGCCATCGGTATTTTGTCGCGCAGGTAGGAGGCAGCAAGCTCCGGATCCTTTTCGAGGACGGCCTGGGAGAGCCGGGTGCGAATCATCCCGGGCGCGACGGCATTGACGCGAATGCCATATGGTGCCAGCTCGATCGCCGCCGTCATTGTCAGCCCGACCACTCCGAATTTTGAGGCATTGTAGGCGACGAGGCCAATTTCACCGACCAGTCCGTTGGTAGAGGCCATGTTGACGATCGTCCCGGGATTCCTGTCGGCGACCATCAGGCGGGCAACGGCGCGGGTGCAGAGAAAGACTCCCTTGAGATTGACGTCGATCGTCAGATCCCAGTTCTCATCGGTTGTCTCCAGCAATGGCGCCGGCGGGGCAATGCCGGCAATATTGCAGAGAAGATCGATCCGGCCATAGCGTTCGTGCACCGCCGCCGCCATGGCCTCGACCTCATCTTTCCGGGCAACATCGACTGCCCGGGATAGCGCCTCACCGCCCGTTGCCCTGATCAACCGTGCGGTCTCATCGGCTGCCAGCTGGTCGAGATCGACCACTGCCACCCTCGCTCCTTCCGCGGCCAGCCTGATTGCCGTCGCCCGGCCGATCTCACCGCCGCCACCAGTAACAATTGCCGATCTTCCACTCAATCTGCTCATGATCATCTCCTCAGTTTTCCAGGCCTGGCCTGATCAAATCAATCGCTCCGTCGCATTTGTCCCATGAAGAGCGCCATCGCGGCAACCGATATTTGACAAAGCAGCCGACCGGCTATTACATTTCCTTCTTTTCAGGGTTTTGTCGGGATCTGCCCGTCCGACAGCTCACGGCCCTTAAGTAGTCACAGGAGAAGCCGGCAGCAAACGGCAGGAGCCACCAACGGCAAGAGCAACAAACGGCAAGAGCAACAATATGACAGGAAATGAAGTCCGCGCCATCTTTCTCAACTATTTTGCCCGTCAGGGACACAAGATCGTCAAGTCCTCGCCGCTATTGCCGGCGAATGACCCGACGCTGCTCTTCACCAA
>CAIKMY010000395.1 GCA_903828635.1 uncultured Acidobacteriota bacterium
CATTGTAGCGATAGGCCGAGCGACAGGCAGAAGCGTGAGAGAAATAGCCACCTCCGCGATAGACCCGGTGGCGGCTGCGAACGGGATTGATCCACGGCCGGCCGTCAGTCGGGGCACCAAGATAGTTGTCGTGCCAGTCATCCTCGCACCACTCCCAGACATTGCCGTGCATATCGTAGACCCCCCAGGGGTTGGCGACTCCAAGCGACCCGGCGCGAACCGTACGCTCACGAAACTGGCCTGATCGTCCGCTTCCATAATAATTGACGATCTCAGTGCCGATGCGGGTTCCGAAGGCGAAGGGGGTCATCGACCCGGCACGCGCAGCATACTCCCATTCAGCCTCACTCGGCAGGCGGTAACCATTGTTGGCCGTCAAACCAAAGCGGCGATTGATGCGGGTGATGAATTCACGAGCCTCCTCCCACGAGACCTGCTCAACCGGCAGATGTTCACCACGGAAATATGACGGGGCAGCATCGAGGTCGAGACGCACCTTTGGCCACGAAGCGACCGCACGCCATTGCCTCTGCGTCACCTGCAACCTGCCAAGGAAAAATTCGCGGATCGAGACCTCATGGAGCGGCCCCTCAACGAGCTCACGCCCCTCCTCTCCCGCAGCCGATCCCATCAGAAACGTCCCCCCGGGGATCCGGACCATCTCCAGCGTCACCCCGCTGCCAAGATCAAGCGGAAAGAGATCGCACTCCTCCTGACGCTTCATCAGTCGATCATCAACATACTCGCCGGTGGTAAAAGCAATCCGCGAATAGCGGCCATTCGCGCCCAGCTCTGGCAGACTCGGCGGAATCGTGAGCTTCGTGGTCTCCTCACGTGTCAGGACTCGCCGCAGCGCCTCGCGCATCTCTGCCGCCGTCTGGTAACGTCGCGCCGGATCTTTTTCCAGCGCCCTCTCGACGATCTGTCGTAACGGGCCGACAATCGTCTCCGGCATCGGCAGCGGCGAATCATTAACAATCGCCCACATATACGAGTGCATGTCGTCACCATCAAATGGCGACCAGCCACTGAGCATCTCGTAAAGGATCACCCCTACCGCCCAGATATCAGCCTGCTCCGTCCTCAGATTACGAAACGCCTCCGGTGCCATGTAGGCCACCGTCCCGACCACCTTCTTTGAATTCCACGCGCTGGCGTGAAGCACTCGCGCCAGGCCGAAATCGGCCAGCCGCGGAATATCACCCTGCAGCATGATGTTCGCCGGCTTGAGATCCCGATGGACAATCTGCAATCGATGCAGGTGATCCAGTCCGGCAAGAATCCCCATCGTCATCTCGATCGCTCGCTCAACCGTTGGCGATTTGCCCTCATGCCGCTCCATCCAGTCGAGCAGCGACCCTGATTGCGCATACTCGCTGACAATCAGCAACTGCCCGTCGTAGACCCCGGCCTCGATCATCGGCAAGACATTCGGATGACCACTCGCCCTCACCCAGATCTCAGCCTCATGCTGCAATGCTGCCACATCGACATCCTCACGTGTCGGAAACTTGATCGCACACGGCGGGGCGATGACCTGATACTTCTCCGCTTTCCAGACGACCCCGAACTCTCCCGAACCGATCTTTTCGAGCAGTCGGTAGGGACCGATTATCTCGTTCTGTGTCGGCACGATCGGCGTTGACGTGGTGCGGCCGGGATTGAGCATAGTGATCAACAATTAGACTCCTGCTGCGAGGATCGCGACTGGGGCTGTGTGAGAATCCTCATAACGCCGTGCAGTCTGATACCGGATCAGACTCGGCCTCATCCCTAGACTACAAAAATATTCGGAAAAATAAAAGCAGGAAATTATCTGGGGGGGGGTATGGACTATGGACGGTATGGACGGTATGGACGGTATGGACTATGGACTATGGACAGTATGGACGCTATGGACAGCATGGACTATGGACGGTATGGACAGTATGGACCGCAGAAGTCTTTTGCGGTGATGCTGGTCCCCTCAGCGTTCAACCTCTTCAGGGCGGACAGGTTTGCCCTCCCACCACCAGAGGCCATCCTTCTTAACCAGAAGACGTGCGGCGCTGCCGGCTACGGGGTCAGCACTTCGCGTCGGCAGCCAGCGTGCAAGCTCGCGAATCGTCCGGCGGTAACGGGGATTGCCGGCGAGATTGTGCCATTCATTGGGGTCTCGCTGGTGATCATAAAGTTCCTCGGAACCGTCAGCGTAGCAAATGTAACGCCACCTCGTGGTGCGAACGCTGTGGTTACCCGGATTGTGAGTGGTGATTGCCGGCCAGGGGCGGGGCGCACGAGGGTTGCGCAGAAGCGGCACCAGGCTGTGCCCTTCAAGATCAGCCGGGGGAACGCCACCACCAAGCTCAGCCAGTGTCGGATAAAGATCAAGCAGTTCAACCGGGCGTTCGCAGCGTGCTCCACTTGAAATTCCGGGCCCGCTAAAGATTAGTGGCACCCTCGTCGATCGCTCCCAGAGTGAATTTTTGCCGGTTATCCCCTTCTCTCCAAGGTGCCAGCCGTGATCAGACCAGACAACAACGACTGTTCGCCTCGCGTGAGGACTGGCAGCGAGCGCGTCAAGCAGCCTTCCAAGCTGACTATCCATGAAGCTGATTCTTGCGAGGTAGGCGCGGACCAGAGGGCGCCACTGATCATTGGCTCTCAGCCAGGAGAGCCTTGGCTCCGGCAGCTTCCAGTGAAGGTACCAGGCAAACCCGGGCAGATCGGACCGGTCGTCGGCCAGCACCGGCGGCATCTCCAGCCCCTCTTCCGGATAAAGATCAAACCACTGGCGCGAAGCGAAACAGGGGACGTGCGGCAGCCGAAACCCGGCTCCCAGAAAGAACGGTCGATCAGTCGGCGCCGCCTTCAGATAGTCAATCGCCGCGTCAGCTATCAGCCAGTCGGCCTGCTGTCGATCATCATCGGGAAAGATCCCCCAGTCCATCGCCCTGATCGAATCGGGAGTGACAACAACCTTCGCAGCCGGATAGGGCATCGGACCATTGGTGCCCCATTCCTCAAACTCGCGCGAGCGCTCGGCCGGGCGAATCGATCCATCATGGTAGATCTTGCCGGTGGTGAATGTCCGATAGCCTCTCAATGCCAGATATTGCGGCAGCATGACACGATCCCGCAGCAGCGGAACGTCTCGCACTCCCGGTTGCAGAGAATAGAGCCCGGTCGTCGAGGGCCTCAGACCGGAGAGAATGCTGGTTCGCGAGGGATTGCAGAGCGGTGCCTGCGTGTGCGCATTCGTGAAGACCGTTCCCTGCTTTGCCAGTCGGTCGAAATTGGGAGTTCTCACCTGCGGATGTCCGCCCAGCGGCCCAATCCAGTCGTTGAGATCGTCAACCGCGATGAAGAGAATGTTGGGTGGTGGCACCTTGCCAGCTCCACCAGCCGATGGCAATGAGGCCAGGAGACAAAGGGTGATGGCGAGAAACATCTCTAACGTCCGGGAGGAGATGAGGAGAGAGAGCCGCCCCGGAGCCGGGCGAGGCCTCCTGACCCCGCCCAAACTCCGAGGCGAACTACATGGAAACATCCGGCTGTGTTCCGCTTTAGAACATCAGCTTCAGCGCCATGACGATGCGGCGCGCATTGGCCGCACTCGTGTAGGTGCCAAAGAGCGCGTTGACCTGCGCACCCGTGTTGATGTCAAAACGGGCACCAGTGTCAACACCATTGAACTGGGTATGATTGAAGGTATTGAACGTCTCCAGTCGATACTGGAGGCGCACCGCACCTTCCTTCGCAAGGTTGAAGGTCTTGAAGAGCGAAATATCCCAGTTGTTGGTTCCGGGTCCGCGAATCAGATCCTTCGCCGCATTGCCGATGCCCAGCTCCGCCCGCGTTGGAGCACGAACCGCCGAGGTATTGAAGAACCGCGAGAAGCTTCGCTCACTCTTCGGAATGATCGGATTGCCAGTCAGCACGACGCGGCTGTCGAGCCCGCCACCGCTGCCGCCAATGATGTCAGTTCCCTGCACCAGGCTGTAGCCGATGCCCAGCGGCTGACCACTGAGGAACGACGTGATACCCGAGATCTCCCAGCCGTCGAAGACCTGCTTCGCCACGCCGTTGTCACCCAGTTTGCTGCTCAGCCCCGGCAGCTTGTAAATGTAGTTGATCGTCATGTTGTGTGTCCGATCGTAACTCGCCTTGCCGTAGTTGCGGATCCGCGGGTTGATGATCGGATTGACGTTGTTGTTGTTGCCATCGACGAGGTTCATCGCCTTCGACCACGTGTAGGCCACACCGAACGAGAAGCTGTTCGAGAAGCGGCGGTTGATCGAGGTCTGCAGCGCGTGATAATTCGAGTTCGACGAGAACTCGATGTAGTTGATATCACCATAGCCCTTGTAGGGGCGCAGGAAGTTGTCAGGCAGCGGAGTGCGATCGCCGGAGGCCGGCGCGGCAATCGTCGGATCGGCCGACGAGGCAAGGAAGCGCGCTCCGTAAGGCACCGCGTTGATGCTGCGGCGCTGCAACAGATGGCGGGCAAGCGAGCCGACATAGGCGACGTCGACCACTGTCTTGAAGCCGATGTCACGCTGCACACCAAAGCTGAAGTTGTAGACCGACGGCGAATCATAGTCGCGCTGGATGCCGAAGACACCCGTCGGGCTGACGCTCAGCGGTGTCGAAAGCAGATCCTTGATCGTCGTGAAGTTGGCCGTTGCCGTGATGACGTTCGGCGGCAACTCGACGAGCTGCAACACCTGGTCATCATTGAAACGATCATAGAAGACACCGACCCCGCCGCGAATCGAGGTCTTGCCATCGCCAAAGACATCATAGGCAAAGCCAACGCGCGGTCCGATCTCGACCCCCGGTGTGTTGAGCACCTTCTCCTTGACAACATTCATCCCCTGGAAGGGCGTCCCCGAGTTTGGCGCAAAGGTTCCGATCTTCACCGACGGCAACACCTGGCCGTTGACCGGGTTGATCCCCACCCGATTCGCTCCCGAACAGGTTGTCAGATTATTGATACACCCCGGAAAGATCAGTGCCGGCTGCTTCGAAGCGTCGTAAAGCTTCGGATCGAAGAAGGCCAGATTGTCACCGGCACTCAGCGTCGGCTGGATGATGTAGAAACGCAGACCATAATCCAGCGTCAGCCGCTTCGTCACTTTCCAGTTATCCTGCACGAACCACTCAATATTCTTGTAGCGGGCATGCCCGTCAAGTTTGCCGTTCGCCTCGGTATACGAGTTGACCGAACCAATCAGTGCATTGGCAAAGGGATGGCCGGTGTTGAACGGGTTGTTGGCGTTATTGTCGAAACTGAAAGTCCCGTTGAAGGCCGAGGCACGCGCCGCGTTACGCGTCGTGTACTCAAGGTAAAAGCCCGCCTTGAGATTATGCTTGCCGGCAATCTTCGAGAGGTTGTCGGAAACGTTCCAGATGTTGTTGGTTCCGAAGAACGGGAAGCGCTGCTCGATGTTGAACTGCGGAGCATTGGTCACGCCACCGAAGGTCGCATTCGGAATCAGCCGCAACGGGTTGATCTGCGGATAAAACTGCGGCAACGTCGACAGCCCGAGCTTGTTTCGGTCGTTCTTGTCGATGCCGGCCTGGTTGAGCGGACTGACCGTCTGCAACGCACGGTTGACGCCGAAGGTCAATTCGTTGGTCATCGTCGGATCGAAGGTGTGGATCAGTGTGCTGACCACTCCGCGGCTCTCGATCTGGTACTTGATCGGAAACTGCGGCCAGACGTTCGAGGCAAGCACGAAATTGAAGTCGCCCTTGTAGGCCTCATAGTTCTGGATGCCGCGCGCATAGAAGGTCGTCTTGCTCGAAATGTTCCAGTCGACACGAAGGATCTCCTCACGACGCGGCTGGTTGACCGTGCTCTGGAAGACGTTGTTGAAGGCATAGGTCGGATTGTTGAAATTCGGCAGCGGGAAGATACTCAGCAGCTTCTGGCCGTTCGGATCGATACGATTGGCCGGAATCTTGTTGAGCACACCACCGTCGTTAAAGCAGGCTGTCTGGTCCGCCGCACTGCAGGCACCGGTCTTCAGCGGATCACGGATGTAGAAGCGATTCGGCACACCCGCCGAATTGACTCCCGAGAAGCTCTGCGAGAAGTCGCCGGCTCGCTCGAGCGCCGTCGGATAGTTGAGAGTTCCCTGCCGGGTCGGATAGTTGCGCGGCAGGTACTCCTGCGACCAGAAGAAGAAGAGCTTGTTGCGATCCTTGTTAAAATTGGTTCCGGGGATGATCACCGGGCCGCCAATGTTGCCGCCCCAATAATTGAAGCGATAGCGCTGCTTGGCAATGCCACGTGCATTGTTGAAAAATTCGTTGGCGTTGAACTGCTCGTGGCGCTTGAAGTAAAAGCCGCCGCCGTGGAAATCACGAGTCCCGTTCTTGATGACGACGTTGATCGTGCCACCACTGCTGCGCCCGTACTCGGCCTGGTAATTGGTCAGCAGCACCTTGACCTCACCAATGGCATCGAGCCCCGGAGCGAGGTAGGGGCCACCCTGCGAGCCGGTGTCGAGGCTCGATACACCATCAAGCGTCAGGTTGAGCGTGCCGCCGCGGCTGCCGTTGATCGTGATACCACCGAGGTTGTTCCAGCCCGGAGCCTCACGGTTGGCCGTGTCGATGACGCCGGGGAGCAGGCGCACCATGCCGAGATAGTCGCGCCCCTTGAGCGAGATGTTCTGCATCTGCTGCTCGTCGATCAGACCGGCACGCTCGGCACTCTCCGTCTTGACCAGCGCCGCCTCCGCTGTCACGGTCACCGTCTGCGACAGGTCACCAACTTCCAGCGAGATCTTCCTGATCGTCACACGCTCGTTGGCGGTGACGACGATATTGGTATTCTCATACTTGCGGAAACCACTCGCCGTAATGGCAATCGAGTAGGTTCCCGGCAAGAGTTGTGTCACAACAAAGAGGCCGTCGCCATCGGCCTCGACCTCGCGCTTCTGCCCGGTCTCCTGATTGGTGACCTCGACCTTGGCGCCGGCTACCGCCGCCCCTGCCTGATCGGCCACCGAACCGGAGATCTGTCCGGTCAGTCCCTGTCCAAGGACCGATCCTGCAAGACTGATGATCATCAGCCCTGCCAGCATCGCTCCCGAGACTCTCTGCGTGATGGATCGCAGCATAGGTTCTCCTTAAGGTAAATATGATGGTTGATGCACGCAGTCGGAACTGACCTGCGCACTGATTGTTGAGGTTGTCGATGTCACACGGCGCCCGAAAGCCGCCGCGTCGTTGTGTTGAAAAACTGGTGAATCAGAGCGTCAGACCTCGCCACGGCGTCGCATCACGGCAATCTGCCTCGCACAACGAACCGCCAGCGCGGCGATTGTCAGCGTCGGATTCTTCTCCGGAAAGGTGGTAAAACAACTGGCGTCGACGACGAAAAGGTTCTTTACCTCGTGTGCCTGGTTCCAGGCATTGAGTGACGAAGTCTTTGGATTCCGCCCCATCCGCACCGCGCCGACCTCGTGGCTCGCAAACCCGCCAATCCGCGGCTGATCGTAAATCTTCATCTCCGCTCCGAGTGCATCGTAAATCCGGTTGGCCCCCTCGACGATCCCCTTGAAGAGTGCCCGGTCATTTTCACCAAACTCGAAGTTGACGATCGGAATCGGAATACCAAAATTGTCAGTCTTGCGCGGATCGGTAGTCACTCGATTGGTGGGCCGGTGCTCGACCTTGCCATATCCGCCCATCTGAAAGAGTCCCGGCTGCAGATCACGTACGCGACGCTTGAAATCACTGCCAAACCCCTCGACAGCGCGCGCCTGCGGCACCGATCGCCGGCTGATATAGTTCAGCTGATAGCCAAAGCCACCGACATAATCGCGCGCACGATCAACGAACCTCGGGATATAGGCATGGTCGGTGACGCCATCACCCTGCCACGTATCGGTGCCGACCAGATCTTTCAAGTAACCAATGAGCGCTGTCTGCGAGTGGCCGCCAAGGTAGCGACCGACGATGTCATTGTTGTTGGCCAGCCCGTTGGGAAACTTCTCGCTCTTTGAATTGAGCAGCAACCGCGCCGACTCGATCGTCGCGCAGCAAACGACTACCAGCTTCGCGCGTACCTCCTCGACTCGCCCCGTCCGACGATCGACAAAAGAGACGGCACTGACCAGCCCCTCACGATCGACGATGATCTCTCGCGCCAGAGCATTGGTTCTCAGCGTCAGTCGCCCCGTCGCCAGCGCCTGTGGAATGACCGTAATGTCGCTTGACCAGATCGCCCGCACGTCGCAGACATCCATGCAGTGGCCGCAGTAATGGCACGCCCCGCGCCCCGGCCTTCCCTTGAGCAGCACCGCCTTGCGCGACGAGATGAGGCTCATCCCAATCTTTGCCAGTCGCGGCCGCGCATAGATCTCCGCACAACGCAGCGGCGGTGCCGGCGCGACAAAGTTCCCATTTGGCAGCCAGCGCAGCTTCTCGTGAGTCCCGAAGACGTGCATCTCCTGCTCGACATGATCGTAAAACGGTGCCAGCTCTTCGTAACTCAGCGGCCAGTCCTCCTCGATGCCGTTGAGGCTCCACTCGCGAAAATCCTCGGGTGCAAAACGATAACAGGCCGCATTCCAATGAAAGGTCCGCCCGCCAAGGTTGCGTACCCGGTTGACCGCGATCCGGTCACCACGGTACTCGATCTGCTGCTCGATCTCGTCCGGATACATCTCCGCCTGATGACGAAACCCGAACCCGCGCTTCGGAAGATCATACGGCCACGCGTGACAGTTCATCTCCTCAACCGCAATCTTGCGCCCACCCTCGAGCATGACCGTCTCTGCCCCGGCAGCCGTCAGCTCCTTTGCCATGAAGCCGCCCGCCGCCCCTGAGCCGATGATGCAGACATCGTAGACTTTGGTCTTCATCACGATTCTCCGCTTCTACCCCTTCTCGCCGCCTGCCTGTGACTCTGCCGGGATTACTTCTCCTGAAACAGAATGCGCACTCCCTGCTTGTTCGAACTGATGACATCGAGCCGCCGGTCGCCATTGATGTCGGCAACCACAAACTGCGTCCCAATCCCTGAATCATTATCGATTTCGTGCCGGATCCAGCGCACCTGCTTCCCTTCCCGCTTCAGCTCGTACCAGTTGATCACCGCCGGCGCGTCAGGATTGAGATCACCCTTCGGCCCATGCGCCCAGTAACGCTTGCCGGTAACAATGTCCTTCAACCCATCCCCATTGATGTCCGCCAGTTCCAGCCCATGTGTCTGCGTCACGCTGTCATCGATCAGCGTCTCACTGAAGCTCGCCGCACCATCGCTGCCACGAGTCTGCCGGTGCCACCAGAGGCCCACCTTGTGTGCTGAACTCGAAATGACATCATTCACCCCGTCACCATCGACATCGTAAATGTGCATCTGCGCCGCATCCTGCCCCAGATTGGCTTTGACAAAACTCCACGGCCCGGAACGCGGATCCTTCGGCCCCTTCCAGTAGCCGCCAACAATCACCAGATCCGGAATGCCATCCATATCGATATCACCGTAGCCCAGCCCATGCGAATAACGATTGACCCCGGCCTTCATCGAGTCAGCCCTGGCAAACTTTCCGCTGATCGGATGAATGCGGAATGGCATTGTGGGATCACTCTCCGGCTCCAGCCAGACCATCTGCTCGTCGTTGAGCGAGAATACCAGTCGCCGTGCAGTCCCCGCTCCGGCAATTGCCGCATGCACCGGACTCTCGTTACAGGCATTATCGGCAATCCGATGCGCCGGCCACGGCCCCGGCTTCCCCTTTGGATTCTCGTGCCAGAAGACCGGATCCCTCCCCGGCCAGTCGATCCGAATCAGATCCGGCCAGCCATCCCGATTGAGGTCATCAGCAAAGTCAATGAAGGTGTCACTATAATTGCCCGCCGCATCGTACTGCACCAGCGGCGCAATCTCGTGAGGCCGCCACGTCGGGGCCTCGTACCAGAGAAATCCCGCCAGCACATCCATCCGTCCGTCACGATTGACATCCGCGACCGCTACCCCCTCGCTGCGAAACTCCCGGTCAAGCACCACCTTGCGAAATCGTACCTCACGCTTCGCCACGACCACCGAGCCCGTAACCGTCGCCAGCAACACCAGGCCGACCACCAGCAGATATCCCCAACTATCTCTCACTCTCATCCCGCTCCCCTTCACTGAATGAACTGCCCCGCCAGCGTCCGTTACTCCGCCGGCAATAACTCGTCAAGCGTCTCCGCTCGCCAATCCGCCAGCGTTCCCTTCATCAATCCGCGCAACCTTGCGCCACTCAACGTCGCCATCCCGTCGATGATCTTTTCATGGCTCTTCGCACTCTCAATGTATGACGCCGCCTGACGCGTGTTCTTCATTACAAAAAAGGCGAAGAGCGGAACGACGACTCGCTCAAGGCAATCAACCAGATAGCCATTGCCTGATAACTCCCAGATTCGACGGTGAAAGGCAAGGTCGTTCTCGTAAAACCGTGCCAGATCGAGTGCCTCCGCTGCCTGCCTCATCCCTGCCGTCAGCTCCCGTAACACTCTCAGATCCTCCTCCGCCACCCGCTCCCGCGCCCAATCGATCGCCAGCGTCTCCAACTCCACCCGCAGCCGAAAGATCTGCTCAACATCTTCCCGCTCCAGCTTCGTTACCGTCGTCCCCTTGTAGGCCACCTTCTGCACATAACCCTGCTGCTCCAACTCGATCAACGCCTCACGCACCAGCGGAATCCCCGCACCCAACTGCTTGGCGATCCGACTCTCGACAATCGCCTCGCCAGGCGCAATCTCTCCACTCAGTATCGCCTCCTTCAAAGAGGCGACGACCTGATCCCGCTTCGAGACCGCGTGTATTAATGTCAATCCCCTGGTCAATCCCCTGGTCAATCCCTTGCCATCCATCTTTCCATCACCATCCTTCTTTCCATTACCATCCTTCTTCCCATCACCATCTTTCTTCCCATCACCATGTTTCCTGCCTTCTTTCCGAGGCTTTCTCTTCCAGGTTTTATTTCAGGCTTTGTCACCCGGGCTTTGTCTTTGTTCATCATCGAAGTGGGCGCATTCTAGTCCACTTATCCTCCGAAGACAAGATCATAAGAGAATCTGTTGACGTCTGTTATTGTCGAGGACAAAATCTGCAAGTCAGCTTCAACCGTCAGGGTTATCATCACGGGCGTATCAGGTTATATTCGTATTTCCCCGGAATGGAATGAATAATTGAGATGAATAATTGAGATGAATAATTGAAAGGACAACGGGATGGAGTGGGCAAACAGGACGATAGTCATCACCGACGCCGCTGAGCGGATGGCCCATCTCGATCGCTGGCTGGCCGCAGAGGTAGCAGCGATTCGCGACGAGGGATCTGCCGTGGTTCCGCAGCTTGATTACCGTGAGCTTGCTGCCGGAGTGGTGAGTGAAGAGCAGCGGCAGCGGATACGGCGGCGTGGTTGTGTGGTGATTCGCGGTGTTTTTACACCTCAACAGGCAGGCGAATGGAATGAGGAGATCGGAGATTATATCGAGCGAAACGACTACCTGCGCCGGTCAGCAGGCAAGGCCGGGATGGACCGCTATTTCTCGGGGCTCAATGCCGGCCGGCCGCAGATATTTGGCCTTTACTGGTCACGTCCGCAGATCGAGGCTCGTCAGCACGAAAACATGGATCTGACCCGGCGCTTTCTCAATCGCCTCTGGGATCCGCTTCGTGCTGACGGTGGCATGGAGTTCGACCCTGACCGTCAGTGCAACTATGCCGACCGCCTGCGACGCCGCGAACCGGGAGACTCCAGTTTCGGGCTCTCACCGCACTGCGATGGAGGGTCAGTCGAGCGCTGGCAGGATCCGGGTTTTCAGCGCATCTACCGCGAGGTCTTCCTTGGAGATCCTGACAACTATGATCCATTTCGTGCCGAAGGGCGTACTGAAACCCGCGAGATCCCCTCGCCGGCAGTTTGCAGCGTCTTTCGTACCTTTCAAGGCTGGACGGCGCTCACCGCGCAGGGCCCGGGTGAGGGTACACTGCGACTGATTCCACTGGCACGCTCGATGGCCTGGATTCTCATCCGCGCCCTTCAGTCAGATGTTCCCGCCGGCAGCCTTGGTGGTGCCACTGCCGGTCGCGCTCTTGCCATCTATCCCGAATGGCACCAGCCTCTGCTCGAAGCGCTCGTCCCCATCCCCCGGGTTGAGCCCGGTGACACCGTCTGGTGGCATCCCGACCTTATTCATGCGGTTGAAGACCTGCATCGTGGCAAGGGCTACAGCAATGTGTTGTATATTGGTTCTGCACCGTGGTGCGAGAAGAATGCCCGCTTCCTCGAACGCCAGGCTCGCCATTTCCTCGATGGTCGCAGCTCGCCCGACTTTGCCCCCGAAGACTATGAGGTCGATTTCATCGGCCGTGCAACCATCGACGACCTTACTCCTCTTGGCCGATCACAGATGGGGCTCTGAGCTCGGTCAGCCTGCTGATATTGAATTATCCGCCGGAATCTTCAGACTGGCTGAGTGGAACTGCCCTTCGATCCTGGCGTGCAGTGGGTGTGTGTGTAATTTGTGATGAGGTGATTTGTTTGGTTCACCTTGATGCTCACTGCACGCCGCCTCGTCAATCGACCGGCTTCACCAGAGCGCTGAAGGCCTTGCACCCCCCGGTCTCCTGTTTCTCTCTCTTCCACCTCTATAGACGATCCGACTCTGCCGATTTTGTACCCGAGCCAAAATATTTTTGTGCAGGCCGTTGTGCGTCCGCATTGGCACGTCGCCCCGGGTACGCGGGCCTCCGGCCCGCACTCTGCGACAGGGAATGAAAAGTTATCCCGGGGATAGCTCTTTCCATCACTCAGGAGGAGCGGGCCGGAGGCCCGCGCACCCGGGGCAGCATCTGCACCTGATCAGTTAATCATTACAGGTAATCATTAGAAGACACCATTGGCGTCACCTGATCAGGTCAACTGTCAACTGCTGGTGTCATGGTTGTCACAGTCATCCGGTGGGCGACACAGTAAACATCGCATAAATCGAGCAATGACAACAGTTACATCATAATTACAACGCACTTCAAACTCTGGCACGGCCATTGCTTTATTTACGGACGTTGGTGGTTGAAACGAAGAAGAAGATCAGTTCTCTTCTTCGGATCTTTGAGATTGATCCTCCGGCTGGTGAGCGACAAACGCTGCCAGTCGTCGAGATGATGACGATTTCGAAAGCGAATGTTTCCACGGCATTTGCAAGATTCGAGTGCTACACGTTGAAGCCTGCTATTGACCTGCTTATTACCCACCGCTTCCACCCATCCTTAAAACCCGCTTCCCTCACCCTTCTGAACAGCTTCAACGTGTAGCCTTAGCCTTTTCAGGCACTCCCCAAAACCGACAGAATTCCGGTTCAAACCAATCATTACCTGCAATTGATCAACAGATCGCGACATTTGTCGCGACGGCGCCATTTTTCTTGTCACCAGCCTGACAGGTTCATTACAATCGGCAGCAAGCCGATATTCAACTGGCAGTGGCTGGCAGTGGCTGGCAGTGGCCAACCACGGCTGGAAGAGCAACCCGATCAGAAGAGCAGGATTATGCGTCAGGGATTACGATTGACGGCAACATTGGCAGCGGTAGTGATGGTCATGGTGACAGGGGCCGGGAGCCTGGCGATGCGCGAGCGGGAGGCTGTTGGACGGGAGGCTGTCGGACTAGAGGCTGTCGTAGTGGTCCGCCCGTTCATCGAGGCCAATTGCGCGGGGTGCCACAACGGGACAACGAAAAAGGGCGGGCTCGATCTGACCAGTCTGCCGGCGGATTATGCCGATCCGACGGTCTTTGCGACGTGGGTCCGGGTGCATGATCGTGTATGGGAGGGTGAGATGCCGCCACGGAGCGCTCCGCAACCGGACGAGGCGGCACGCGGGAGCTTTCTGGGGGAGTTATCGCGCCAGTTGCTGATTGTCGATCGGCAGCGAATTCGGCGTGAGGGACGGGCTGTCTGGCGGCGAATGAATCGTGAAGAGTACGAGAACACGCTGCGGGATCTGCTGGATGCCAGTTGGTTACAGATTCGCGATCTGCTGCCGGAGGACGGGCAGGTGGCGCGTTCAAATAAGGTGGGAACGGCGCTGGATGTCTCACACGTCCAGATCAACCGCTATCTTGGAGCGGCGGAGCACGCTCTGCGCGAGGTGCTGGCACAGGATGATCATCGACCGGAGACGGTGACGAAGCGCTATTATGCGCGGGAGCAGCGGGCCTTCACCGGCAAGGTGGAGTTTTCGCAGTTCAACCGCTCATCGGAGCGGGCGACCTTTCCGCTGGTGGGCAACAGCGCAGACGTGCCGGTTTTGCGGCAGGAGGCGCCGATGACGCGCGGCGCGGCCGATCCCGAGCGACGTGAACTTGAGGGGATGGGCGTCGTCGCCAGCTCATACGAGCCACTGGAGATCAGATTCAACAACTTCAAGGCGCCGATGCCGGGAAGGTATCGGCTGCGAATGATGGCGCACTCATTCTGGGCCGGGCCGGAGAGCGGTGAGAAGTGGTGGCATCCGAGCCGTGAGGTGGCCTCGGCAGGACGGACGGTCGAGCCGGTGACGCTTTATGCCGAGATTCCGCCGCGGCAGATGCGATTGCTGGGCACGGTCGATGTAACGCCGGAACCGGCAGTCGTCGAACTGGAGGTCGAATTGCTCAAGGACGAGACGATCCGTCCGGATGCAGTGCGGCTCTTTCGATCGCGCCCGCCCAACTGGCGCAATCCGCTGGCGGTGAAGGGTGGCCAGCCAGGGGTCTCCTTCCGCTGGCTGGAGGTAACCGGGCCGCTGATCGACCAGTGGCCGGGGCGCGGCCATCGGCTGCTTTTTGGCGATCTGCCGCTGAAAAAGAATGCAAAGGGCAGAATCGAAGTCGTCACTTCCAACCCGCGAGGCGATGCCGAGCGGCTGCTGCGCAACTTCATGACGCGCGCCTATCGTCGCCCGCTTGCCACGCCCGACGAGGATCTGCCGCGATTCCTCAGCCTCGTCGACACGGCGCTGCGCAACGGCGAGAGCTTTATCGATGCAATGATCTCCGCCTACTCGGCGGTGCTCTGCTCGCCGGCATTCGTGACGATGGAGGAGAGACCCGGCCGGCTCGACGATCACGCCCTCGCAACCCGGCTCTCCTACTTCCTCTGGAACTCTGAGCCGGATGGCGAGTTGCGCGAGCTGGCCCGTCAGGGAACGCTGCATCGACCAGCGACACTGAACGCCGAATCTGAGCGGATGCTCAGGGATCCGCGATCGGAGCGTTTCATCAATGCCTTCCTCGATTACTGGCTGGACCTGCGCAAAGTCAATAACACCTCGCCCGACGAGTTTCTCTACAACGACTACTACCTTGACGACTTCCTCACCGAATCGGCAGCAGCCGAGAGTTACCGCTTCTTCGGGGAACTGGTGAGGCATGATCTGCCGGCATCAAACATCGTCGCTTCCGATTTTGTCATGATCAACGAGCGGCTGGCGGAGCACTACGGGCTGGCCGGAGTTTACGGCTCGGCAATCCGGCGGGTGGCCCTGCCGGCAGATTCGGTGCGCGGCGGCTTGCTGACGCAGGCGAGTCTTCTCAAGGTGACGGCCAATGGCACGACCACCTCGCCGGTGATCCGCGGAGCCTGGGTCATGGACCGGATTCTCGGCAAGCCGGCACCGCCACCGCCACCGTCAATTCCGGCAGTTGAGCCCGATACCCGCGGAGCGACGACCATCAGAGAGCAGCTTGACAAACATCGCAACCTGCCAAGCTGTAATGCCTGCCACGCAAAGATCGATCCGGCGGGCTTCGCCCTCGAAAATTTCGATGTCTTCGGTGCCTGGCGTGACCAATACCGCGCGCTGACTGCCGCAAGCGAGGCGGCCAGCCGTGCCACCGGCATTGGCAAAAACGGCCAGCGCTTCGCCTTCCGCTATGCCCAGCCGATCGATGGCTCGGGAACCCTGCCGGATGGCCGCAGTTTCCGTGATATCCGCGAGCTGAAGCGGCTGCTGGTCACCGACCAGCGCCAGATCGCCCGCAATCTCACCGCCCGGCTGATCGTCTTCGCCACCGGCGCGCCGATTCAGTTCAGCGATCGACCAAAAATCGAGGCGATTCTCGATCGTGCCGCGCCAAAAAACTATGGCGTTCGGACGCTGATCGGGCTTATCATTGCCAGCGACATTTTTCAGAACAAATAGCCGCCGGCGCAGAGTCTGCCCGGATCGTGAAGTGAACCTGACCTGACAACCGACAAAAGGAGAAGACTCCATGAAGACCTCCTCGATCCTGACCGGGAAGGCGATTGCCCGCCGCAGCTTTCTGCGTGGCGCCGGCGTCGCGCTGGGACTGCCGCTGCTCGACGCAATGATTCCGGCCCGTGCTCAGGCAGCAGCTCCGCGAGAAATCCCGCGCCGCCTCTTTGCCATTTGCAATAACCTCGGTGTCCTCCCGTCGAAGTTCTTTCCCGACCCGGAGCAGAAGGGCTTCAACTACCAGCTCTCCCCCTACCTTGAGGAACTGGCCGCCCATCGCGACCACTTCACCGTCTTCAGTGGCGTCTGGCATCCCGATGTCGATGCGGGCCATCCGGCCGACAACTGCTTCCTTACCTGCGCCCCGCATCCGAGCAGCGGCGGCTTCCGTAACACCATCTCTCTCGACCAGTATGCCGCCGAGCACATCGGCAACCGCACCAGGTTTCCGTCGCTCTCCCTCGGCGTCAATATCCAGCAGGGCCAGCACAGCCTCTCGTGGACCAGTGGCGGCGTCATGATCCCCTCCGAAGACAAGCCGTGGGAGGTCTTCAAACGCCTCTTTGTCACCGGCACCCCCGAGGAGATTGCCGCCCAACGCCGCCGGCTTGCCCTTGGGCAGAGCGTCATGGATGCCGTCGCCGGACAGACTCGCCGACTCCGGAAACAGGTCGGCACCCGCGACCGCCAGCGACTTGATCAGTACCTCACCGGTGTCCGCGATCTCGAAACCCGCCTCGGTCAGGCCGCCGCCTGGGAAGAGAAACCCAAACCCATAGTCGCCGCCCAGCCCCCCGGCGAAACCCTCGCGACCCGTGACTACTTCGAGAAGGTGCACGTCATGTATGAACTCGCGCGACTCGCCTTCGAGACCGACTCGACCCGACTCGTCGCCCTCATGCTCGACAGCGTCAACTCCCCCGCGATCCGGATCGGCCCCGAAACCATGAGCGACAGCTATCACGCCATCTCTCATCACGGCCGCTCTCCCGAGAAGCTGCGCCAGCACGAGGTCGCTGACCGTATGCAGATGCGCGCTCTTCACCAGCTCTTCAGTGATCTTAAAGCCCGCTGCGAGGATGATGAAACGCTCCTCGACCGGACAATGATCCTCTATGGTACCAACCTCGGTGATGCCAATACCCACGTCACCACCAACCTCCCGACTCTCTTCGCCGGTGGTGGCTTCCGCCACGGTCAGCACCTCGCCTTCGACCGGCAGCGCAACTATCCGCTGCCTAACCTCTATGTCAATATCCTTCAACGTCTTGGCATCGAGGCCGATCGCTTCGCCTCCAGCACCGGCACCATGCGCGGACTCGAAGTCAGATCCTGACCGCGCCAGCACTCGTCACTATTTGCAGGGCGGATCACAATGTCGATCTGCCCTGCTCACGTCAAGACTCTCTCACCTTGCAATTCACAATGACATCAAATGAGTGGCATTACCTCGCAATTGCGTGGTATAAACACGCACCATGAATATTCTGGCGGAACTGCTTTCTTCAGGTGCGCGGGCAGAGATCTTTCGTCTGCTCTTTGGTTCAGTGGGGCGCGAGCTGCATATGCGCGAAATTGAGCGTCAATCGGGTTATGCCGACGCGACAGTCCGCCAGGAACTGCGGAGACTGCTGCGTCTGGGATTGATCGTCTCAAGGCAGGACGGCAATCGTGTCTGCTATCGTGCGTGCGAGGCACATCCAATCTATCCCGAGATACGCAGTCTGGTAAGAAAAACCAGCGGCCTCGTCGAGTCTCTGAGTGAAGCGCTGAGAATACCTGAAATCCGGATTGCTTTTATCTTTGGATCTGTGGCCGCCGGCAGTGAGCGAGCGGAGAGCGATATCGACCTGTTGGTAATCGGTGATACAACCCTTCGCCAGGTAGGAAAAAGACTTTCAGACATTTCCAGAGAGGTGGGAAGAGAGATCAATCCTCACGTCTTTACGATAGAGGAGTTCAGGAAACGAAAGTCCGGCGATGATCATTTTGTCAGCGCCGTACTGAAGGGACCGAGGCTCTTTCTCAGAGGAGGTGAGGATGAGCTTGACTCAATGGGCGGAGAACGGATGGTTGCGGCCACATCAAAGCAGCAGAATGGAGATTGAGGAGTTGATGGCCATTGTATCTCGCGACCTTGATGATTGATTCATCGCTGCTGACATAATTGGAGATTATTAGATTTACCCGCATGCGGCCGCCGCTTCGCCCCTCGCGGGCGGCTGTCGCCTCGCCCGCTTCGGGCTCGCGACGGCCTCTCTCTTCTTCGCTATCCCACCTCTTGTCAATAACCGCCGGGGTAAGAGGGTAAAAGTGCCCAAGCGCTACCTGCCGATCCTCACGAGGCGGAACCCGAGATTGCCGTTGCGAATGCCGGGCGCGCCCCTGAGGCGGTCCGCTGACCGGCAGCCGACGGCAACGTTGCCCCATCCGCCGCCACGAAACACACGACCCGAGCCCCCCTCTGGTCCCTGCGGATCGGTCACCACCCCCTGCTTGTGGCACTCGCTGTAGTACTTCTCGCCGTACCAGTCTCCACACCACTCCCAGACATTACCGTGCATGTCATAAATGCCAAAATTATTCGGCAGTTTCTGTCCTGTCGCATGGGTTTTGCCTCCGGAGTTGTTATTGTACCAGGCATAGTCGGCGAGAAGCTGCTCATCATCACCAAAACAATATTCAGTGGTCGAG
>CAIKMY010000396.1 GCA_903828635.1 uncultured Acidobacteriota bacterium
ATTACCGTCGGCAGCGCCAGAATAAAATTGTACGGCTCTACCACTGTGTCACTAACCTTCGGCGAAGGAATGATCGGAAAGCTGACCACCGGAACTTCACCATCGGTGTATTCTGAGAGCTCTCTAATGAAACTGGCGCCGGCACCAGACCCGTATCCTCCACCAAGGGCATGGAACAACCAGACGACACACTCACCATTGAGCGCTTTGACTCGCTCGACGACCATCCGGACCAACTCTTGAATTGTTGGTGCCGAGCGTCCCTTCACGTGGTTGTCTTGACCATACTGCTCGCTCTCAACGATCTTTGCCTCCGCTGGATATAGTCCGGCGTAGGCTGAAGCGGGAAAGGGGTGATCTTCTGTGGCGGCCATCAGATGGCGCGGTCTCAGCCTGCCGTTACTCTGCCGATCACAGAATATCGACAATGCCTCGGTGAGTGCGGCATCGGCTGGCGCTTCACCACCATTTCCGACACCGCATACTTTCAGCAGATTATCGATGAATGCTGTGGCAACGCCATTGCCACCTTGACCCATAGAGAGAACAAGAATCTTGTTAAAAGCCATTTATCCTCCAATTAGTTAGAAAACAGGGATTGGTTTGGTTGTTTAAATTAAGATCAGAATCGAGGCAGAACACAAACGGGCTGATCACGATCAATCTCGCTCCGCAGTCAGGTAAATGCTGCTTCGTGAAAATGGAGAAATGTTTCTGCGCATAGCGCTCCACTGGAGTGATTCGTGAGCTTGTGGAGAATGTTCTGACCTCCATTATGTTTGAGGGTTGAGCAATCCTTAAAAACTTGTGTCAGATTGCCACATGGGCGCACTTGATCATCTGGTCAGGGTAAAAACTGAGACTACAGATCAGCCTGGGGGGCAGCTGAAATCGGGGGATTTGGTTTAAAGCAGAGGTAGGAGGTCGATTTATTCCGGCATCAAAATGAGGCATTAAATGAAGTAAATTCAGCCTATGCCCTGATATACCCTGATGCATTCAAAAAAGAGTCCTACTCATTCACTCGCATCAAACGAGGTGAATTGTAGGTTGGCTGCGATATATAAATCTTTAAATTGAGCATATATTTTTTATAATTTGTCCTCAATTTTTATCAAATTAAGACTTAATAAGCATTGATAAAGCTGCTGAGGCAATAAATGTCCAACGAGTCGGCCAACTGAGCAGATATGCAAGGCCTGGCAACAGAAATTGTTGATTATGGAGTTATGTAAACCGCTAATGATTCGTATTGTGGTGTATGGAAGACTCGATGAATCAGATCTGGCCAAGGCCGGAGAGTGATCCGGTGCTCGATCCGAAGGAGTCGGTTTCAATACCAATCCGCTGGAGGATCGAGACGAAGAGGTTGGAGAGTGGGGTATTGTTGCGTGGATTGAAGGTGAGATGCTGACCGTGGCGGAAGCCGCCACCGGCAAGGAGGATCGGAAGATTGGTATTGTCGTGGATATTGGAGTCGCCCATGTTGCTGCCGAAGAGGAGGATGGTGCGATCGAGCAGCCGCTGGTCACCTTCGGTCCTTTGGGCAAGGCTGTCGAGCAGATCGCGGAGTGTGGTCATGCTGCGGCGATCGGCGGCTTCAAGTTGTTTGATCTTTGCTTCATCGAAGCCGTGATGGCTGAGCCCGTGGTAGCTGTCGTTGGTACTCTGCTCGGCAGAGAGGCGAAAGGCGGGGGTTTTGAAGGCATCGAGCATGAGGGTGACGATGCGCGTCGAATCACTCTCGAACGCGAGGAGGGCCATTTCAAGATGAAGGGCAAACTTCTCGAAGAAGAATTTGTCACCCTCGATGGTGGGAGGTGCGGTGCGTGGGGCAGCAGGTTTCGGGAGCCGTTCCCATTGGCGTAATGACTGGAGGCGCTCTTCGACCTCGCGAATCGAGGTTTGGTACTGATCGAGGCGCATTCTGTCGGCTTTGCTGACCTGACGATTGAGACGTTGTGATTCGGCAAGGAGCGTATCGAGGATGCTTCCGCGAGTGTTGAGTCGCCGAAGCCGGGCCTCGACCTCGGACTGATTACCCTGGATGAACATCTGCTGAAAGAGTGTGCCGGGATTGTCCTCGGCGGGCAGCAGCACACCATCGCGCGTCCACGAGAGGCTGCGGTTGGCCTTCTCGATATTGACGCCGAGATTGAATGATGGAAACCTCGTCAACTGGCCGAGGTGCTCGGCGGCAAGCTGATCGAGCGAAATGGTATTGCGGAAATTGGCCTTGAAGGCACCACGCGCTGAGGTCAGAAAGCAGTTGTCAGTGCTGTGCCCCCCGGTGACTCCCGGATGCGAGAGGCCGCTGATGACGGTGAAGTCACGGCGATGTCCGGCAAGAGTCGAGAGATATGGTGACATCTCGTAGCTGGTGCCAGTGCCGGTCGGGAAGAAGTGCTTTGCAAGAACGCCGATGTTGTTGACGATCACCAGCAATCGCCGTGGTGTTGCCGCCGGGGTACTGCGTGCCAAGACGGGACTCATGCATTCGAGCGCCGGCAGGGCAAGGGCGACTCCGGCGCCACGCAGGAAGGCACGACGGGGAAGCAGCATCGAATTGGTGGAGATGTGGGGAGCTTTGATTGTCATTACCGGCATCCTTTCGGTCCAAGGAAGATCCTGCTCTCGATCAGCGCCAGCAGCAGGTCACGAACGCGGTAGCCTTTGGCAGCGCTGGCATCAAGCATCGATTCGATTTCGGCACGATCGCTGAAGCGCACCGGCACGCCAGTGGCATAGATCGTCAGCTGATGCAGGAGGTTGCGCGCCAGTTGCCGCTGGTCGGTGGCGAGAATCCGTTTGAGGTCGTGAACGTCACGGAAGCGGCGACCGTCGGCAAACTCTCCGCCGGGATCGATTGGGGCGGCGAGGGTGTAGCTGAAGTCATGGCCCGTCTGGTCGATGCCGCTGACCCGTTCGCCGCTCTCAAGACCGCGATAGCGAGTGCGCCACGCTCCAAGCACATCGAAATTTTCGAGGGCGAGCCCGGCAGGATCAAACTTTGCGTGGCAGGCGGCGCAGGAGGCTGACCTGGTGTGGAGTGACAATTGTTCGCGGATTGTTCGTGCACCGCGAATGTCGGGTTCAACGGCGGGAACGCCGGGTGGTGGCGGTGGCGGCTGCTGCCCGATCAGTCGATCCATCACCCAGACGCCGCGCAGCACCGGTGAGGTGTTGAGGCCGTTGGCCGAGATCTTGAGCAGGGCCGCCTGCGTCATCAGCCCGCCGTAGGGGCTTCCGGCTGGCAGTGTGACACGGCGCAGCTCCGAGCCGGTGATCGGTGGCAGCCCGTAATGGCGGGCCAGTCGGTCGTTGGCGAAGGTGAAGTCGGCATCGATCAGGGTCGTCGCCGGCAGGTTCTCCCTGACCATTACTGTGAAAAAGGCACGGGTCTCCAGTCCCATCGACTCGACGAGATAATCGTCCAGGCGGTATTCCGGGTAGAGGCGAATGTCGGGATCGTCGCGGCGCAGTGCACGCAGATTGAGCCAGCAGTCGGTGAAGTGGTTGACAAAGCGGGCAAAGCGCGTGTCAGCAATCAGCCGTTCTGCCTCGCGGCGCAGCACGGCCGCTTCTCGCAGGCGTCCGCGTCGCGCCAGTGCCGCCAACTGCTCATCGGGCCGGCTGTCGGTCAGCAGGTGTGAAAGTCGTGCCGCAATCGCGTGGTGGTCATCCTCGCGCTTTGGTTCACGCAAATAAAGGAAGAGATCGGAGCAGAGGAAGGCCTGGTATCCGGCCAGCAGTGATTCGGCCAGCGGCTGACCGGCCTCCAGTCGCGCGAGTACCAGTCTCTCGAAGCCGGCAATCGCCTCTTCGCTCACCGGCTCACGGGCTGCTAACCCGATGAAGCGACGCAGCAGTCGCCTTGCATCCGCTGCTGGTTGCGCCGATTTCACCTCCGGCCCGAGATCGTCAAAGAGTACACGGTGCGAGGGCGACGGCCAGCTCACTGGTGGCAGCGGACCCTCCAGTTCCAGCCATTGAAAGGTGACACCGGGCTGCCCGCCCTCCGGAAATGGCGGGAAACGATAGGCTGCCGTCATCCCCTTGACATCCGGCTGCGGCGCCGGCAGTCCCAGCAGTCCGTATTCGATCGTCTGGCCGGCATTGAGGTGGACCGTTGTCTCATAAGTTCCACCCTCGGGACGAATATCAATGATCCCGCCAATCGAGCGCACATCCTCGGCGATATCATGGTTGGTCGGCCGCCGCGAGCGAAAGGTCAGCGGCACCGGGCGCGTTCCCGGGCGCAGCTCGAAGCCCTCGACCTGCAGCACTGCGCGCGCCGAGAACCTCAGCCGGTACTCGCCCGTCTCCTTTGCGACAATGCCCTTTGGAAAGATTCCATAGGGCCATCCCGGTGAGCGGAAGAGCGCCATCTCGACTGTCGGATCGATGAAGCTCTTGTCCTTTGCCGCACGCTTCTCGGCGGCAAGGTCGATAGCTTTTCCGTTGCGTACCCAGAACATGGCCTCGCGCCCGCCGGTGGTCTCGCGTCCGACCGACAACTGCTCGCCGACTGCGCGCTGCCTCGTCAGCGCCAGCGGCTGCGCCGATCCGGCCATTGCCTGGCGCAGTGCCGTCTCCGCGGCATCAAGGTAGGCGGCCAGCTGCACCCGCGACATGTCGAGCGTTTCTGAGACCTTGTCATAATGGCGACTCTCGCGATCGGCCGGCAGCATGTCGCGAATATCAAGGTGCGGCAGATGGAGGAGATCACGCAGGTTCTCTTCGTATTCGTCGCGATTGAGACGCCGCATTGGCCCGCGACCATTTGTCAGCACATCCGCACGATCAGCCGCGAGGAGCGCTCTGCCAAGTGAATGCAGCAGCGCCCGCCGCAGCCCCTCGCTGATCACGGTACCCTTCGGGGGCATCTCACCACGGTCAATCCGATCGTACATCTCCACCCACGGCGCGCGTGCTCCCGCTGTCGAGAGGTCGAAAGGTACCGCACTCAGGTCGAGCCCACCGGCGCGCGTCGCCCCATTGTGACACCCCCCGCAACTCTTCTGTAAAAGTGCCACCGGCCCGCTCTCGACCGCCATCGCCGATTGACTTTCATCTGTCCGCAACCACGCTGCCACCGTCAGAAGCAGAATTATGATGATGACCTTTTTCATGCCCTTCCAACCTGCGCTATTCAGTGATTTAATGACCCGGATTTCGTGACCAGATAATCAATGGTAATTTAACGCCGGTTTCCGCAAAAGGGAATGGTTGAAAGGGGGAATGGGGCAGATGAACTCCATGATACTTATTGAACGATTGGGGCGAACGGCCGCTTGCTCTCCCCTCCGCCCGTTTGGCGGGCTCTTCCTCTGCCTGACTCTGTTGTTGACGGCAGTTCCGGTTGCTCCGCGAACGGCGGCACGTCCAAACATCCTGATCATCATGTCGGACGATATGGGCTGGTCGGACATCGGCTGCTATGGTGGAGAGATCTCGACGCCGAACCTTGACGGGCTGGCGGCGAATGGTCTCCGCTTCGGTCAGTTTTACAACATGGGACGATGCTGCCCGACGCGAGCCTCGCTGCTGACCGGGCTCTACCCGCATCAGGCGGGAGTCGGTCATATGATGGAGGACCGCAACCAGCCAGGTTACCGGGGTGACCTCAGCCGCAATGCGGCAACGATCGCCGAGGTGCTGCAGCCCGCCGGCTATGCCACCTATGCTGTCGGCAAATGGCACGTCACCCCCGGCCAGAACGCCCAGGCGTTGGCCCGAAACCACAACTGGCCGCTGCAGCGCGGATTCCAGAGGTTTTACGGGACGATTCACGGCGCAGGCAGTTTCTTTGATCCAAGTTCACTGGTGCGTGACAACCGGCTGATCACCGTTGCCAATGATACCGATTACCAGCCGGAACAGTATTACTACACCGATGCGATCAGCGATCACGCGACACGCTTCATCCGTGAGCATCGCACAGAGAAGCCATTCTTCATGTATGTCGCCTACACGGCCGCACACTGGCCGATGCACGCCCTTGAGAAGGATATCGACAAATATCGTGGACGCTATGACCAGGGTTATGGTCCGGTGCGGCAGGCGCGGTATGAGAAGGGGCGTCGGCTGGGGCTGATCGATCCGCGCTGGACGATCTCACCGCCGGCAGGTGACTGGGCTGGCGTCAGTGATAAGGCGTGGGAGTCGCACGGGATGGAGGTCTATGCGGCGATGATCGACAACATGGACCAGGGCATCGGTCGCATCGTCGCCGAGTTGAAGCGCAAGGGGCAGCTCGATAACACGCTGATCTTCTTTTTGCAGGACAACGGCGGCTGTGCCGAGGTGACAGGTCGTGAGCCATCGGCGCGCAATCCGTATCGCACACGCCCGGGAAAGCCCGTCTATCCGCTGATGTCGAAGGATGACCAGCAGTACAACTCGACGCCGCAGCAGACGCGCGACGGTCGTGCAGTGATTATGGGAACGGGTGCGATACCGGGGCCGGAGGATACCTACATCGCCTACGGTAAGGCATGGGCCAATGTTTCGAACACCCCATTCCGCGAATACAAGCACTGGATGCACGAGGGCGGCATCTCAACACCGTTGATCATCCACTGGCCGCAGGGGATCCCGCGCGCACGGCGCAATCGGATTGTCAACGCGCCCGGCCATCTGATCGACCTCATGGCGACGGCTGTCGATGTTTCAGGCGCGCGCTATCCAACCGAACTCGGTGGTCAACGGATCCAGCCGATGGAGGGGATCAGCCTCCGCCCGGCACTGACCGGAGGCAGGCTGCAGCGCCCGCAGCCGCTCTTTTGGGAACATGAAGGCAATCGCGCTATTCGCGCCGGCCGCTGGAAGCTTGTCGCCATGGAGAATCGCCAATGGGAACTCTACGATATTGACACCGACCGCACCGAACAGCATGACCTCTCTGCAAAGCACCCCGCAATCGTCAGCGACCTCGCGGCACAGTGGGATGCATGGGCCGCTCGTGCCAATGTGCTTCCTCTTGGTGCATGGCGAGCTCGTTAGACTTACTACCGCAACCTTGTAAAGGAGCCATAAATAATGATACGCATAACTGCTCGGATCGTGCTTCTTGCCGCGATCTCGGCTCAACTCTTCGCCGCCGCTGCCGCTACTCGTCCCACTGACCCGCCGAAGGGCTACCGGGTACTTGGCGCTGACAAGAAACGTGTTGCCATCATCAACGAGAAGGGCGAGATTGAGTGGGAGATCGCCAATCCTGATGCCCGCGAGGTCCACGACATTCAGTTGCTCGACAATGGCAATATCCTCTTTCAGACAGGCTATACCACCGTCGTTGAGGTCAACCGTGACAAACAGATAGTCTGGAAGCACGAATCAAAGCCGAAAGAGGGCTACGACGGACGCATCGAGATCCACTCATACCAGCGCCTGAAGAATGGCAACACGCTGATTGCCGAGAGTGGTAACTCGCGCCTCGTCGAGGTCGATCGCGAGGATCGCCTCGTCAAGGTCGTCCCGCTGACCGTCACCAAGGTCAATGCTCACCGCGATACGCGCTTGGTGCGCAAGCTTGACAATGGTAACTACCTTGTCTGCCAGGAGATGGAGGGTGCTGTCAGAGAGTATGATCCCACTGGCCGAATCCTCTGGGAGTACAAGCTCGACCTCGGCGATCGGCCACGCTCGCCCGGTCACGGCGTCGAGGGGCATGGCATCGAGGTCTTTGGCGCTATCCGTCTCAAAAATGGCAATACGCTGATCGCCGGTGGCAACAATAATCGCATCATCGAGGTTAATAAGGCCGGCAAGGTCGTCTGGAGCCTCGATCAGAAAGAGCTGCCCGGCATCACCTTTGCCTGGGTGACGACGCTTCAGGCATTGCCCAACGGCAACTTTATCATCGGCAATACTCACGCCGGCCCCGAGAATCCCCAGCTCATCGAGGTCACCCGCGACAAAAAGGTCGTCTGGACCTTCAGGGATTTTAATAATTTTGGCAATAACCTTGCCGCTGCCCAGGTCGTCGGAGTCAAAGGCCGAGTCATTCGCTAGGGCTCTCTGACCCCGCTCCAGCCCTCATGAGAGCCGTCAGGGCCGGGATCCTGCCATCTCCGGCAGATCCCCGGCCCTGCAGCCCCCCCCCATTACCCCTCCCTGCGATTAAATTCCACCGACCCATCGGAACTGCTTCAGCGTTGCCTCAGGCGCAGGCACCGAGAGGAGAGTCATCCTTTGGCGTAAGTCCCGTAATTATTTATCAGGCCTGCCCTGTCGGACAGTGTTTCGCAGGATATGGTTTGTTTATATTTGTTTGGATTACATCAGATATTGCTCGCAACAGTCCGACAAAAACAGACTGGCAAAATAGAGACGAAAGACTGCTGATGTCCTCAGGTTTATCAGACCGGAGATATCGGGTAATGCTCTGAAGGGGAATGCCCTGAAGAAGGTTTCAAAATCATATAAAAGCAAATAAAGGAAATTATGAGACTCGCAACTACACATCATCGACGGAAGGGAGAGCTGGTCACCAGGCGAATGGTTTCGCTGGGCCTCGCAGTCTTGGTGATCACCGGGGGGATAGGGATCTTTCTGCGTAGCGGGCAGGCGGCAGAGATCACTCACGAGTTGGTGGCAAAAGGTGCCGGCATCACGCGGAGGGCATCGGCTCTTGTCGGGCGGCTGACGGGTATTGCCGTTGCCGGAACGATCAGTGGCACTGTCTTTGATGATAAGAATGGGAACGGGGAACAGGATACGGGGGAGCCGGGGCTGACAGGTGTGACGGTCACCGGCACCGACAATCTGGGTAACGTCGTGACAGCGACGACCAACAGCAGCGGGAACTATTCACTGGCCTCACTGCCGGGAAGCAGCGCGCGCGTCGAGTTTGGAATGCCACCATCCCAATCAGGGTCGCCGGGCGACCAGTACTCACCGACCATCGCCGGCGGAACCACGGTTCGTTTTTTGACACTCTCCGGCAACCTCTCCGCGATTAATGCCGGCTTCATCAACCGGACAAAATGGTGCAGTAACAACCAGAACCTCGCCGTGCCCTGCTGGGCCTATGGCCTGTACAATCATTCCAGCCTGGCAAATGAGCCGGTACTGGTGGGGGTTCCATACAACACGACGAACACCAGGAATGACCAGGTCTACCTCGCCAAATCGCCCAACCTCGGGTCGGCATGGGGACTGGCGTTTCAGGAGAGTACCGGGATTATCTATGCCACGGCGGTGATCCGCCGCCATACTGATACCGGACCACGGGGACTGGCGGGGCTTTACGCACTCAAGCCGCGCGTCTCCGGTGCAACAGAGGTCTGGAGCCTCGATCTCAACACCCTCAGCAATACCTTTGGAGCATCGTTCAGCCGGGATATAGCCACCAGGACAACTCCAAGCCACGATTCTCTGGCTTTTGACAAGGTGGGAAAGACAGGTATCGGCGATATTGACCTTTCGGAGGATGGCAATACCCTTTGGGTAGTCAATCTGGAGGCGCGATCACTGGTGCGTCTTGATGTGACTGCCGGGGCGACACCGACGAGCGCGACCTCCTTCACTCTGGATAATGGAACCGGTACACCGACCTGCACCAATGGCGTTCTGCGCCCATGGGGACTGAAGCTGGCCAATGGCAAGGGCTATCTCGGGGTGGTCTGTACCGGGGAGAATGCAACCGGCACTCCGACACAGGCCCGGACCTCTTTGTCTGCCCACGTTCTGAGCTTTGATCCGGCTGCAACCGGAGCATCAATGGCATTCACCCAGGTGCTCAATATCACCGATATGACATTCCAGCGCGGTATCGTCTATGACGGTTACACACCTGGTGGCCCACTCTTCTCACACGATGGCGCACGCCAGTGGAATGCCTGGAGGAGCTCACTCAATAGCAGCGCGATGTGCGCAATCAATGAATCAGGGCCGCGTGATCACTGTATCTTCCCAACGCCTATCCTCTCCGATATAGAATTTGACGATAACGGAAACATGATCATTGGTTTCATTGATCGACTGTCGATTCAGATGTCGGGATATAACTATGGCCCCTTGAGCACCGATACCGATTTCTATCAGAGCTTCTCTGGCGGTGATATTATGCGGGCGTGTCTCAACAATGGGACCTATCAATTGGAGAGTAATGGTGTCTGCGGCGGGGTAACCGGCTCCGGCAGCAATAACGCTCAAGGTCCCGGAGGCGGAGAATTCTATGGAACTGAGACCTGGGGTAGGGATAACAGACCACTTGTGCATAACGAGACTGCTCAGGGAGGACTGGCTCTGCTTAAGGGAGCAAGCCCAAGTCAGGTCGTATCAATCATAATGGATCCGCTGGTCTACTACTCAGGTGGTCTGACCTGGTTCAGTAATGTTGACGGTTCACGACTTAAATCATACGAGATCTATCAAGAACCGCGAGCGTATCCCTCCCAGCCAGGCGGTTCATACAAGGCGACAGGGCTTGGCGATGTTGAACTCTATTGTCCATCCGCGCCGCTTGAGCTGGGCGATCGCGTCTGGCACGACAAGGATGGTGACGGGGTACAGGATCCGGGCGAGCAGGGTATTGATGGGCTGACGGTTGAACTTTACAAGAGTGGAACAAAGGTTGGGACGACGACGACACAGGGGGGAGGTCTCTACCTCTTCAATGACTTGAATGTCACGCTCAATGGCGCGTCAGGTCTGCTGCCAAACATGGGCTATGAGGTTCGTGTTTCGACATTGCAGAGTGGAATCACGACTCCGGGCTATATTCCAACGGCACCCAATGTCGGGGGGGCCTCCGGAGACAGTATCGACTCAGACGGTGTCTTCAATGTCGACAAAATTGTGGTTACGCTGACCACAGGTGAGAATGGTGAGAATAATCACACGTATGATATTGGATTGACGCTCCTCGCCTCGATCGGCAACCTTGTCTTCAATGACATCAACAACAACGGTTTGAAAGACGCGAATGAGCCCGGGATCAACGGCGTAGTAGTCGAGCTCTACACCGACGTCGACACTAACAATGTGCCCGACACGGTCAATCCGATCTCGCGGACGACAACGGCGACGGTCAATGGAGTGGCCGGACTCTATCTCTTCACGGAGACGACGATCAATTCACAGACCGGGGCGACGCTGGCAACACCTTTGAATCTGGCGCCGGGTAATTACATCGTCTCGATCCCGCAGGTTAACTTCAATGTTGGCAGTGTGCTTGAGGGGATGTTCAGCAGCGGATATACGCTGGCGGCCAACGGAACACCATCGGAGACAATGGTTGATCCTGACTTTGGCGGAACCGGGAGCAACCCTGGCGGTGATCAGGATGATAACGGCTACCGTGCAGTCTCGGGCATGCAAGTACTGACGAAGACAATCTCGATCACGGGGCAGGAGCCGCTCAATGAATCACCGGATAACGACCCGTCGACACCTGATTTCAGCGAGAACCTGACGATCGACTTCGGCTTCTACGCCGGGCTGAGCGTCGGGAACAGCGTCTTTGCCGATATTGGCAGTGGAGCGAGCTTCAATAACGGGCAGATCGATGCCGGAGACGTGGGAATTGCCGGCGTGACGGTGAGGTTGCTGGCTCAAAACGGGACGACGCAGTTGGCGTCGACAGTGACGGATGCCAACGGGAAGTACCTCTTCGCCGGGCTGCCGGCGGCGACATACTACGTCGATGTGCTGCGGTCAGGGCCGTTGGCCAACATGATCAGCAGCTACAACGGATCGAATGCGGCCAATACCAATGCGACCGACAGCGACGACAACGGCAAGATTCTTACCGGGACGAGTGTAAGATCGGTGGCGGTGATCCTGACCGCCGGAGACCCGACGGCAACCGGGGAAGCCGATCAGTCGCAGGCCTCAACGACCGGCTTCGGCAATCCGGTGATCAGGGATCTGCCGCAGACTCCGGATGCCAACTCCAACCTCAAGGTCGACTTCGGATTCATCCAGATCAACCGGATGAAGATCGGAGCGCCGCCGATCTGCATCGCGCCGGGAGGAGTCATCGAGGTAACAGTCGACACAATCAATACCGGCGACTTCACCCAGCCAAACAATACCGGACCGGAGATGAGGATCGACCTGCCGGTAAGCATTACGGCGGTACTCAGTGCGAAGGCGTCGACCAACAGCAGCGGGCCGGGAACGCTGACGGTCAATGGCATCAACCAGATCCTCTGGAACGGCACGCTCAATTCAGGAGATAAGCTGACCATTGTCTACCGTGTTCAGATTGGTGACCACGAGTCCGGGACACAGGTCTGTTCGACGTCGATCACCAACTTTGATGCTGATGTTGACGGCTCGAACGAGAGTATGGGGACAGTCGATGTCTGCACGATCATCAATTGTCCGCCACTCGGATCCGGCAATCTCATGCCGTCAACCTCGACACTGGCTGCAGGTAAGCCGGGAAGTGTGTTGATCTATAACATCTACACCTCGACGGCGAACAATGATCGTCAGAACACCCAGTTCAACCTGACGAACGCTCATTCATCGTTGCCGGCCAATGTCCACCTCTTCTTCGTCGATGGCGCGACGTGTGCGGTGGCTGATCAGTATGTTTCGCTGACACCGGCGCAAACGACGACCTTCTACGCGAGCGACCTTGATCCGGGAACAACGGGGTATGTCATCGCGGTGGCGGTCGATGAGCACGGCTGTCCGGCGAGTTTCAACTACCTGATTGGTGATGAGTATGTCTGGTTCGAGTCGGGCCATGCGGCCAACCTCGGGGCGATCTCGGTGGCTGGTCTGCCTGGCGGATTGCCGCCGTGTGATACGACATCGACGACGGCAACGCTCAACTTCGACGGGATCGCTTATAACCCGTTGCCGCGAACGCTCGCGCTCGACAGCATCTCATCGCGGGCGGATGGCAGCGACACGATGATTGTCCTCAACCGGATGGGTGGGAACCTGCTCAGTTCAGCCTCGACACTCGGGTCATTCTTCGGACTGCTTTACGACGATCAGGAGGTCTCGGCGAGCTTTAACATCCCTGCAGCTACATGCCAGTTGCGCGGCTCGCTCTCCGGCAGCCTGCCACGCACTGCGCCACGCTTTGAGACGATGATTCCGGCGGGACGTGTCGGCTGGATGAAGTTCTGGCAGGTCAACGATGTGCCGATCACCGGAGCGGCAATTCGTTACCGTGCCACCGGCGCTCATCAGGGCCATAACCTCCATGTGCTGACGACCACCAATACCGGGTCGTTCACCATCCCGGTCTTCCCGGTGCCGTAGGCAGACTTATTGCTGCGGGGGGGCACAATGCTCCCCGCAGGAGTCTCTCTTCAATCCGGGAGAGAGAGCTGACGGACTGGTCCTCACAACAGGCGAGAGCTTTTGTGTGCAAGCTTCCTGCCTCGCTGCCATCAGTCCGTCAGTTCTCTCTATTTTTTGATATCGCTCCCCGGGCAGCCTGCCACGATTCACCGGTGGCGGGTGTTTCTCACCTGCTTCATGCCAAAGAGGAGCAGTTCAGCCGTCGTCGAGATGTTCAATATCTCCATTATCGAATATTTGTGAAATTTGACCGTGCGCGGAGTGATATTGAGGATATCGGCAATCTCTTTCATCGAGTAACCCTCGGTAAGCAACTGCAGCACCTCGATCTGGCGCGGGGTGAGTTGATCTGTCGGCCTCTTCTTGTCTTTGAGATGCTTGACGAACGATCCGGGGAGGTCGGCGCTGATTGATGGCGAAGAATAGTAACCACCACGGCTGACGGTGCGCAATGCCTCAAGCAGCTCCGAGGCTGCGGCACTTTTGACGACATAGCCTGAGGCACCTGCACGAAATGCCTCCGCCGCCGAATCGTCATCCTCGTACATTGTCAGGAAGACCAGCCTGACTTGTGGCAGCAATCTTCTGATCCGTGTCGCTGCCGAGATCCCGTTGAGCGTCGGCATTGCAATGTCGATCACCGCGATGTCCGGGTTGAGTTCGCCAAGATTGTCGACGAGATCCCTGCCATTGAGGAAGGTTCCGATGACTCTGTACTCCGGTTCGATCAGACACCGGATTGCTTCCATAAAAATCAGATGATCATCCGCAAGAACTACTCTCATGTCGCTACTTCGACCTCCGGTCGCATATTTTATCCTGTCTGCTATCTCTGTGAAATGTCGAGAGAGGCTGGAGCACCGTCAATATTAATTCGAAGTATACTCTCGATCAGAATCCACGGTTATTTTATAATTTGAAGAGTTCAACCAGACTGAAAATTCATAATTCAAATAATCAACTGTTCAAATAATCGACTAATCAGGACTTACATGCAGACGAGTTGTGCCTCAAAATTACTTCAGATTGATCTCACGCGAACGCGTGCGGGAGGTACCGGGTGACAAGGAGAGATAAAGAGATAAAGAGATAAAGAGATAAAGAGATAAAGAGATAAGTTGATGCAAAGGATCAAAAAGGATAATCCGCGGCGTCTCCGCGTGAGATCAATCTGCTGTGGTTTGAATGCGTAAGTTCGGCTGATTAAAGCATCTCGATTATGCATAGTGACCGGGTATAGTACTCGGGTAAATGGATCGGGTATATGGATTGGGTATATGGATCAGGTATATGGACTGGATAACCGTCATCTGGGTCTTCAACTTTGCAATCTATCTGCTGATGGCCGCTATCCATCTGGTGATCTACTTTAACTATCGCGAGCAGCGCCGCAATCTGATGTTCATCATCAGTGCTCTTTCAGCGGCGGCGGTTTCGCTGGTCGAACTATACACCGTAAAGTTTATCAGGACTCCGGATGATTATGGACTGGCACTTCGGACAGGCGTAACACCTTTTACGGGGATGCTGATCTCAGTGGTCTGGTTTCAGCACCTCTACTTCAATGTCGGGCGTCGCTCGCTGATATGGCTCTTCACTGGTCTGCGCCTCCTGATTATGGTGATTGGGATCACCAGTAAATACGGCTTCAACTTTGAGAGGATCGACAGTCTCAGTCTGATCCCGTTTCTTAACGGCGTCTTTCCCATACCGAACGGGCAGATTCATCCGCGATCGCTGATCGGTACGGTGAGCCTGTTGATCATGATGATCATCGCTGCCGACTTTGCGATAACTATTTGGCGACGCAACCATTGGCGGCAGGCGATCCTCGTTGGTGGAAGCATCTTTATCTTCGATATTCTGGTTCTGTTTCAGGGGCTGGGTGCATTCTGGGCCTACTATATTGGCGGGTTTGAACTTGGGTTTCCGGTATTCTCTTTCTATTTCATTCTGGTAGCGTTGGCCATGAGTTACGAGGTTGGCAGTGAAGTGATTCGTGCTTCGTGGTTATCGCGGGAATTGAAGGAGAGTGAGCAGCGAATGGGGCTGGCAATAGAGGCAGCAGATCTTGGCATCTGGACATGTGATATCCCCCGCAAGTCGGTATTTTTCTCTGAGAATGGGCGGCAGCTCTTCGGGCTTGGTCCGGCCGAATATTACGATACCGAAGATATCAAGGCGCGAATCTATCCCGATGACCGTGAGGCCTTACTTGTCAATGTCAGAGCGGCAATAAATGGAGAGCGGACATTTCAGCTGGAGGTGCGCATCTTTGGGGCTGACGGAGAGATCAGGTGGCTGGCATCGCGAGGCGAGGTCGAGATCGACTCACAGGGTCAGGCGACCTTTCTGCGCGGAGTGGTGCTTGATATCACGACGCGCAAGCAGGCGGAGGAGTCGTTACGCGACCTCAACGGGTTGCTGATCAGGGCGCTTGAAGAAGAGCGTGCCCGTCTTGCCCGTGAGCTTCATGATGATCTCAGTCAACGGCTGGCGTTGCTCTCAGTCGAGCAGGATGTGCTGGGCAGCAATCCTCAGGAAAACGTTGGAGAGCTTCAACGTCGAATTAAGTATTTGTCACAACAGACCAGGTTACTCTCACGTGATGTCAGCCGGCTGTCGCATGAATTGCATCCATCGAGGCTCGTTCATTTCGGTCTCATCCCCGGGCTTCGCAGCTACTGTCGCGACCTTGAGAAGGTTTACGACATCAGCATCGATTTCAGAAACAGCAGTCTGCCTCTGCGTATCCCTGCCGAAGTTGGCATCTGTATCTACCGTCTTGCCCAGGAGTCGCTGCAGAATGTCGTCCGGCACAGTGGTTCAAAGAGCGTCTCCGTTACCCTGAGCTCAATCGATGGAGAGATACGCCTGCTGGTCGTCGATGCTGGTTGTGGCTTTGACCTTGCAGAGGCGGCCCGCAAGCGGAGCCTCGGATTGACCAGCATGAAGGAGCGTGTCCGGCTGGTCAAAGGAAGGATCGAGATCGATACCGTACCGGGAAGCGGAACACGGCTCGATGTCAGGATCCCCCTGCCCAATGTCGGCCTCGATACTCTTGGAGAGACCGACTCGCCTGAATTCATCCCCGTCAGAGCCTCCTGATAGTCGATAGTCGAGGAGCCTCACGTTGCCGGTTCCTGCACGGTGAGTGGCAGGGTATCAATGGTGTCAATTGTTGCTCAGCTCACCAGATGCAGGTGTGAGTTCCTCACGGGGTCTGATGCTCAAAATGATAATGACGGAGATGAGGGCAAAGCCGGCGAAGACACCGAAGATGAGATTGAGCGGAACGTGGCGATCGCGCAGCCAGCCGAAGGCCCAGTCGGCGAAGCCGCCGCAGCTGATGCTGACGAGGTTCATGAAGCCATAGCCCGTCGCGCGGAGTTCCGGTCGGACGATCTGGCAGAGGATCGGCATATTGTTGCAGTCAAAGAAGCCCCAGCCAAGACCAAAGAGCACCAGGAAGAAGATGGCAATGAGCAGAGTCGAGGCATTGCCGACGCCAAAGAGGGCAGGGAGGAAGAAGGACATACCAATGGCGCTGACGAAGATGCGGCCACGGTTATTGCGGTTCATCCAGCGATCGGCAAGCCAGCCGCCGATGCCGGCACCGACCAGCGAGGCGATCTGTACGAAGAGGACAGCGGAGACGCCGGCCTTGCCCTGACCGAGGCCGAACTGCTCGCGCAGGATGTCGGGCATCCAGTCGCGCACCACCCAGCCGGCGAGCGCAGGCAGGGTGAAATAGAGAACCATGAGGATAAAGCCGGGATTGGTCAGCAGCTCGCGACCAGCGGAGAGTGGCGACGGTTGCGGGCGCGCATCGACCCGCACCGGCGGGTTGCGCAGCAGCCCGAAGAGGGGCAGGGCATAAACGACACCGACGACCCCGCAGACGGTAAACGCCCAGCGCCAGCCAAAGTCGGGGCTGTCGGCGATATAGCCCGAGAATCCGCCAAGAATGACTCCGGCGTAAATGGCCATCTGATGGATACCAACCGCGCGCGACCTCGTCGGGCCAGTGTGGTACTCGGCGATCATCGCGAGGGCCGCCGGAATGTAGAGCGCCTCGCTGATTCCCATGAGGGCTCTGGCGGCGACGAGTTCGTTGAAGGTCGTCACGTGCCCGGTGGCCCACGTCACCGCTGACCAGGTGAAGAGACTGACACAGATCACGTGACGCCGGCTGACCCGATCGGCAATGTAGCCTCCCACCGGGCTCAGTATCGCGTAGACCCATTTGAAAGATCCAAGTACCAGCCCCCAGTTGGCCCGCGTCGCGATATCCGGAATGTCGCCCATCATTGAGGACTTCATTGCCGCCAGCATCTGGCGATCGAGGTAGTTGA
>CAIKMY010000397.1 GCA_903828635.1 uncultured Acidobacteriota bacterium
TAGGCCCGGCCGTTGAGCGGCAGATTGACGATCTGCTGCCGATTGATCACCTGACCACGGTCACTGGTCTCAACCTCAAGCAACTGGATATTGTCCGCCGAGACCGTCACCGTCTCCGTCACCGCCCCCGGCTTCAGCGCAAGATCGACTCGCTGACGCGCACCAACCGTCACCTGAATGTTTTCGGCCACTGTCCGCGTGAAGCCCGAGGCCTCCGCCACGACCGTGTAAGTCCCAATCCTGACATTGAAGAACTGGTAATTCCCGCTCTCATCCGAGACCGTCGTCACCGCCACCCCCGTGGCCACATTCTTCAGCGTCACTGTCTCCTTCGCCACCGCCGCACCATTCGAATCGGTCACCGATCCCAGCACTGTCGCCGTGTCAAACTGTGCCCTCGCCACCGTCGACAGCACCATTACCAGTGCCACGCACAGCAGGCATTTCATTGATTTGTAATGTTGTTTCATCGCTCCTCCGTAACCTGGTGAGAACTTTTATCTAAAACTTGTATCTAATAAGCCGGACACTTTGCATGCCGTCAATCCTGAGAATAACGGTCCGGGATTATTGCATCATTATGACCATGTAAAGTTCAAGTTAAGATATTCAGTATTGGCGTTGTTTGTCAAAGAAATATGGTCCGGCAACGAAGCAGCCAGGCAAAATGGGGCCATGGCCTGACAGCCTCGTCCGGCCTGTCGCGAAAAAAAGTTCAACCAGCTTCAACTTTGACGCCTCCTATGTGCGAACAGAATGCCGGCATTTTGCTGATTGACTCTTTTAGTGCGCCCCAGCGACAGGATCCCCCCTGAAAATCCCTGCCTGGCAGCAGAACCATTAACGAATAGATTTGAAATGGAGTCATGTGACTCCGAAAGGGTATTCCATGTTCGCAACAATAAAGAGAGCCTCGAAATCGGCAAAGCGTGGAGGGATGATGGGAGCGATCTGGCTGCTGGTGTTGGTGAGCGGCCTCGTGCTGAGCACCGGTCATCAGGGAGGTTGGTTACGACGTGTCAATGCGCAGAGTGCCGGCCGTACAGCAGCCATCGACATCTCGCTGCCATCAGCGAGCACCGGGGTGAGTGGAGGAACTCTGGCGGTGCGCATCTTTGCACCGGCAGGCAACGAATTGGCGCGCCATCGTCAGGGAGCGCCGGTGATGATCTTTGCTCCGGGCGGCGACGATTCCGGCAGTCTTGCCAATCCGATTCCTCGTGCCGAGGATGTTGTCCGCATCGCCTTTCTCTACCCGGGCGGAGTTGATCAGGCAACCAGGCGGGCAAGTTCAGGGAGCTACGATTACCGTGGAGCGGCAAGTATCGCAGCGATGCGCGATGTCGTGCTCTACGCCGCCGGACAGCTGCCTGACAGCGAGGGGCGGCGTATCGGCGAGGTTCTGCCGGTGGCAGTGGAGACGCAAAACATCGGCCTCTTCGGCTCATCGAATGGTGGAAACATGGTCATCGCCACCCTGGCGGAGTACGGCAGCATGCTCTCGCCATATGTCAGGTACGTCATTCAGTGGGAGTCTCCGGTGGTCAGTCAGGTAGCGACGAGCGACGCCGGTGCGACGCGGCTGACCTGCTCCGGCGGACGACGTGAGACGCTGGCCAGTGGCAACCCATGGTATCGCCCCGAGGGCAATACCTTAACGGAGCTGGCGATCGATTACAGCCGAATTCGCTACAATCCGGCCACCCCGGCGACGCCGGTCTTCTTTGATGGCAATGGCGACGGGCGCTACACGACGGTCGCCGATCCGACACGTCCCGGTTGCCAGACGCCCGATCTCGACGGTGATGGACGGATCTCGACGGCCGAGGATCGGCTGCTGAGCGCCTACCGCACAGCCGACGGCAAACAGGTATACTCACGACCGGCAACAATTGCATTGTCACGCAGCGGCTCGGTCGCGAGCTGGCCGGCGACGATGGCGACGGCAACTGAAGCGACGGCCTTCTGGGATCAGCGTGAGGCTGCCCGGCTCTACGAGCATGCGGCAGCTCAGGTTCCGCATCTTGAAGCCATGCTGCTGACGAGTGTCACCGATCATGTACAAACGATGATGACCGAGAATGGCCACGTGCGCATGGCCTTCGAGGGGCTCCTGACTCGCGGTGTGCCGGTAAAGATCAACCCGTCGCGACAGTCGGTGATCGCGCTTGACCAGCGGCTGAGCAGCCGGCGCGACATTCCGGACAACCCGACCAACACCCCTCCGGCCAACTGGTCGGCACGCACCACCTATGCCTATCCCGACGATCTCGATGCCGTGGTTCAGGCAGCCGCAGTACAGGAGATGGCCGACCGTGCCCGCGCCGCGATCGAGGCCGAATCGACGCTGAGCTTTGCACTGCCGGCAACCGCAGTCGCCTCACCGGCCGGGACCTCCGCCACCACAGCAATCAATGATTACGCCATCTTCTCGATCAACGTTCAGGACTTCTCCTATCCTGACCGGAGCATCGCCACCGTCAACCGGATTCTCGATATTCATGAAAAGTACGGACTGCCGGTCGACTTCTACCTGACAACGACGATGACCGACCTCTTTGAGCAACTCTCACCTGCCCTCCTGCAGCGGCTGAAGAGCTCATCGGTCGCCTCGGTCTCCTATCACGTGCGACCGCCAAAGCCCTACTACACCGGCTTTGACTGGGCCCGCCTCGGCTCGAAGTCGACGGCCGAGCAGTACAAGTCGATCATGAACTATGAGACGCACGCCGTTGATCTGCGCACCGGTATGCCAACCGCCGCCAATGGTGGCTACAAGAAGCTTGCGGAGAAAATGGGCTACGCTCCGTGGGCGGCCTCAGCCCAGGCGGATGGCACGGTCGCCCAGCAGGCAGCCTATGTCTTCCGCGACCTTGGCGGGCGCTTCCGTGTGACACACGGAAGGCCGGTCAATCTTGGCGAGCGGCTCGATGGTATCCTGTTGCGCCCGGAGCATTATGACCTTCTGCTCTTCCAAACGGTCGGGCAGAGTGTGCCCACGGTCATCGAGAATGCCATCTCCGCCACCCGTCAGGCACAGAATGCGAAGGCACCCTATTTCGTCGGCATCAAGATGCACGACAATGACTTCTTTGCAGTTGATTCAGCCTGGGTGACGGTCTACGTCAATGGCCCGCGTCGCCCGCCCTTCTCGATCTCAAGCAAATCGACGCTGCTGAGCAGCGCCCAGCAGGAGGCGATCTGGAAGCATTATGAGGCAACTGTCGCTTACGTGGCCTCGCAGCAGGCCCGCATCGGCGCCATCGGCCTCCCGGGAGTCTGGCAGATGGTGGGAACAACGGTAACCCCCAATCCAACTACGACCTCGAAGGTCATGATCTCGGGAACGATGCATATCGAATCGAACAAGCTGCGCTGGCCAAACATCGATTCGCTGATCGCCTTCTTTACTCGCGCAACCAAAGCTGGCAAGGTCGGAGCCCAGACGACCGGGATGAAGTGGTCGGTGGGCGCAGACATCGGCTGGCTGACCGGAGAGCCGCGTGCCCGTGAGGCCATTACCAAACTGGAAGCTCTCGGTGTCGAGATGGACATCCATGCCCATGAGTTCACTGATCGCGCCAATTGCGCGGCGCAGATCACCGCGCTTGGCGGCCATCCCAATCGTGTCTCCTCCGGCAATGTCGTCACCGAAATCGACGGGCTGCGCAAAATCGTCACTGGCACCAATGGCGCATCCTGGCAGGCCGAAATCCTCTACGGCGTTGCCCTGCGCCCCGATCACTCGCCGGGATCCGAAGACACCAGCTATGGCGTCTGGCGACCGAAGAGCAGCGCCGATTACACCACTCACGATCCGAATGCCAACCTCATCTCGGTCGGTGGCGGACCGCGAAACCTCGCCGGCGCAACCGCAATCATCGACAAGCTGAAGACCACCTCGGGACTCGCCCCGGTCTACAGCACAACCATCATGGTCCATCCCGATACCCTCGTGAACGTCGGCACTACCGATGGCATCGACAAAATCGAGGCCTGGGCAGCTACCGCCGGTGCCAGCCCCAATGCCAAATGGGCCACTCTCAGCGAGACGGCCGCTGCCTGGAAGGCTGCCGGCAGCGTCGCTTCACGGACTACCGACCTGACCAAACTGACAGGTACGGCGACGGCA
>CAIKMY010000398.1 GCA_903828635.1 uncultured Acidobacteriota bacterium
GCGCTGCTCGACGAGTGGCATCAGAGCTTTACCGCTCATCGCACCGCCTCGCTGTTTGATTGTCTGATCGACATCTGCGGCGGGCTGCTGGCTCTGGGCGGTTGGCGATGGTGCTCAGGCAGGGGGTGAGGCGACAACAGACAATTGACAGTTGTCGCTTTCTCCGACACTATGACGGGCAATGATCTGAGCGATATGCATCAGTGGGGCCACGAAAAAAACGGACGACACCAAAGGCAAGGGAAGAGACGAGGGAAGAGATGAGGACAATATTTGATGATCTCGAAGCGAAGATAAATCAGGAAGAGGAGAAGAAGGGTGGGAGTAAGACGCTACCGATAGTCTTATGGTTCGTGGCTCTTGCCTTCATCGTCGCCACCTGGGGAGTATACCGCTGGGTCATTTCACGGCCAGCCTTGACGCCACCACCTCCTCCGGTATCGCTTGAGGATGTCAGGCAGGTCGCGCAGGCCTTTGCCAAATTCAATCGGGTGGTACAGGATGACAACTGGATGGAGGCGCAGAACATGCTCTCGATGGCTGCGATCCAGCGATTGACCAGCACCGGTAAGACGCTCAAGCAGAGTATTCTCGGTGATCGTGCCAGCGACAAGGTTGTCGAGGCCGCATCGACCGCCAGTGGAGACCGTCAACCCGGTCGCGTTCATCAGGACTGCGTCTACAAGTTTGCTGACGGCCAGTTTAAGATCATCCCGCTGGCGTTAATTATGGAGAATGGCCGTCTGGTGATTGATAACTGGGAGCAGGAAGGCGTCGAGGAGAAGCCAGGTGACAAGAAGCCGGGTGAGAAAAAGTAATTACCAGATACAGGCAATCGACTTAGTAAACAGCGACTCAAAAAAGAGAGAGGCGGGAGAGATCAAATTGATGCTCTCCCGCCTCTCTCTGTCATCTTGATATTATCAGCCGACTCCTGATGGAAAGCTCAGGGACGTGACGGACCTGCCGGGCGACCGCCACCAGTGCCTCCACCACCACCTGCACTGGCTTCGCCACCGCCGCGTGCCGGAGCAGGAGCGACAGTGACCGCCGGCGACGAGGACGGTGTCACTGATATTGATGCTGCCCTGTTGGCCGTATCAATACCGCGACCAAGAGCCGCGCCGGCATCAAAAATATTGGGGTTGTATTCGATGCGTCGACCCTCGATTTCGCGTTGAACTGGTGTCCGGTCAAGTCCGCTGATGACGCGCGCCGGGCTGGGGGTCGTGCCACCACCGCCACCACCATTAACACCACCGCCTCCGGTGTAACCACGTCCGCCGTAGATACCAAGCCCGTAAAGGCCATAAGGGTTGCCATAGCAGGTGAAGCAGCTGCCGAGGGCATTGAAGTAGCCAAAGCCATATGGCGACCAGAAGAGGCCGTTGCGCGGAATGAACGTGTAGGTGCCGGAGAACGGATCAAAGATCCATCCGGAAGCGAGAGAACCAGTGGTACGAGACTGGCGCAGCGCCATGTTGTTGGCGGCAACCAGCGTTTGCGCACGATTGAAGCTCCAGACATCGAAGTCGTCAATCTCGTCCTTATCGATCTTAGGAAAGTCCATCTTCGAGGGGGACGCGGAGGAGGACGCGCTGGCAACTCTCTTGAGAGAATC
This sequence comes from uncultured Acidobacteriota bacterium, assembly GCA_903828635.1. Taxonomy (GTDB): domain Bacteria; phylum Acidobacteriota; class Blastocatellia; order RBC074; family RBC074; genus CAIOZW01. The sequence goes on from CAIKMY010000398.1 coordinate 1,622, forward strand.
CTGGTCGATCACGGCCTGTCGACCGCGAGCAATTTTGGTTCCCTTGCCGCCGATGACCTGTTCGCGTGTTCCAATCCAGAGATCTCCCTGGCGAGCCGCAATCCGCGTCGTAATGCCGACAAGATCAAAGCGGTGCAGTCCTTCCTTGCGCGCAAAGAATTGCCCGCCCGGAGTATTGATCTGTAACGGTGACATCTTGTCGATCTCTCCGACCTCGAGGATCACCGACCCCTTGACCAGCTCAAACTCGACCCGCAACAAGCTGGTGTTGACCGCTCGCACCTCGCTCTTCTCACTGAGGCGCAGGTAGGATCCGGGATTGAGCAGAATCTCCGCGAACGATGCCGCATCCGTGCTCAGAGTGTCTCCGTTGCGCATCTGCGTCCCGAGTGAAGCACGACCCCGATCGTCATCCTCATTCCCGAGCCGGTGAATGTAGACTTTGCCATCCGACCGGTTGATGAACCCGGCCTTGCTCGAGATCAGGTGCTGCGCATTCCCGTTCGCCACGATGACAAACAAGGTGACGATTGCTGCAACAACCGACTTTTCAAGTCTCTCTCTCATCTTCAGGCCCTCCAGTTAGGTGTAACTCCCCTGATCTGATTCGAATCTGACAAACAGTGCGGTCAGGATGCCACATCTCAGGAACGCGATTACACTGTTACTTTGCATATTATGCTTTGTCATGCGCTGGTGGCAAGGGGGGAATGGGATGGGAATGGAGAATTGAGAATGGAGAATGGAGAATGGA
>CAIKMY010000399.1 GCA_903828635.1 uncultured Acidobacteriota bacterium
CTGCACCTTACCTGAGTCCACACAGCGATGTTGTGGCACAACTTGTACAAGCACATCAGACACAAATGCACAACCTGATCACGCTGACCAACTATCAGACACGCCTGGCAATATATTCAGCACTGAGTTCATCGGAAAAATCCGAACTAAAGACAACTGAATCATTACCTTTGGAATTAACAGCAGGCGCAATTCGACAAATAGAGGGTCCGGCAGAGGAACTGGTACGCTATTTATTATTTGCCAACGAGCCTTCGCTTCCCGGCTCGATCAGAGGAAGCTCGACATTTGCGACAGAGTTTGCGGCTCGTGGACCAAGAGATCAATCCGGGCGCTCACTTCGTGATTTTGATCTTCGTCGACGATTGTTTAAGTACCCCTGCAGTTATCTGATCTATTCGAAATCATTTGATACCTTACCGGAACCAGCAAAAAGCTATGTCTATCGTCGCTTGCTGGAAATACTAACCGGACGTGATCAAAGCCCGACTTTTGCCCATCTGAGCACAACAGATCGCCGTGCGATTCTCGAAATCCTGCTGGCGACCAAATCAAATCTTCCTGAATACTGGAAACGTAATCACCTGCTGTCTGATCAGATTTCTCATATTCAAGTTAAATGACCAGACTATCTTCGTTCAGCCTGAAATCTCTTTATTTCTGCTCACTTTGTAAAATATCTCTTTGGAAAGGACAACAATACATGAAAAACAGCAGTCGATTGAATAATATGCTGGCACTCCTGATCTTTATCTTATTTGCTTTCGGTAATCAGGAGGCTGGAGCCCAAAGCACCCCAATCAGTGGCCGCTGGGAGGCGACGGTCAACATCAATAATGTTGTCATCCCTTTCAGGCTGGACATTGCCGGAAAGGGTAATAAGATTACCGGCACACTCTTCAACGGTGAACAGACACAAACAACAACCAGTGCAGTGCTGAGCAAGGGATCATTGACGCTCAATTTTGAGCACTATCTGACAAAAATAGTCGCAACGTTTGCCAATGGCCGCCTCAAGGGACGGGTTGAAGGACGATTTCAGCGAGACAAATATATTGCCGACTACCCGTTTGAGGCGAAGCGCTACACAGCCCCCGCGCCGGAAGACATTGCCAACGTGCCATCAATCGACGGACTCTGGGAAATACCTTATGAAAGCGCGAAAGGTGAGAAAGCATGGCGGTTAATTATCAGGCAGAAAGGCGCGGAATTAACGGCTTCGATATTGCGTGTGGATGGTGACACTGGAGCCCTGACAGGCACTTACCGTGATGGTCGATTTCTTGTCAGTCATTTTGACGCCTCACGTCCGCTGGTCTTTGAGATCAGACCTGATCCGGATGGCAGCCTTTCGCTGCGCCAGGAAGGGGCATATGCTGCACGAAGTAATCTGAAAGCCTATCGCCCGGAAACTGCCCGAGCAAAAGGCCTGCCTCTTCCAGCTGATTTTTCAACTCACACGACGGTGCGTGATCCGAAAGAGGTCTTTAAATTCAGTTTTCCGGATCTGAATGGCAAGCTGGTATCAAATACTGATGAGCGATTCAGAAACAAGGTTGTCATTGCCGTCGTCACCGGGACATGGTGCCCGAACTGTCATGATGAGGCCAGATATCTTGTCGAGTTGTACCAGAATTACCACGCTAAAGGTCTCGAAATTATCGCGCTCGATTTTGAGGAGCCCGAGCAACAGGATGAACTGACAAGAGTAAGGGCTTTTGTTAACAAGTATGGTGTCGAGTATCCATATCTGATTGCCGGTGCTCCGGCAGAGATGTGGGAGAAAGTGCCACAAGGTGTTAATCTTAATACCTGGCCGGCAACTTTTTTCATTGGGCGAGATGGTCTTGTCAAAAAGATTCATGCCGGCTTTGCTGCCCCGGCAAGCGGTATTTATCACCAGCAACTCAGAGATGAGTTTGTTTCCACCATTGAAAAATTGCTGTCTGAAGATGTGGCCGTCAACACCAGAATGATTGAAAAGAATATCGAGTAGCCAGTCAGTCAGTATGCGAGACAATCAGAGGACATCGTTGATAAGCATCAATGATGTCCTCTGATTGTCTCTTAAAACCAGCATCGAGGTTACCGTCAGTGTACTCTGTATTATTATGGCCCTGAAGACAATCTCGGTAATGACAGTATTTATTGCAATATGCTGATTACAGATTTGCAATTTAACGCAAAAACAACTGAAACCAGATAACCACATAAAAGGATAAGTAAATGTCTAAAGAAGAGCAGATAATTCAGAATACTGAAGAAGATCAGGAGTGGGCTGATTGGCTGGCACCGACGCGGCGTGGATTTCTGACTGGTGCCGGGATGACAACTGCCGGACTGGTCATCGGCAATATGGAAATTGAAGCGCAACCATTTCTGTCACAGGAACGTGGAGATTTCAGGCCCATTGTGCCACCGGCAGACATTGGTCAAAGCCCGTGGGGATATGAAACCTACAAAGAAGCAGCATCCCGCCCCAAAGGTATTCGTCCGGGTGAGGAGAACGGCCTGCCTAAAGTACCTCGGGCATATACGGACATTAAGAGTTATCACGCACATTTTTATTTTGACGAAGACAGTTATGAAAAGGCGGCACTGGTTCGCAAATGGGTAATTGAGCGTTTTCCTGTCGAATTGGGGAATTGGAATCTTCAGCCGCGAGGACCACATGTGACACCATCGTTTTACTTTGGCTTCACTAATGATCTTATCCCAATAATCATACCGTGGTTACAGCTCAACAGCCTTGGCCTGACCATTCTGCTGCATCCGAACACCAGTGACCCGCGAGCTGATCATTTGTATTACACGTTATGGGTTAACCGATCCCAGCCGGTCAATGCCTATGGAATGCCCAAATCAGCAGCAGTTGAAAAGATTTTTCCAAACATCAAACCAACCATCAAATTGGAGGCTGGGGCCTGATATTCTGAGCATTGTACAGAGAGTGGAAGTGATTGCGGAATGATCACCCCACAAGCACAGGATTTTGATCAATCATCGAGGGAAGTCTGCCGATAATGGTTATGAAACTGACCCTGCTCATTCTTTTGTCGCTCTTTGTTTATGACGATCTTCGCGCTCAGGAGGCTTACACGCCATCGGTCAGGGTCGTGGTTCTGCGGAAAGCGACAAAGGATGAGGTCGGGCGGGTGATTCAATCCCCAGTTGCGTGGATTATGGAGGGGGGGGGGAGATCGATGTTGATTATGAGGACGGGACACAGCAGCGTTACAAGGCAGGCGATGTCATTGCCGAGGTCGTCGAGTTGAGCCATTGCGGATTGAATGCCGGCAAGGTACTGGTGAAGATTTTGCTCTTCGTGGCTGGCGAGCAGGGGGCGCCGATCTCCAACAAGATGGCGCGTCCGCAGTAGCCGGCAGGCGAAGAGGGCTCAGCGCGATCGGGCACTGGCAAGGGCAGCAAGGCAGAGACGCAGGCTGCGAAGGTTATCACGGGCATCATTGGCAGGTGGACGATGCTGCTCAATGGCGCAGAGCAGTTCGCCCATGGCCCCCTGGAAGCCCTCACGAAACCAGGTACCTTCGAGGTGGGGTCGGGCAAGACCGGCGGCGGTATGCAGAGTGACCTGCTGCTGCGAGAGGCTTGGGCCCTCGCTGGTGGCACTGCCGGCGCTACCGGCGATATGGGTACGGTCCTGCTGGCCAAACTCGACGTGACCATTGAAGAAGAGCGAGGCGAGACCACCCTCAAACTCGATCGTCGCTGCGGCGAGGAAGGGTGGTTTGACACGCTGCGAGCGGGCATGCGTCGCGGTCGCGCTGACGCTCAGCACCCGGCGACCGCGAAAGAAAGAGGCGGCAAGGTCGAACCAGTGGATGCCGAAATCATAGAGTATCAGCTCATCGATCTCTTCAAATGGTGTGCCGGCGATCCAGCGATGATCCCAGTGGATGGTGAAGGCGAGGCTCTCGACCTCACCGATGATGCCGGCATCAACCACTCCGCGAAGGTAGCTGAAGTGGGGTGCCCAGCGGCCATTCTGGTTGACGGCAAGGTAAAGGCCGGCTGCCTCGGCACGATCGCAGAGTTGCTCGCCAACCTCCGGATCGAGGACAAACGGCTTCTGGCTGAGAATATGCCTGCCGGCAGTGATCGCGGCCTCGATCAGCCCGAGCCGCTCCCCGGGGTGGGTCGCCAGATCGACGACTCTGACCTCATCAATCGCCAGCAGGTCACGATAATCGGCGGTGACGAAAGCCTTGGGATAGAACTGGTCACGAAGCCGGCGTGCCCGTGATTCGTCAAGATCGCAGAGGGCGACTACCCGAAAGCCGGCGTGTCGATAGGCGGCCAGCTGCTGCCCGCCAATCCCGCCACAGCCAATCAGACCGATCGGTGTCTCCAGCGAGCGTGGAGACGGTGGGCGATAGTCGATCTCCGGCGCGGCCGCCTCCGTCTCTCCCACCACCCGACTCAAACCGTAATCCTCGTTAATTGACTCACTCATGGTGCTATCTCCCACCTTCGCCGTCGAATATCAACAAACAATCATCATTTTCAGAACATTCACAAACAATTGAGCAGCCACTGACTGATCTGCATTATAGAAAATTGACACCAGAATTAATGACATTGATGTCAAAACAGTATATATATGAATCTTTTTATAACCAGATTGGAAGAGAAGGCTGGTCGCTTGCCAGTGGGCTGTCGGCCGATGATGACCCAATTCACAATTGAAACCAGAGGTAGCCGATGCATATGAATCCGAAAATCAGAGTTGGTCTGGTCGAACTGCCTGAAATCGCCCTTTACGATCCATTTGGCAGCAATCGAGCCACGGTACGTCAGGGATCGGCACTGATCAGCAAGCAGGTGCTGATGGCGAGTCTTGAGGCTGCAGGATTTGATGTTCGTCTTTACAACCTGAAGCGGGGCACGGATGAGGAGCCATACGGCGAGGTGACGTGGAAAGGGGTGAAGCTGACCAAGGTGAGTGTTGGGCAGAAGATCTCGAGCATTCCGCCGGCGGAGTGTGATATCTGGGGGATAACTTCCAATTTTTCGCAGCACCGGAATGTTGCGCGCATGGCGATCCGGCATCTGAAGTCAGCGGGAAGACCGGTGGTTGTCGGCGGGTCGGATGCCATTGCTGAATCAGCATTTTACCTTGAGTCCGGAGCCGACGCGATTGTCCTCGACAAATCGGGCGGGGCCAACTGGGCGGTCATTGACGCCCTGACGGGGAGAGAGCCGCGCGGCGAGCTTTCGGGGGTGATGTTTGGTGACGGTCGCATAGTATCGACGCGAGTCCGCCCGCAGGGACCGGAGGATTGGGCGCTGCCATCGCCGAGTGTCGTCAGGCAAACTCTCGGAACTGAATACTGGAGCACCTATTTCCCGGAAAAGCTGCTGCCAATTGGCTCCGTCTTCACCGATGTCGGCTGCGACCGTAAGTGTGATTTCTGCCAGACCCCCGATTACCGACTCGGTTACAAAGCGATGTCTCCCGAGACAGCAATAAAATGGTTTGCCTCGCAGCGGCAAGAAGGTGCGGGATGCGTCATTGGCAGTTCCGATCAATTCCTTGCCCGCCTGCTCTGGGATGGTGGTCGTGACGATGTGATGGAGATTATGAAGGGGCTGCGCGATCAGGGGCTGGCGATTCTCTGGGCCAACGGACTTGAGCTTCGCAAGGCGACGCGCGGGCGGGGGCTGAGGAAAGGCGAGCAGGATCTTTCTCCCGACGTGGAGCTGATCCGCGCCCTCTGGGGGTGGGACGGGGATGTTGGCTGCTACCATGCGTTCATCCCGGCAGAGCGCCCACTCCAGGGGCGGGAAAACTATGCCAAGCTGCTGCCATGGCGTGAGCATTGCGATATGTTGAAAGAGATCGTCCGCGCGGGAGTCCCGACCCTGACCTATGGCTGTATCATCGGCTTTGAGGATGACGATGAACGCTCGCTCTCTCTGCTTGAAGAAGGTGTCAGCTCTCTTTACGAAGAGCTTCGCGCCATCAATCCGGATCTCTTCTTCCAGATTGCGCCTTTTTCACTCTCCCCTATCCCGGGAACCCCTCAGGGTGTGCGCTTCCGTGAAACGGGTCTGTTGCGCTTTGAAGATCCGGAGATCTTCGGTGGGATCTGGGTGCCTTGTGCTGACACGCGACATCTGAGCTACGAGCAGATCTCAGAGTGGCAGAAGCGCCTGCTGAAGATTGGTGATGGTGGAAATAAATCGCAGTTCATGGATAAGGTCTTTCAGCATTAACGAGGGGCATTGACGAGAGCCACTCGCCACGACCGCCCGGGGGCAAGTGGGTGGAGGATAAGCGGCATGAAGCAGCTGGCGATCGAATCGATCACCTGGAGTTCCCACCAATTGGTGCTGAGATTCACCCTTGATGAGCTGGCTTTCTCGACGACTTACTGGTACCCCGAAACAGACCTGCTCGAACTTGAGCACCGTTTCGGACGTAAGCTGGTCGAGCGGCTGTTTCTGCACGTCGCCCTCTTTGAAATCAACAAGATTGCCAGCCTGCGTCCGCAGAGCATTCACCTCGGTCGCTATGCCTGTTACCTGACGGAAGGCCTCGCGCGATTGTGGACAAGGATCTTTGAGAAGGTCTGGGCGCAATGGCGCTATGAAAACAGCCTTCCCGGAGAGCCGCCGCCACGATTTGCCGACGACATTGTGTGTCGTGGAGCCTCGCCCGTGCGGCGTGATCGTCAGAATGGCGACCTTCTGCTATTTTGTGGAGGGGGCAAGGACAGCCTTGTCGCCATGAAGATGCTGGAGCGAGCAGAGATCCCCTACGCCTCACTGGCCTACAGTTCGAGCATCTATGGGTCGGCAAGGCCGCAATTGCAACTGATTGATCGGCTTCTCGACGAGGGGGCTCCCACACGCCGGCATCGGCAGATTGTGCTTGATGACTTCTTTGACGCGCCGGTACTCGAACTCTACGGTAAAGAGCTGGGAGTGAAAAGCATCACTGCGGCCGAGACACCGGCCTCGATCTTTGCGACGCTGCCGGTGCTGCTGGCGCATGGATACGGCTATGCGGTTCTTGGTCACGAAGCGAGTTCGAACCATGGCAATCTGATCTGGAGCGCGACCGGTGAGGAGGTCAACCATCAGTGGGGCAAATCAGTCGAAGCCGAGAAATTGCTTGACAATTATATCCGCACCGAACTTATTGAAGACATCGGAGTCTTCAGTCTGCTGATGCCGATACACGATCCGGTCATCTTCGAGTTGCTGTGTCGTGACGAGGCGGCGATTGCGGCGACGCACTCGTGCAACGTTGCCAAACCATGGTGCAGGCGGTGTCCAAAATGCGCCTATGTCTGGCTCGGCTATCGCGGATACCTCTCCGAAGAGCCGGTGAGAACAATCTTCGGGGAAGAGCTGCTTGAAGTGCCGGAGAATTATGGGTTCTTTGAGGACATGCTCGGGCTGGGAGAGCACACGCCCTTTGAGTGCATCGGCCAGGTTGAGGAGAGCCGTCTGGCCCTCAGCCTTTGTGTGGCACGAGGGCTGGCGGGGCCGCGAGGGCATGAGCTTGCCGGGAGGTTGGCGCCACTCGACACCGACTCGGTGATTGAAACATTCGCGCAAGTGCATGCTGACTCATCACGACTCCCCGAGCAGGTGGCTTCGCGCGTCCTGCCGTTGATGGAGGAGGCAGCAGCGAGCTGTCGTCGTCGTCTTCGCCGCCTTTCCGCAAAGGCCAATCATGAATGAATAAAGCAAATGAAAGATAATTTGCAGGATGAAGACCTTTATACATTAAACACTGATTGACCATGCCAGAAATGTCTCTCTCTCAAAACCATGCGATCGATGTCGCCCGCGTCATCCCTCTGAAACCATCGCCCGAAGAATGTGCATTATTGCGCGCCAGCCTTCTGCGCCCGATGCCGGAAATACCACCCCGCTATTTCTATGATGATCCGGGCAGTGAACTCTTTGAGCGAATCACGGATCTCTCCGTCTACTATCAGACACGGACAGAGATCGGGATTCTGGAGCGATGGGCCCCGACGATCATTGAGGCAGCGAATCCGCGACACATCGTTGAGCTGGGCAGCGGCGCGGGGCGCAAGATCAGGCTTATTTTCGATGCGTGGGGTGATCGTCGGCGGGGCGGACGCTGCACCATGCTTGATATCAACGAGCTATTCCTGCGTCAATCGATCGAGCGACTGGAGAGTGACTATCCCGGCTGTCAATATCGCGGGGTGGTTGGAGATTTCACCAGGGATCTTGATCGACTTGGCCCGGCAGGTCAACGGCTGATACTCTTTTTTGCCGGCACGATTGGCAACCTCTACCCGGAGGAGCGGCAAATCTTTTTGAGCGGTCTGGCTGCGACGATGCCGCCGGGTGACGCTTTCCTTGTGGGGGTTGATCTGGTCAAAGACAAGGTGCGCCTTGAAGCGGCTTACAATGATCCCGAGGGGGTGACGGCGGAGTTCAACCGTAACATACTCGCGGTGGTCAACCGTCGATTCGACGCCAATTTCGTGCCTGATCACTTCAGGCATCGGGCTTTCTACGATAGCGTGAACGACTGGATCGAGATGCGGTTGACAGCCGACCGGGCGATGGTGGTGCATCTTGGGGCACTGTCAATGGATCTGAGCTTTGCGGAGGGGAGTGAAATTCGTACGGAGATCAGCTGCAAATTCACGCGGCAATCACTGGCAGCAACAGCAGCAGGGGCTGATCTTGCAATTGATGGATGGTACACCGATCCTGAAGAGCTTTTTGCACTCGCTCTGCTGAGAAAGAGGGAGGGCTGATGGCGAGCGATACCAGCAATCAGTTTCGTGAGTGGTTCGACGCGGTCTGGCGTCGTTCTGATGAGTTGTTCGCCCTGATTCCGGATGAAAAATGGCACGAGCGTCCGATCGGACTGCGCCATCCGATCCTCTTTTACCTTGGCCATTTGCCGGCATTTGCGTGGAATCAGATATGCAGTGGAGCTCTCGACGGCGGGTATCTCGATGAGAGGCTCGACCAGCTGTATGCCCGTGGGATCGATCCTGAGGATCAGGAAATCGCTGCCGTCCAATCAATTAAATGCTGGCCGTCTCCTGCTGAGACGATGGAGTATCGGGATCAGGTTCGCCGGGCCACACTGGAGGCAATCGACGAGGTTCTGGCACGCTCGCATGATCAGCTCTGCGCCAACGGACGGGTATTGCACCTCGTGATTGAGCACGAAATGATGCATCACGAGACACTCTTGTATATGCTGGCGGAATGTCCCACGGGGATGATCAGGCGGCCGGCCACGGTGGCACCGCCATTGGACGGCGAGGGAAAAGCGGCTGAAGTTTGCGCGATTTCCGCGGGTCAGGCAGTTGTTGGCGCCGACTGGGAGGAGATGGCCTTCGGATGGGACAATGAGTTTGGCAAGGCAGTGGTCGAGGTGCCGGACTTTCGCATCGATTCATTGCCGGTGCGCAATATTGACTGGCTCTCATTCTGGAGAGGCCGTGGGAGTGATGATGCACTCTTCCCGCAATCATGGGTGCAGGTCGGTGACGAGTTGCATGTGAAGACCGTTTTTGGCCCGGTGCCATTTGACCTTGCCTCAGGCTGGCCGGCGCAGGTCTCCGGAGAGCAGGCGCGGAAATATTGCGTGGCCGTTGGCGGGCGACTGCCGACGGAGGCAGAATTGCATCGTGCGGCTTATACGACTCCGGAAGGATCACGGCGCACCTATCCCTGGGGAGACGAAGCCCCGACCCCTCGCCACGGCAACTTCGGCTTCTCCCGCTGGTATCCCGCTCCGGTCGGCAGCAACCCCGAAGGAGCAAGCGCCTGGGGAGTGATGGAGCTGGTCGGCAATGGCTGGGAATGGACGGAAACACCCTTTGCCCCCCTGCCCGGCTTTCAGGCGTGGGCTCGCACCTATCCCGGATATTCGGCAGACTTTTTTGACGATGCACACGATATCGTCTTTGGGGCCTCGTGGGCAACCGACCTCAAGCTCCTCCGTCCGAGCTTTCGCAACTGGTATCGCCGCAACTACCCCTATCCCTTCACCAGCTTTCGAGTCGTGCGATGATCGAACTTCAGGATGTCAGCAAAAGCTACGGGGCACAGAGGGTGGTCGACCGCATCTCGTTGCACGTCGAAGCCGGCGAGACGCTCGTCCTGCTTGGAGGCTCGGGATCAGGAAAGACAACGACGATGAAGATGATCAATCGTCTGATCGAGCCGACATCCGGGACGATTCTCGTTGACGGGAGGAATGTGGCCGTGACGCTCCCGCATGAGCTTCGCCGGCGCATCGGGTACGTTATTCAGCGTCTCGGCCTCTTTCCGCACATGACGGTGGCGGAGAACATCGGCATCACGCCAAGGCTGCTCGGCTGGGAGGCCGGACGTATTCAGGAGAGGGTCAATTCACTGCTGGAGCTGGTCGAACTCGATCGGGAAGTGATCTCGGCGCGCCTGCCGCACGAACTCTCAGGCGGGCAGGCGCAGCGTGTTGCCGTTGCGCGTGCGCTGGCCGCCGAGCCGCCGGTTCTGCTGCTTGACGAACCCTTTGGTGCGCTCGATCCAATCACCCGTGAACGACTGCAGGCATCATTCTGCCATATTCGTCAGAAGCTGCGGTTGACGGCGGTTTTTGTCACGCATGATATGGTCGAGGCCATGGTGGTGGGTGATCGCGTTGGTGTGATGAAGGATGGGAGGCTGCTGCAAATCGGCACGGTGCAGGAACTCGCATCAAATCCGGCCGACCCCTATGTCAGCGAGCTGATATCCGCACCGCAGCGACAAGCGTCACTGGTGACAGCCAAACTGGGGGGACCTGGATCGTGAAGGATCAGTTGGCATTATTGCCGGAGCTTCTCGCCGCGCACCTCGGATTGTCGCTGTCAGCGCTTACTATGGGTATTGTCATCAGCGTACCGACGGGCATTCTGGTGACACGATATCGTAAGCTGGAAGGGCCGATCGTCGGCGCTGCCGGGGTACTGCAAACGATCCCGAGTCTTGCCCTGCTGGCATTTATGGTTCCGGCACTGGCGGCACTCGGTGTTTCAAGTATCGGCTATCTTCCTGCGCTGATTGGCTTGTCGCTCTACAGCCTGCTGCCGATTCTGCGCAACACCATCACCGGGCTTTCGGGAGTCGATCCGGCAGTGATTGAGGCTGCGCAGGGAGTCGGGATGACACCCCGGGAATCGCTGCTGCGGGTTGAACTGCCTCTCGCGCTGCCAGTGATTGTCGCGGGCATTCGCACCTCCGCTGTCTGGACGGTTGGGACAGCGACGCTGTCGACTCCGGTTGGAGCGCCAAGCCTTGGCAATTATATCTTTGGCGGCCTGCAGACGCGCAACTACGGCGCGGTGCTGCTGGGATGTGTCGCCTCGGCGGTGCTGGCCCTGACGATGGATCGGCTGGTGCAGCTCCTCATGCGGGGCATCGAGCAGCGCCGGCGAAGACTGACGATGCTGAGCATTATCGGCTTTGCCGTGCTGTCAGTCTGCGCTGCGGTGCCGTTCGTGCGCACGGCGTTGTCATCGGGTGAGAACGCGATCGTCATCGGTGCCAAGACCTTTAGTGAAAGCTATATACTCGCTCACATTCTGGCAGAGCAGACTCAGCGTCAAACCGGATTGCCGACACGTACCCTCGAATCACTCGGCTCGGCTGTCGTCTTTGATGCCCTCGTCAATGGTCAGATCGATGCCTATGTCGATTACTCGGGAACGCTCTGGTCAACAGTGCTCAGACATGGCGATCCCTGGCCTGAACGTGAAGCGCTGCTTGCCAGTGTAACTACGGAACTCCGGGATAAATACGGGATAATAGTCATCGGTCGTTTTGGCTTTGAGAATACCTACGCCTTCGCCGTGCGTCGTGATGATGCACAGCAGCTCTCTTTGCGACGACTCGGTGACCTGGCTCCACACGCTGCCAGACTGCGCATGGGCGGCGATTATGAACTCTTTCAACGTGCTGAGTGGAGATCGATCGTCTCAACCTACAACCTGAGTTTTGCTGAACAACGGGTGATGGATCCATCCCTGATGTTTGAGGCAATCAATGCGCGACAGGTTGATGTTATTGCCGGCTACTCGACAGATGGTCGGATCACGGCCTATGACCTCGTGGCTCTTGAAGATGACCGGGGGGCAGTGCTTCCCTTCGATGCGGTTATTCTGGCCGGTGCACGGCTCAGTCGCGATCATCCGCAGGTAATCAATGCCCTCCGCCAGTTGGCTGGACGAATCGATGCGCAGACGATGCAGCGGCTCAATCGTGGAGTGGACGAAGAGAAGCGAACTCCCGTCGAAGTGGCGAAGCGCTTCCTTAATGGAACCAATTGAGTGGTGGGGTGAATTTGCGGGTCGGCTCAGCCGCCGATCAATGGCAGTGCCCGCTTTTGCGCAGCGCTGGCAATCGCAGTATCGACGATCTGCTGGCCGATTCGTGAGATCCCAATCGTCAGCGGACCAATCAGTGGCTCTCCCGTTTCAAGAGAGTGAATGACGTGCTCCACCGGGTTGCGATGCGGAGCCTCCAGCGGCGTCACCCCGACC
>CAIKMY010000400.1 GCA_903828635.1 uncultured Acidobacteriota bacterium
GTCATTGTTGAGCAGGACGATGATCTCACCGGTCGCCGCGGAGATCCCCTGATTGTTGGCCCGTGCAAAGCCAAGGTTCTCGTCGTTGAGGATGACCTTGATGTGGGGATTCGTCGCCGCGAGGCTGCGCAGCCAGTCGGGAGTTCCGTCCGTCGAGCCATTGTCAACGACGATTATCTGGTAGCAGGGCAGCGCGGTGTTACGCAGCAGGCTCTCAAGGCAGAGCCTCGTCATTGCAAGGTTCTGCCAGGTGATGACGATGATGCTCACCTGCGGCCTCAGCGATGCCAGGCCGTGCGCGATCGTCGCGTAGCGATTGCTCCACGTATTATTGCGCGCCAGCTCACGTCGCCGCTCGGCCATCACCGGATCATTCTCGTGCAGTGCCCGGTCAAGCTGATTGACGAAATCGGCCGGTGTCTCGGCAACATAGAGCAGCTCAGCGTATGGCATCAGCTCCGGGAGCGCCGTTGTTACCACCGGCTTGCCGGCGCTGAGGTACTCGTAGATCTTCACCGGGTCGGTCGCATCCGTGATCGCATTCCGCCGGAAGGGGATCAGGCAGACATCGAAATGGAAGAGCCACTCCGGCAGCCGCTCCCAGGGCTGCTGGCCCGGCATGACCACGTTGGGAAATCTCCGCAGCCGCTCGACCTCGACGTCAAAGACTCCGCCAAGCAGCACAAAATCACAGTCCGGTCGCTCGGTTGCGACCATCTCCATCAGTTCGATATCGAACCACTCGGCGATTGCACCGAAATAGCCGACTCGCCGTCGCTCCTCGCCGCCGCCACTCCCCGGCAACCTCAATGGCAGCGGGCAGGGGCGACAGTTGTCAGCAAAGAACTGATAATCGGTCGCATTTCGCGCGAGCACCATTGGCCGACCCGCATCCTGCCATTTCTCTGCAAGGCGCGCGGCCGTAACCACCAGCAGGTCGCAGATGCCAATCAGATCGCGCTCCGCCGCTACCACCTCCGGCCCGATGCCGGGGAAGTTCTCCCACTCGTCCATGCAATCATAGGCGATCTGCCACCCCCATCGTCGCTGTGCCTCGCGGGCCACCCCGGCCCAGGCCGGGATCATGACATAGCCCACTGCCTCATCCAGTCCCTCCGCCCGACAGAGCGCCTCCAGCGATCCCAGCGCCAGTGCGACCTCGTCTTCACGCAGTACCCGGCCATGAACCTCCCAGTCCGCTTTTGCCTCCAGCCTCAGCTCCATCAGGTTCTCCTCGATCGGATGAAGCGAGAATCCCGGTGTGGCTCCGCATCGCACATAACGCGAAAGCGCAATCCAGAAGACGCGATGACCCTGCGCCGCAAACTGCCTCATCAATTGTTGCGGTCGCTGGAACCGAAACTCCCAGTCGATGATTGAGAAGCAGATCACCGCCGGTCGTGCCCTCCTCACCAGCCCCGTCGGCCGCGCCAGCAGATCTTCCGCCAGGACCAGCTCCGGCCGGATCACAATGGCGCGATCATCGTCAGCCACATTGGCCCGCAGTCGTTGCCTGGCCCTGCTTGCAAGCCCCTCATTCATCAGGACCAGCAGCCGCGACAAGCCGCTCTGCCGCATCAAACGCACCACTATCCTCCGCCACTCGATCGGCAGCAGAATCCGCAGTGACTCCCGCAGCCCTGAAGTGCGGTCCCTTCCACCGCCAAAAAGCTGCTGCCGCTCGCGAATGACCAGTCTGATGTTGTTGATGATTGCCATATCTTCTGCAGATTATCAGTACTCAGGCGGACTATCTCGATGGTGTCTCACGCGGTCAGGAACCATCGACGGCCTGCCCTGTGCCTGCTCTCTTGATGCCGGATTCCGGCCGGATGATGCCGGGCCGATCTGGCCAGGTTTCCGGGAGCGACCGCTGATACCCCCAGGCGGTGATTCTGTAAGCCCCTCCAGGATGATAATTCTCTGTCGCGTACATTGCCATCCACTTGCCGTTGATCAATCTGACAGGGGATTGACAGCCCGGCCTCCCGGCAAATATAACACTTCTGGAGAGAGGTGGCCCGACTCCGTGCGGGCGTAAAGTTGATCGATGACGCAGCAGGATACCATCCCGGTTTACGATTCTTCCCGACGACGCTGGACGCCGTTCGAGGAGATCTGTCAGATCTGGAATTATCGCGACCTGTTGCACCAGCTTGTCATGCGCAACATCCGTGTCCGTTACAAGCGCTCGTTCCTCGGCGTCGTCTGGACCATGCTCAACCCGCTCCTGATGATGACTGTCCTGACCTTCATCTTCTCAGAGAGCTTTCGTTTCAGTGTCAGTCAATATCCGGCCTATGCCCTTGCCGGACTGACCGCCTGGAACTTCTTCACCCAGACGACCAGCGGCGCGATGAGCGAACTGGTCTGGGGCGGCAACCTCCTTCACCGCATCTACATTCCGCGTTCCATCTTCGCCATGACCGCCCTCGGGACGAGCCTCGTCAATCTGCTGCTGGCATTGCCACCACTACTGCTCATCCTCTTCGTCACCGGAGTCCCCATCGGTTGGAGCCTTGCTCTCCTGCCACTGTCGATGCTCATCCTCGCGATCTTCTCACTCGGCGTTGCTCTCTTTCTCTCCCGGCTTGCCGCCGCCTTCACCGATGTCATGGAGATGTACCAGGTCTTTCTCACTCTCTGGATGTACTGCACACCGATTATCTACCCCGTCGAGATCGTCCCTGAACGCTATCGCTGGCTGATGCGCCTTAACCCGGTCTGGCACCTCGTCGAGACCTTCCGCGCACCGCTCCATTCCGGCCACCCTGCCAATGCGCGGACTCTCGCGATCTCCATTGCCTGTGCACTCGCCGCGTTCATCATTGGATGGTGGTTCTTTGCCAGAAAGGCGGATGAGCTTGCCTACCGTATATGATGACCAACCACCGGCCATTCGCCTTGAGCAGGTCACTGTCGAATACCGTGCCCAGCGCGAGCGCTTCGGTACCCTCAAGGAGCATGCCATCAAGTTGCTCCAGGGGCGAGCTGCCAGTGCGCGAATCCCGGCACTCGTCGATGCCAGCCTCGAAGTCCGCCGTGGCGAGGTCTTCGGTATTGTCGGCCCCAATGGTGCCGGCAAGAGCACTCTTCTTAAGGTAGTCTCCCGCGTCATGACCCCGACCGCTGGTCGCGTCGTCGTCCGTGGCCGCGTTGCCCCCCTGCTTGAACTTGGCGCCGGCTTTCACCAGGAACTCACCGGCCGCGA
>CAIKMY010000401.1 GCA_903828635.1 uncultured Acidobacteriota bacterium
CAGCGTACCGGCGGTATCGACCATATCATCAACGATCAGGCAGTTACGGCCATCAACCTGGCCAATGACATTCATTACTTCAGCCTCGGAATGGCCGGGGATCGACTTGTCACGCCGCTTGTCAACGATCGCAAAATCGGCATCGAGTCTCCTGGCGTAAGCCCGGGCCCGCTCAGCTCCGCCCGGATCGGGCGCAACCACCACGAGGTTGTCTGTCCGATTGGCCGTGAAGTGCTCAAGCATCACCGGGGCGGCATAAAGATGATCGACAGGGATATCAAAGAATCCCTGAATCTGCGGGGCGTGAAGATCGACAGTCAGCACCCGGTTGGCACCCGCCGTCGTGATCAGGTTGGCCACGAGGCGCGCCGAGATCGGGATTCGCGGCCGGTCCTTCTTGTCACCTCGTGAGTAACCATAATATGGCATTACTGCCGTGATCCGATCGGCGGATGAGCGCCGAAAGGCATCAATCATGATCAGCAATTCCATGAGGTGTGCATCGACCGGCGGGCAGGTCGACTGAACAATGAAGACGTCGCTGCCACGGACATTCTCGAGGATCTGAAAATTAAACTCCCCATCCGGGAACCGCGAGGCATTGGCTCGCCCGAGCGGAATCCCCAGATACTGACAGATCTCTTCTGCCAATGGTCGATTCGCATTGCCACTAAATATTTGAAGGCTGTTCACAATTATTCAATAAAATACCCGCTGAAAAGCAGGTAGCGTCCTGCCAGGTCTGACTGCCGGGTCGTTGACCAATAATTAACAGGCACTTAACAGGCAATTAACAGGCACTTAACAGGTAATTAACAGGTTGACGTGTAATGGTGAGCATCTGAGTGTTGGCTGGGGAGGTAGGATTCGAACCTACGAATGTCGGCTCCAAAGGCCGATGCCTTACCGCTTGGCGACTCCCCAGCAGACGTTGCTCAGGATATCAGAAAAGACTGACCTCGCCGAGCAGACGCTGATAGCGCTCAAGTCCGACAGTTGCCACCGGAAAAGCCTGCCAGCCATCGTGACGGAGCAGAGTAGCGGCATTCTGTCTTGCCGGATCGTTTTCAAAGACCGCAAAGACCGTCGATCCGCTGCCGGAGAGAAGTGCTCCGACGGCGCCAAGTTCGAGCAACTTTTCCCTGACCTCTCTCAATTGAGGGTATCGGGGAAGAACCGGAATCTCAAGATCGTTGTGCAGCCTCTGAACACTGGTGATATCGGCATTTGACGAAGCAATTTTACTACCAGGTAAATGTCCGGATACATGCACAAACAATACTTCAAGGCAAAGAGGCATCATAGCCCCGGATAACGGCTTTGTCAACTCAGCCGGCAGGCTGGCATAGACATCGCGGGTCGGGACAAGGATGCCGCGATTGACGAGAAGGATGTAAGGGGTCTCAAGCCTGCCTTGCGGATCGGTGATTGGATAGACCTCGTCACCGCGACCGACGCCGAGGCAGGAGCCACCAACGAGGAAGAAGGGGACATCGGCCCCGAGGCGGCTGGCCATGGCGAAGAGCTTACGGAGCGGGACCTCTATCTGCCAGAGGTGGCGCAGGGCAAGGAGGGTGATGGCGGCATTGGAGCTGCCGCCGCCGAGCCCGCCAGCGGCAGGGATGCGCTTCTCGATCTCGACGCGGATTCCATAATCGGCACCGACATACTCATTGAGAAGTCGGGCGGCACGCCAGACGAGGTTGCGCTCATCGAGGGGAACCTCGGGGTGGTCACAGACGATCTCGATGCCGCGGTCGATCGGGGTAAATCGCAGGGTATCGGCAAGGTCGACCGTCTGGAGAATGGTGCGCAGCTCGTGATAGCCGTCAGGGCGACGTCCGAGAATCTCGAGGGTTCGGTTGATCTTGGCAAATGATGGCAGGGTGAGCGTCATATCTGAGTGGTTGATCCTCTCATCGAGCAGGTTGACAGGTTACTGGCCGGCGAGTTTGCGACGAAGGCGGGAGACATCACCGGCGTTGACAGCGCATTCGAGTGCGATCTCCCACTGGCGGCGGGCATCGGCAGATTTGCCGAGACTGGCGAGAACATCGCCGAGATGTTCGTGAATTATCGGGTTGCGGCGGGCATAGACGAGAGCCTTTTCGAGAATCTCGCGGGCCTTTGCCGACCTGCCAAGCCGAAAGTCTGCCCAGGCGAGGCTGTCAAGGAAGCTGCCATTGGTCGGCTCGATCGCCAGTGCCCTCTCGATGAGGGTACGGGCCTCATCGTAGCGGGTGCCACTTTCGACCAGCAGAAAGCCGAGATTATTGAGGATGGTGGCATTGGCAGGGTCGCGTACCAGCATTTCGCGCAGGAGGCGCTCGGCCTCGTCAAAGCGGCGGCGGCGCTGCAGCACCGAGGCATGCTGCAGGCGAATGGCCTCGTCACCGGGATTGAGGGCGAGCGCACGACGAACCGACTCCTCGGCACGCGCCGTGTCTCCGCTGTGCAGATGGACGGAGGCAAGCGACTGATGGATGGCGGCATCCTCAGTGGCGGTCTCGACCGCACCGACGAGCGCCGCTTCGAGCAGCTCGACGCTCTCGGAGAAGCTTCCCGTCTCGGCGAGCAGCGTCGCCTCACTGAAGAGCAGTTCGCGCAAGCCGGGGAAGCGGCGAGCCGCCGCACGGGTCTGTGAGAGGGCCTCACGTCGCCGGCCATCCTCGCGGAGCGCTTCGATCGCCAAAAGATCGAGCAGCGGGTTATGATCGTCAATCACCTTTCGCGTCCGGTTGAGCCGCGTTTGTAATCCCGACTGGTTGCCGACGCGGCGCAGCAGGCGCGCCAGCCTGCCAACCACCTCGTTGAAGAGGGGCGTCACGGGTGGTGTCAGCCGCCCCGGAGCAAGGAACCATTCAAAGACGCGGTCATACTGGCCGATCGCCTCGGCATCGAGCCCCATCTCCTCGTATGTCTCGCCGAGTTCGAGTTGAAGCTCCCGACGACTCTCCCGGTCACCGGCGGCAATCGCCGTCTTCAGCACCTCAACGGCCGCGGCACGCTGCCCGCTGCGGCGCAGCGCGACCGCCAGCAATCCCCTCGCGCGAATGTTCTCCGGGTCAGCTTCGACATATTCACGCAGAACCTCGATCGCCTCGGCATCACGACCAGCACGAACGAGGGCACTGCCATATCCGAGCAGCATCACCCCGGCCGGGGTTCCGCTCATCAACTGGTCATATGCCTGCAACTCCTCGTCAAGGCTCAGTGCCTCGGAAAGCACCGAGACGAGATTACTGCCATATTCCTCTTCATCGGGATTGCCATCATAGGCCCTCCGCGCGGCGGAGAGGGCCTCGGCCGTTCTGCCACGACGCAGATAAATGGTTGAGAGGCGATAAAAAGCCTGCTCGGTCGAGAGGTCGGAGTTGGTCATCCACCGGTAAAACATCTCATCGGCGGCTGGCGGGGAGGCCGCCCACTTTTCGAGAGCGTCGAGCTGTCGATCCTCGGCACCCATCGCCTGCAAAAGGTCAGAGAGAAGCGCCCACCCCTCGGCATGGCGTGGATCAAGCCTGACCACCTTCTCCAGGGCAAGGATCGCCTTCGGGATCAGCACGGCACGGTCTGCACCATCCTCACGGGTGCGGGCAACCGCGATTCTTGCCAGTAACTGATGGCCACCCATCCCCTCCGGCTCAAGGCGCACGGCAGCTTCAGCCTCCCTCGTCGCCTCTTCCGGACGTGAGAGGAAGAGGAAGTAGAGTTCGCCAAGATCAATGTGCGGATCGGCGGCTGCGGGATCGAGTTCGATCGTCTCCCTCAGTGCCAGAATTGCCTGATCGATGAGGCGCGTATCGCGTCTGGCCTGGCCCTCTGCCTTCAGTCGCTGCGCCTCGACGTAGCGCAGCCAGGCTCGCGGGGCCTGCCGCCCCGCATCCTGTGCCGCTGCGACCCCACTCAGCAGCATGACGGTCAATGCCAGCCTGATGTAATCAACTGTCCTCATAGTAACAGCCACATATCAATAGCCAAATATTAACAGCCAAATATTAACAGCCAAATATTAACAGCCAAATATTAACAGCCAAATATTAACAGCCAAATATTAACAGCCAAATATTAACAGCCAAATATTAACAGCCA
>CAIKMY010000402.1 GCA_903828635.1 uncultured Acidobacteriota bacterium
CGCTCAACGCCAAGCAGGTCACTCCACAACTGCGCTAATCGGCACTCGGTCTCGGTTCGTGGAGGAAGATATTCGCGTCGCGACTCCGGCAGTGATCCATCCGGTGTCGGCAACGAGTGACGATCAACCTTGCCGCTTGGTGAAAGTGGCAGACGATCAATCCTGACGAAATGTGCCGGGATCATGTACTCAGGCAATCTATCGCGCAGTCGCTGACGGATGGCACTGGCCAGCGGGAGGTCCTCGCCGACGGCGACAATCCATGCCACCAGCCGCCGATCACCGTGACCATCTTCCCGGACAGCGACAACCGCCTCCTGCACACCATCACACTCGCGCAGCGCCGCTTCAATCTCGCCGGGCTCGAGGCGATAGCCGCGCAACTTGATCTGCTCATCAATTCGTCCGAGGTACTCGATCCGGCCGTCGGAACGGTAACGAACCTGATCACCGGTAAGGTAAAGGCGCGCCTGTTTATCGGCGCGGTATGGATGACGAATAAACCTCTCACGGGTCAGCTCGTCCCGGTTGAGATAGCCCCGGGCAAGGCTGACACCACCGATGCAGAGCTCGCCGGCAACGCCGATCGGCACTGGTTGCCGATGGCTGTCGAGCACATAGGTTTCGATGTTGGGCAATGACCGGCCAATCGGCGGATCGCCGGCTTCCCGGCCATCACACGACTCGGCAGTGGCGCAGACAGTGGTCTCGGTTGGACCATAGCAGTTAAAGAATTGACGCCCGGGCTGCCATCGCTGCACAATATCGGCGGTGCAACGCTCACCGGCGGCAATGACCGTCTTCAGGTTGACCAGCCCCTCCGGGCTGAGGAGTCTCAGCACCGAGGGTGGCAGTGTCACTGTCGTGATCCGCTCCCGCTTCAGCAATTCGCCCAACTCGTCGAGAGAAGTTAATTGCTCCTGCGTCGCAAGCACCAGTGTCGCCCCGGAGCCAAGCGACATGGCAATCTCCCAGACCGAGGCATCGAAACTCAGTGGCGAGAATTGCAGAACGCGAGCCCCCTTCCCAAGCACGAAAAGGCCTCCCTGGGCCGCCGTCAGGTTGCAAAGTCCGCGATGTTCGAGCGCAACCCCCTTCGGACTTCCCGTCGAACCGGAGGTGTAGATGACATAAGCGAGATTTGCCGGGCCGACAACCCTCTCCACCGGGTCGGCGCTCTCCGCTCCAATCCGCTCCCATTCTGTATCGAGAGCAACCACCCGCGCCGTTCCTGCTGGCAGGCGCCCGATGAGCGATGACTTTGTCAACAGGACCCCGGATTGTGAATCGCTCAACATGAAGGCCAATCGCTCGGCCGGATAGCCGGGATCGAGCGGGAGGTAGGCCCCACCTGCCTTGATGATACCGAGTATCCCGACGATCGCCTCGAATGATCGCTCAGCATAGAGAGCGACAATCGTCTCCGGGCCGACTCCAAGCCCTCGCAGATAGCGGGCCAGTCGGTTACTCCGCTCGCTGAGTTCAGCGTAACTCAGCGACTGATCACCGAAGACAAGCGCCCGCCCCTGAGGGTTCTGACGCGCACGATCTTCGAAGAGATCGTGAAATGCCCGGTCATCAGGCCACGGTGCTGTCGTCCGATTCCAGGTCTCGACGATCCGCGTGCGCTCTTCATCGGCCAGCAGCCTCAGTCGCGAGACACGCTCCTCAGGGTTTGCGACAATCGCCGTCAGCAGGGTATGGAAATGGCAGGCCATCCGATCGATTGTCCCACGATCGAAGAGGTCCGTGTTGTACTCGATCGTCCCCGCCAACTCCTCCAGCCCGTCACTCATTTCGAGAGTCAGATCAAAACGCGCCGTCCGGCTTTCAATCTCCAGCGACTCGATGCTCAGATCGGCCATCGCTGCCGTGGCTGTCCGTGCTGGTTGCAGCATAAACATAACCTGAAAAAGTGGAGCATGGCCAAGGTCTCGCTCCGGCTGCAGCGCCTCGACCAGCCGCTCAAATGGCAGCTCGGCATGCGCATATGCTCCAAGGGCCGTCTCGCGCACTTGCGCCAGCAATTCGACGAAAGTCGGATCTTCCTCGAAATCAACCGGCAGCACCAGCGAGTTAACGAAAAAGCCGATCAGCCCCTCGGTCTCCTCGCGCGAACGGTTCGCGATCGGCGTACCGACGGCAATCCGCTTCTGTCCGCTGTAACGATGCAGCAACACCTGAAAGGCGGCCATCAATGTCATGAAGAGCGTTGCACTTTCGCGCCGTGCAAGTGCCCGCAGACGTCCGCTCAGTTCAGGGCCGAGCGTGAAATCGAGATCGTCGCCGTTCGAGCTCTGGATGGCCGGGCGCGGATGATCGGTTGGCAGATCGAGCGGTTCCAGCCGCCCCGTGAGCCTCTCTTTCCACCACTCCAGCTCATTTTCACCTACCTTGCCATCCAGTCGCTGACGCTGCCAGCAGGCATAGTCGGCATACTGAATCGGCAGATCCGGCAGCCTTGGGGCCTCGCCAACACCCAGCGCACGATACTGTTCCGTCACCTCACGCAGCAGCAGGTCGAGCGACCAGCCATCTGAAACAATGTGATGGAGTGTCGCCAGCAGCACATGCTCCTGTTCATCGAGATACAGCAACCGCACGCGAATCAGCGGCCCGGTTGAAAGATCGAATGGTCGCCGTGCCTCCTCGATGGTCAGACGATGTGCCTCGCGCTCGCGCTCAACTGCAGGCAGTTCGTGCAGATCGTCAACCGGCAGATTCAATTTCATGGCCGGAGCAATGACCTGCGTCGGGCGACCATCTCGAATGGCAAAGCTTGTGCGCAACGCTTCATGCCGTTCGATCGTCGCCTCGAGACTCCGTTCGAGCCGCACGATATCCAGACTTCCAGTCAGTCTCAGTGCCAGCGGATTGTTGTAGGCCGTGCCTCCGGGTTCGAGCTGATCGAGAAACCAGAGCCGCTGCTGAGCAAATGAGAGCGGCAATTCGCCGTCGCGTGGTGCACGCTCTATCGGTGATTGCACCAGATCCTCGCGCCCCGCACGCAAGGACTCGACGGTCGATGTCAGCCTGCGGACGGTCGCCCTCTCAAAGAGGCTTCGCAGCGGCAGATCGACACCAAACGCCTCACGCACCCTCGAAACCAGTCGTGTCGCCAACAGCGAGTGGCCGCCAAGCTCAAAGAAATCACTCTCGGCGCTGATTCGCTTCAACCCGAGGACTTCTGACCAGATCCCGGCCATCAGCTCCTCCGCCGGAGTTCGCCAGGCTGCATTTGCGGAGCCCTCGTCGTTATCCCAGTCCGGATCCGGCAGCGCACGCCGATCGAGCTTTCCGCTCGGCAGAAACGGCAGTGAGTTCACGGTCAGGTAGGTCGTTGGTGCCATGTATGATGGCAATCTCCCTTTCAGATATTCGCGCAATTCGGTCGAGCAGAATGATTGCCGGGATTGCGGGACGATGCAGGCGACCAGACGCGGCTCGCCATCAGGCGCACTGGCGACCTTGATCGCCGCCTCGGCGACTGCTTCGTGCTCGCGCAGCACCGCCTCAATCTCTCCAGGCTCGATCCGCAGACCACGAATCTTCACCTGGTCATCAAGGCGGCCGAGAAATTCGACTCTTCCATCCGGCAGATAGCGGGCACGATCGCCGGTACGATAGATCCTCTCTCCAGACTGGAGACTGAACGGATCGGCAATGAACCTTTCCACCGTCAGTTCGGGCTGGTTGAGATACCCGCGTGCGACGCCGGCACCGCCGATCCAGAGTTCCCCGGGAACTCCGATCGGCGCTGGCTGTTGCGCGGCGTCAAGCAGATAAAGACGATAATTGGGCAGTGGACGCCCGATTGAAGGGCGTGAATCCTGCCCGCTAACCCGGCAGAGGGTCGCGGCGACCGTTCCTTCTGTAGGACCATACAAATTAAAGAAGGTCGGCCGCCGCGATTGGCTGAGGAGGTGCCAGGTGGGCTCGTCAATCTCTTCTCCGCCGAAGATGACCATCTCCGGCCTCCAGGACTCTCCGTCGA
>CAIKMY010000403.1 GCA_903828635.1 uncultured Acidobacteriota bacterium
GGTCGCAATTTTGGTCGCAATTATTGACCACAAGTATTAGGCGCAAAGGACCTGTCGGCACCATGGACGATTCGACGACGCTCTCCGGACTGCAATTTCTGCGACGGGGTAAGGTCAGGGACATCTATCAGGCAGGCGACGATCATCTGCTGATAGTCGCCACCGACCGGATCTCTGCCTTCGATTGCATCCTGCCCAATCGCATCCCCTTCAAGGGACAGGTCCTGACCCGGATCTCTGATTTCTGGTTTCAGCGCTCTGACTCCCTTGTCGCCAACCATCTGATTGCCACGAGGATCGATGATTTCCCGGAGGAGTTGCTCCATCGTCTGACGCCGGATGAGCGTACCTGGCTCGATGGCAGGGCCATGCTCGTTCGTCGAGCCACAGTCGTCCCCTTCGAGTGCGTTGTTCGCGGCTACCTTGCCGGATCAGGCTGGAAGGAATACCGTCAGAAGGGCGAGGTCTGCGGCCACCGACTCCCGGCAGGCCTCACTGAGTCGGCACGCCTCCCGGAACCGATCTTCACCCCGGCAACCAAGTCCGAGACCGGCCACGATATCAACGTCTCCATTGCCCGCATGGCGGCTGATCTTGGTGCAGATCTGACCCGATCCCTTGAGCAGCTCAGCCTCACTATCTATCGTCAGGCTGCCGCTTATGCCCTCGATCGCGGTATCATCATCGCCGACACCAAGTTTGAATTCGGCATTCGTCACGGGGAGATCACCCTCGTCGATGAGGTCCTTACTCCTGACTCCTCGCGGTTCTGGCCTGCTAACCGCTATGTCCCCGGCTCGCCACAGCCCTCTTTTGACAAGCAGTTCGTTCGCGACTACCTTGAAACTCTCGACTGGGACAAGCAGCCCCCGGCCCCTGAACTCCCCGCTGATATCGTGGCCGCCACCAGTCGACGCTACCTCGATGCTTTTCGTCTCCTTACCGGTCACCCGCTGCCGGGCGCGCCACAATGATCAACCTCACACGGAACAGTAATCATGAATGCCGACCTCGACAATCTCATAGAGCAGATGATCTCCGGTGGAATCCTCTTCGAGGAGGCAGTCGGCGAGTTCGAGCGCCGCTTCATTCTCAAGGTCGTTGAGCGCCATCGCCACAATCTCTCCAAAGCTGCCGCTGAACTCCGCATCCACCGCAATACTCTTGCCCGACGCCTCGCTGATTACCAGCAGCCCGCCAATCCCCAGGCGACACCTCCACCCCCTGCTCCACGCCGCAAATCATCCTCGCGCTGATTGTTCTCTGGTCGTAATTCGCTGGCTCTCAATGGCTGAAAATCCGATTGACACCCGGTCGGCTCTCTTACTATACTTAGCACTCTTGAGGCGGGAGTGCTAACAGGGTTGAGCTGTAATGCATGATGAAAGTTGAGTGCTGGTGACTCATCCTTGTCGGTCTGCTGCCAGGAGGATTCCTGAAAGCAGGAAGGTCGAAAGGCAGACAAAATGGTTCTGAGAACCTGCTTTGAGAACCTGCTTTGAGACCATTAATGACAAATATAACGAAAAACAGAATCTGAAAGGAGCAAGAGAGATGGCAACATCGATTCGTCCATTGAATGATCGGATCATCGTCAAGCGGCTGGAGGAGCAGGAGCAGATGCGTGGAGGCCTCTACATTCCGGACACGGCGAAAGAGAAGCCGCAGGAGGGTGAGGTTCTGGCGGTTGGGAACGGAAAGCTGCTCGAGAACGGGACGCGGATTTCGATCGACCTCAAGGTTGGCGATCGGGTGCTTTTTGGCAAGTACGCCGGGACAGAGGTCAAGCTTGATGGTGAGGAGCTGCTGATTCTGCGCGAGGATGATGTGCTTGGCGTGGTTGAGGCGACGGGGAAGGGCAAGGCCGCGAAGTAGGCCGCCGTTGAATGAGATCTGAGAGTAATTTGAGATCTGAGAGTAATTTCAGATCTGACAGTAATTGAGGAGGAGAATAAAAAGATATGGCAAAGCAGGTTATTCATGGTGAGAATTCGCGTCAGGCGATCCTGCGCGGTGTCAACCAGCTTGCGGACGCGGTAGCGATCACACTTGGGCCGAAGGGACGCAACGTGGTGATTGACAAGAAGTTCGGTTCGCCGACGATCACCAAGGACGGGGTGACGGTCGCGAAGGAGATCGAGCTCAAGGACGCGCTGGAGAACATGGGTGCGCAGATGGTGCGCGAGGTTGCCTCGAAGACGTCGGATGTTGCGGGTGACGGAACGACGACGGCGACGGTGCTGGCGCGAGCGATCTTCAAAGAGGGAGTGAAGACGGTGGCCGCGGGTGCCAACCCGATGGCGCTGAAGCGTGGTATCGAGAAGGCGGTGGAGAGAGCGGTTGAGGCGATCCACGAGATGGCGAAGCCGGTCAAGGGTGACGCGATCGCGCAGGTGGGCACGGTCTCGGCCAACGGGGACACGACGATAGGCGGGATCATTGCCGAGGCAATGAAGAAAGTTGGCAAGGATGGCGTGATCACGGTCGAGGAGTCGAAGTCGCTGGAGACGCTGCTCGAGGTGGTCGAGGGTATGCAGTTTGATCGTGGTTACCTTTCGCCATACTTCGTCACCGATTCGGAGCGGATGGAGGCATCGCTCGACAATGCGATGATTCTGCTGCACGAGAAGAAGATCAGCTCGATGAAGGATCTGCTGCCGCTGTTGGAGCAGGTGGCGAAGATGGGCAAGCCGCTGGTGATCGTCGCCGAGGATGTCGAGGGTGAGGCACTGGCGACGCTGGTGGTCAATCGTCTCCGCGGGACGCTGCATGTTTGCGCGGTCAAGGCCCCGGGCTTTGGGGATCGTCGCAAGGCGATGCTCGAGGATATCGCAATTCTGACTGGTGGTCGGGTGATCAGCGAGGATCTGGGGATCAAGCTTGAGAACGTCAAGCTTGAGGATCTCGGACGGGCGAAGAAGGTGACGATCGACAAGGACAACACGACGATCGTCGAGGGAGCCGGCAAGCAGGCGGACATCCAGGGCCGGGTGGCGACGATTCGCCGTCAGATCGAGGAGACGACCTCTGATTACGACCGTGAGAAGCTGCAGGAGCGGCTGGCGAAGCTGGTTGGCGGTGTGGCGGTAATCAAGGTTGGTGCGGCGACCGAGACCGAGCTCAAGGAGAAGAAGGCCCGTGTCGAGGACGCGATGCACGCGACGCGTGCGGCCGTCGAGGAGGGGATCGTCCCCGGTGGTGGCGTGACACTGGTGCGGGCGGCGAAGGCACTGGACGGTCTCAAGCTCGAGGATGAGGATGAGACGATCGGTGTCAACATCGTTCGTCGGGCTCTTGAGGAGCCGCTCCGCAAGATTGCCGAGAATGCCGGCAGGGAGGGCGCGGTGATCGTCGAGCGCGTCAAGTCGGAGCGTGGCGAGAACGTCGGTTTCAATGCCGAGACCGAGCAGTTTGAGGATCTCGTCAAGGCCGGGGTGATCGATCCGGCGAAGGTTTCGCGGACGGCACTGCAGAATGCGGCTTCGATCGCGGCGCTGATGTTGACGACCGAGGCGCTGATCTCCGAGATTCCGGAGGAGAAGAAGAGCGCTCCGGCGATGCCGCCGGGCGGTGGCATGGGCGAGTTCTGATCTCTGCCAGCCAATATCGCGGCGGGGTGTTCGGTGATGCCGATGCCCCGCCGCTTTTCCGTTTCACCTGTCGTCCATCATTGGACACATGTCGGACACATGGCACAAAAAACGAACAAAATTTTGACGGCAACTTAACTTGACCTTCAAGCCACGCTGTTCTACCCTGATTGCCTAATTCATCAATAATTGGTCATTCTTTGATTTCCCCCGACTCCCGGGTATTCGCCGGGTGCTTGCCAGAGCCTGATGGCTTTTTCAGCAAGCCGGCTGCATTCAGTTGGCAGGATTGAGGAGGGGGGCTTCCGACAGTGAGCGCACAACAGAAGGCGCGAGGCCACCAGGCAGGATCTGGCCGGCCGCAAAATCGGCTGAGATGAAATCTGACATTATCGAGTGCGGATCTGGCTGGTCCCTGTCCGGCGTTGAAGAACGCGGCGAGGCTGGCATCTGACAATTTTTCCAGGAGAGGCGGAATTATGTCGAAGCAGGATTTCTACAGGGGGGCGGTGACGGCTCTGCTGCTGGCGCTGGTGGTGATCATCGGGGCCGTGCCGGCGCTGGGGCAGGCGCAGGGAAGCACGGGGCAGATCTCCGGGCTGGTGCGCGATGCCAATGGTGGAGCGGTAGCGGGTGCAACCGTCAAGGCGAACAACACGCAGACGGGGCTTGACCTGAGCACGACGAGCAATGCGGACGGGCTCTATCGGTTCGTGCTGGTGCCGCCGGGGGTTTACACGTTATCGGTGCAGGCGAATGGTTTTGCGAAGGCAGAGGTGGCAAATATCTCGGTCAAGGTCGGTCAGATTTCCGAGATCAATGTGACATTGGGTGTCGGAGCGGTGACGGAGACGGTGACGGTGACGGCCGATGCGATTCAGACAACGGTTTCACAGCCGGACGCGCTGATCAACGAGGCCTCGATTGCCAACCTGCCGATCAACGGTCGTCGTTTTCAGGACTTCGTGACTTTGACACCGACGGCCCAGGTCGATCCGCAGCGTGGTCAGATCTCGCTTTCGGGTCAGCGCGGCATCAATTCAAATATCAACATTGACGGACTGGACTACAATCAACCCTTCTTTGGCGGGATTCGCGGAGGTGAGCGCTCGAACACGGCTTTCACGATCCCGCAGGAGTCGGTCAAGGAGTTCCAGGTAATCGCGGCCGGGTACAGTGCTGAGTTTGGTCGTTCGACGGGCGGGCTGGTGACGGCGGTGACCAAGTCAGGGACCAACGAAGTCAGGGGCACGGCCTTCTATCTTTTGCGTCCGAAGAGCTTTTCGCGCAAGAACGGTTACTATCAGGCGCTGGAGAAGAACCTTGGGCAGACGGTCAACGTGGCACCGACGCAGCAGCAGTTTGGTGGCTCGATTGGCGGACCGCTGAAGCGTGACAAGGCCTTCTTCTTCGGATCATACGAGCAGCAGAAATTTACCAATCCGCGCGTGGTGTTCTTCAATTTGTTGCAGAACGTGACGCCGGCGGCAAACACGCAGGAGGCCTTCGATTACTACCGCAGCCTGCAGGTGCCTTTTGATCAGACCAATGACGCTTTCGCCTATCTCGGGCGTTTCGACTACAATTTCAGCGAGTCCAATCGGCTGAACATTCGTTACAACCAGAGTTCGAACAATGCCAACAACGCCAATGCAACGGGTAGTCAGCTCTTTCCGAACACGATCAGCGCGCTGAGCAACAACGGAACGGAGAAGGATCGGACCTACACGCTGGTCGGGCAATTGACATCATTCTTCAAGCCGAATCTGGTCAATGAGTTGCGTGCGCAGTATTCGCGTGAGATCAGGCCGCGACTGGCCAACGCGATCGGGCCGAACGTGACCAATGCGATCGGTCGTTTCGGCACGGTCAACTTCCTGCCGACGACGCAGTTCGACTGGCGCGTGCAGATCTTCAACAACCTGACGCTGATCGAGGGGAATCATACCTTCAAGTTCGGAGCGGAGGTCAATCACGTCTTCGCCGATCAGACTTTTGCCTTCAACCAGTTCGGGGTCTTCAACATTCAGGGAACGAACCCGAGCACGATCATGGACATTATGTCGTACACGCCGTCGGTGACGACGGGGGTGGTCAATCGTTTTGATTCGACGGATGTGACCTACCTGCGACAGATTGGCAACGGGCGACTGGCGCTCGACGTCAATGAGTTCTCGCTTTATGCCCAGGATTCGTGGCGTATCCGTCCGAGCTTCACGCTCAACTATGGTCTCCGCTGGGAGGGCCAGTTCAATCCGGCACCGGAGGCAACCAACAGGCTGCTGGTCGACAAGGTGCGCGGATTCAAGTTCCCCTCGGGCCATACGGTCGATCCGACCTTCATCCCGGATGTCGGCAATCAGCTTGGGCCGCGCGTTGGTATTGCGTGGGATCCGACCGGCAAGGGGAAGACGGCGATCAGAGCCTTCAGCGGCATCTACTATGCGCGCACGCCGATGTTACTGCTGGCGGCACCGCTCAACAATTTCCGCGAGACGCCCGGTGATCTTTCAATCCAGCTTCCGTTCCGGGTACCGGTCGGTAACCCGAATAACACGATTTACAAGCAGTTGCTGCTGATCGGCATCGACCTCAACAAGTTCACGCTCGACAAACTGCCGGTGCTGACAGCTCAGCAGGTGCAGTCGGTAGCGGGCGCGCTTGGTCTGTCGGGATTTGATCCCTTCTCGGGAGCGCAGCCGATCACCTGGGCAAACGATTTCAAGAACCCGATGTCGTATCAATTTGGTGGCGGCATCGAGCGCGAGGTGGCGAACGGCCTGACGGTCGGTGCCGACTACAGCCAGGTCAGCACCTTCTACCTGCAGCGGAATCGCGAGCTCAACCTGCCGACGCCGGGAGTGCTGGCGGGCGATGTCGCGCTTCGCCCCTTCTTTGGGTTACGCGGGGCGACCGGTCGTGCGGCGATTGCAAGGCCAGTCCCCACACTCGGCAGCATTCAGATGCGTGAGTCGACCGGCCGCTCAGTCTTCCAGTCGATGACGCTGCGGGCCAATTTCCGCCGCAAGTTTGCGCAGTTCAATGCCTTCTACACCCTCTCGCGCTCGCTCTCGAATGATGATAATGAGCGTGATGCGGGCGGCATTGCCTATGAGAATGCTTACAATCTGGCACCGGAGTTCTTCTTCTCGCGCCTTGATCGTCGTCATCAGTTTGTGGCCAACACCGTAATCTATCTGCCATTTGGTGTGGAGGCTTCAAGCGCAATTCGTCTTCGTTCGGGGCTGCCGATCGATGCTTCAGTCGGGTCGGATTTCAACGAGGACATTGGCGGTCCGGATCGTCCCTATTCGGCTCCGGGTGTACCGTTCAAGCGCAACGCTTTCCGCAATCTGGCGACTTATGACATGGATTTCCGGTTCCAGAAAGGGGTTGGACTGGGGGAGAAGCGCCGGCTGGTTCTCTCTGCCGAGTTCTTCAATCTCTTCAATTTCCAGAACATCCAGCTTTCCGGCGCGCAGGTGACCAATTATTGCGCAGCACCGGTGGCCCGTGACTGCGGGTTCTCGGCGCCGACCAATGCCAATTTCCTGCGAGTCAAGGATGTCAATGGCAACTACCTGCTGAACAACAATCCGGGCGCACCGTTCCAGATGCAGCTTGGAGCACGCTTGCAGTTCTAAGTTGCAGTTCTGACAGGTTAGCCGGGCTGAAGTCCGGTCAATCATGGAGTCGGGACTTTGTCGAAGATTTCGGCAAAGTCCCGATTTCTTGTTTGTGGAGAGGAGAGTGGAATCAGAGCAGTGCGAGCAGTTCGCGGCTGTGCTGGTCAGGTTTGACCTTGGGGAAGACGTGGGAGACCTTTCCATCTTCATCGATGATATAGGTGATGCGGGCAACTCCCCAGTATTTTTTGCCGTACATGCTCTTCTCGACCCAGGCGCCATACTTTTCAATCATCGAGTGATCAGGATCGGAGAGGAGCTGGAAGGGAAGGGAATGCTTGTCGATGAACTTCTGGTGGAGTGCGGTGTCGTCAGCGCTGATGCCGAAGACCTCGACCCCTTTGGCCAGATATTCGGCGTAGTCATCGCGAAAGGCGCAGGCCTCAGTGGTACAGCCCGGAGTGAGATCCTTGGGATAGAAGTAGAGGATGACCTTTTTCCCCTTGAGATCGGAGAGCTTGACGGTCCTGCCTGCGGCGTTTTTGAGGCTGAAGGCCGGGGCTTTCTGCCCGACCTTGAGGAATTGTGAGTCAGACGATTCGCCCGATGGTGTGGATGGTGTGGAAGCTTTCCTGGCTGCCATTGTTTGAACCTCCTTTGTGGTCTGGTGAATGGTATTGTCAGGTCAGTTGATATTGAGTGCTCGTTCGAGCCTGAGTCGCAGGATACTGCTCTGATCGAGACGGACCTCCCTGCCTTTGGTCAGAAGGATACCGGCGGCGACGCTGCCGCCAATGACTGAAGCACCAGCAATGGCCCCGCCCTGGCTGATGCCACCGAGTCTGCCAAAGCCGACAAGGCCCTGATCCCGGGCGTTGGCAAGGATAATAATGGTTGCGCCAATGGCCCCGATACCGGCGGCGGTGCCGACATTGCGCAGGGTCTGTCCGCCATCGGTGCCACCCCTGAGTGTCCCCTCACTGTCGCTCCTGACCTTCTCGTCACGAGAGAAATCAGAGGCCGATTCGATGATTGCGGAGATCTTCTGTTCGGCACCGTCGATGCGGACGCGCTCAAAGGTGATGTGGAGCTGTCCCCCCTTGAAGGGGCGCTTCGCCGGGCGTGCAATGGTCACCCGGCCAATAAATTCAGTACCGCGCCGCAGGATGGTCAGCCCGTCGATTATCAGGTCGCGTCGCAGCGTGGCAATCACCTCGTCACCGGGCTCACTCAGCTTTGAGCTGAGCGGCTCCTGCAGGCTCAGTTGCAATTCGGTGCCGGTGGGAATGACCATTCCCTGAGTCGGCGCGGCCAGCAGCGAGTGTGCCAGCACGATGACTACGATGAATACTGAAAGCTGATGGCGCATCGATGCCCACCTCCGAGGGCTCCAATGATGATATGACTCGGAGACTCGCCGGGCAACCCCGCTCTTTCAATTTAAGACAGCTTGTCCCCCCCCCTCACCTTCTTGGGAACTGATCGGGATTGTCGGTGAAGAGGGCATCGACTCCAAGACTGTAGAGGAAATGTTCCATTTCCGCGCGGACATTCGGGAACTGACCGGTAGATGATGAGCGGAAGGTGTAGGGAGTGATCGTCAGCCCGGCCTTGTGGGCCAGATCGACAATTGCCGGGTTGCGTGAAATCAGCCCTTTGGCCGGGCCGATGCCTTCGGCGAATGTCCTGATGTTCCGCATTCCCGACTCGGTCAGCAGGTCATTGCGCGGATCGCCACCGATGAGGTAGACGAGCGGCAGCCTGATCTTCATCTCAAAGCGCATGCGCCGCAGGCTGGCGGCGCTGAATGACTGGATGATTACCGGAGTCTTCCGGTCTGCCCCCGGCTGATCGAGCCGGTTATTGCGCAGCGTTTCGAGGACCAGCTTCTCCATATCGAGGCCGCGTTTGCCGTAGACCTCTGGTCCCTTGGTCTCCGGATAGAGGCCGGCATGACCACGGACGAGATCGATTGCCTCCTGCCAGGTCGGTACTCGCGCCCCGCGGAACTTCGGATCAAACCACGATCCGGCATCGAGCCGCCGGATCTCCTCAAGGGTGAAGTCAGAGACATACCAGTGCTTTGCCGGCTTCGCGTCCTTCGGCTGATCCTCGCTGATATCCTCGTGGTAGCGGTCGGGAAAGATCTCCTCAACATTGGTGGTTCGTTCGAGCGTCAGATCGTGGAGGCAGACCAGCTGACCGTCGCGTGTCACCTGGAGATCCTGCTCGACGAAATCGGCACCCTGGGCGAGCGCGAGGCGATATGATTCGAGCGTGTGCTCCGGCGCATAGGCTGAGGCTCCCCGATGGGCCACCAGCATCTTCCTGCTACTCAGGCTGCTGTTCAGGTCTCTCAATTCCGGTTCACTCCATTCCGGGGTGCTGAGCCCGGTATTGATTGCACCAGAGCCGGTGGGCATTACCAGAGCCGGGCCTGCTGTCAGCATCGCTGCCAGTGCCAGTAATGCCAGTGTTGCCAGTCGCGGTTTCCGACCCCGGAAGCGGGGTATCGATCTTATTCTCATGGCGGCATCATACGATAACGCAGAACAATTTACAGGAAGAAATTGAAAAGAAGCTTCTTGATGGAATCGTTGCTGCGGCACTCTTTGTGGTATTGTAAAGGTTTGCAGTCAAATATGATTGAGAGAAACCGGGTCAATAACATGCTTCAGCCATGTTGGGAATCGACAGCGCAGGGGAGGGGCGAGACGAGCGCACCATGACAAGGGTAGTTGTCAGGCTGGCGGGAGTTGTCCAGCCGGTAACCAGAGTATTCCAGCAGGAGACCGTGACGATCGGCACGGCGACCGACTGTGACATTGTGATCGAGGCTGGTGAGACGGGACTGCCCGTCGATCAGCGGATGATCTCACTGCGTCGTCGTGATGGAGTGTACCGTGTGGAAGCGGTATCCGCCGGGATAGAGGTGACACGCAGCGGCGAGACGATCGCCGTTGGTGAGATAATTCAGGATGGCGACACCTTCTTTTTCGGCGCGACCGGTGTCAGGGTGCGCTTCTTCACCCTGACGGGTGAGATGACAAGTGACCTGACGGCTGACGACGCCCCGATCACCGAGAAGCTGGCTCTTGGAAATGCCGTGCTGGCCAGGGCGGCGACCAGCAGACCGGTGCTGAGTGAGGCCCGCAGCCGGCGTCTGATCCCGCGAACCGACGTTGCGATTGTCTTCATCAAGCAGCTGGTACGCGAGCTCTTTGCCGAGATTCCGCGGCGGGTTCTCTATGCAATTCTCGGCATCGTCGCCTTCCTTGTTCTGACTTTTCTCTACTTCAACACGCTCAGCCTGCTGGTGACGCGCAGCAACAGCAAGGCGATCGAGGAGATGAAGCAGACGCTGGGAGAGACCCGGCAGGAGATCGACAAGATTCGCGAGGAGCTGCGGCAGGCACGCGACGAGTCGGCAACGGTGCGCTCCTCACTGGCTCTGCCTGAGAATGTCGCCCGGGATTATGGGCATGGAGTGTGCGTCGTTTACGGCACCTATGTCTTTGTCGATCCGCGGGCTGGTCGCGAGGTGCGCTTCAAGGAGCAGGTCGGGTCCGACAACCCGATCGGCCAGAATGGTGAACTCAACCTCACTCCCGATGGGAACGGTCGGCTCTATGAGGTGGAATTTATCGGCACCGGCTTCCTCGCGCGCCAAGGGCTGATCCTCACTAACCGACACGTGGTGCATGCCTGGGAAGAGGATGATCTGGCGGCCCTGATCAGGACTCGTGGCTATCGTCCCCGCCTTAAGGATCTTTTTGCCTACTTTCCGAAGGTACAGCAGCCGTTCCCGCTGAAGCTGATCGAGGCAACACCAACCCATGATGTCGCGCTCTGCTCGTTCGATCAGGGTGAGAACCAGTTGCCAATTCTGCCGCTGGAGGAGAACCCTGAGGCGGTCATTATCGGACAGCAGGTGGTGCTGATCGGCTATCCATCAGGGCTTGAAGGGCTGGTTGCCCGCTTTACCGATCGCGGGCGCAGCACGACACGGAACTTTGGCAACCAGTCTTTCCGCAGTCAGCTCGACGATCTCTCGGGGAATTCGAGGATTCGCCCCCAGGCTTCACAGGGCTACATCACCGATGTCTCGCCGCAGCTTACTTACGATGCCCGAACTGATGAGGGCGGATCCGGGGGACCGGTCTTTGGCAGCAGCGGCAGGGTGATCGGCATCAATCAGGCGATCCTCCTCAATTCGCAGGCAACGACAACTTTCGGAGTGCCGATTCGTTACGGGATTGATCTGCTCAAAAAATATGCCGGTGCCGAATAGGCGGCCCAACAGGCGGCCAATATCCTATGGCCGTCGTCAGTCGGCGAGGCGGCAATCGCCGGAGAAGGGCCCTCGCGGCACAAGTCCCGCAGGGAACTATCTTTTTTTCTCCTTACCAATTCTTCGCCATCTGAAGACCCGCCGCAGATTATCGGGCTCAAGGCTCTGCCAGTCGATCTTCCTCAGCAGATCAAAGGGGCGGCGCAGGTAATTGAAGCCCATCGAGGCGCGGCCTTGTTGTTTGCGGCCTTTGAGATCAGGCTGATGGTAAAGTTGCTCCATGTGGCCTCTGGCCGGAAAGAGAAGGGAGACCAGCGCCGGGATCTTCTGCAGCGGGCGCTGCAGCAGGCTGAGATATTCGACAATGCGGGCGGCGTTGGCGATCCGTGCGTGTGAGTCGAGCAGTGAAGTCTCGATGAGGAACGCCAGTTCAGGGTGGGCGACATCGACATCGAGTGCTTCGAGGTTGGCCTCCTGAAGATGATGAACGGCATCTCTGGCGAGCAACACCGCGCCTCCGATCCCGAAATCTCTTCCGCGCCGGAAGAGTTCGGCCATCACCTTGTCTCCGCCTGACTTGAAAATGAAGAAGAGATCGCTGACGGTGCGCAGGATTGACTGGCCGCTCTGCAGATCGACAATGGTATGGTGGATCAGATGCAGGGCGAGGTCAGCCGGTGAGGGCAGGGCGATGAAGTCGGTCTCGACCGGTCTGGCGTTCTCCCACATTTCGGCGAAGTGAAGGTCGCGGGCACCCGGCGTGCAGTGAAAAGCACGATGATGCAGCTCGACAATGAGGCCGGTCGGACCGCGCCGTGGCCACAGGTGGTTCTGCTCGTTGGCCAGCCTTTGCTTCGGACGAACCATCCTCTCTCCCGGAAGTGGTGCATATCCGAGCCGTTCGAGAATCTGGTCGGCGGCGGCCACCTCTTCCGGAGAGACCAGCAGGTCGAGGTCAACTGCCGGTCGCAAACCGGCTGTCGGATAGTATCGGCCGAGCATGAGCGCCGCTCCCTTGAGCGGAAGCGAGCGAACCCCTCTTGTCTGCAGCGCGACGATCAGGCTGCGTGATTCATTGATGAGTGCCATCTCCCGCGCGGCCCAGAGTTGTGACTCCCGCTCCATGGTCTCACTGAAATCTTTCGGCAAATGCGGCAGCAGGCGTGCCTGCGCAAGATTATAGCGCAGGAGTGGAAGGGTAAAATGGTAGGCACCGCGCTGACTAATGGCCTTCCAGTCGATCGATGAGCCCTGCTCATGCACCAGCCGTCGCAGGCGGTGCAGGCTGGCATTGCTTGGTATCAGACCACTGAGCAGCAGTCTGTCGTTGGGTGTCAGGGGTGTGTTCACATCTTTTCCGTCGGTTGTCGACACGGGCCACTCACCCCGGATCGCTCATCTCACCCCGGGCTCACGGCGTCAGGGAGATTCCGGAAAGAGGGGATCGGGACGAGTGGGGATGTCGGGCCGCGGCGAGCCGGCCGATCCACCAGACTGCCCGCCATTCAGTTGCCCGCCATTCAGTTGCCCGCCATTCAGTTGCCCACCATTCAGTTGCCCACCATTGATAGTGCCTGGCCGTCGCAGTGGCCCTTGCTGGCGCAACTGACCGCCGGGCACCCGGCGCGCCGGTAACAGCATTTCTCCGACCAGTGCCCGAAAGGCGAAGAACTGATCGCTGGTCAGAATCTCCCTAAACTCGGTCTCGACCTCCGCTTGCAGCCGGGTCACGGCAGCCTGAGCCTCGCCCAGCCTTCTGGCGAGATCCTCGGTACGGGGCCGATCGAAAGACTGGCCGTAGATCGCCTCCTCAAGCTGCTGGTCGAGGGTGTCGGCTTCTATCCGCAACTGCACGAGGCGATTGCCAATGCGCCGGCTGATACCGGTTATCTCCGACTTCTGCCCGGCAGTCAGGTCGAGCTGGCGCAGGATCACGAGGTACGAAACCGGCCGACCGAAACCACGAATATACATCGATACCTCCTCCCGACTGAAGAGCGCAAGGATATTCTTGTTGCGCAGCCCGTCGAGGCTGTGGCTTGTCGGCCGCACCCCGACTTTCGATTGTGGGGTGCTCGTCGCAGTTGAAGAGGTCTCGGGCCTCGGAGCCAGCGGGCGCGGGCGGCGATCGATCGGTCGAACACCCTGCGCGCTCACCACCATATCACCAAACAGCCCGCGCTCACCACACAACCCGAACCCGGCCGCGAGCACGACTGTCAGCGCGAAGCCGGCACACACCCCGACAGCCAATCGCCATCCCGTCAGTCGATTCCACTTCATCACCTCACCTCTCCTCTCCGGCTCCCCGACCAGGCAGATCATACCCATCACCGAGCGCAAAATACGACCGAATTGATTGCCCATGGCGCATCTCCGCCCGCAGAGACCGACGCAGATCGTTGAGGTTTGCCTTGCAGCTGGCAGCGACCGCCTCAATCCGGGCGTCATGCTCTCTCTGTGACTGCTCCTCAAAGGCGACTGTCCGCGCACGATAGTCGTTTTCGAGCTGCTGACGCTCACGGGCTACCGCTTCGCGCACCAGGCGGTCGATCTCGTCCGGTGAGACTCTCTCGTCGCCCCGTCCCATTGGCA
Source organism: uncultured Acidobacteriota bacterium (assembly GCA_903828635.1). Lineage (GTDB taxonomy): Bacteria > Acidobacteriota > Blastocatellia > RBC074 > RBC074 > CAIOZW01. Next base: position 14,103 of record CAIKMY010000403.1, read on the forward strand.
GTAATGCCAGTAACAGTCCCGCCGCCAGCGCCGTCAGCGCCATCCCTCTCGCCCAGACAGGGAAGAGCAGCAGCAGCGAACTCAGCTTATCCAAAAGACTTGCTGGCAGACCTGCTGGTCTGACCACCTCGGTGCGCGGCACCCAGCCGGTCTCCCAGGCCCCCAGATCCTCCCGAACCCGGCGAAAACCGGCCACCTCGTCAGCGCAGAGGGCGCACTCCGTCAGGTGCCGGCTGAACTCACGATTCTCTTCATCACTCATCTCTTCGTAAAGAAATGATATCAGGTCACCCTTTCTGTCGCACCCGGCCCTGTCAATCTCGCCAATCTGGCCAATCTGGCCAATCTCGCCAGCTTTCTTGTCCGGCCTCTCGATCTTCTTGTTCATTGTGATAATGCCTTTCGTCCTGTCGCTCTTCTGGTTGAATCTCCTGTTCAACTTCTTTACATATACTTGTCTCTACAGCACGCCTCGCAGCCTCTCCAGCCGCGCACGCATCTGGCCAAGACCGGTGTAGAGCCGTGATTTGACGGTGCTCACCGGGATGTCCAGAATCTCGCCAATCTCGGCGAATGTCAGATCCTGATACTCTTTCATCACGATTACCTGGCGCAGATCGGGCGGGAGTGCCTGCAGTGCTTTTCTGACCAGGCGCGCCCGCTGGTCGCGCTCCAACTCTTCCGGAACAGACCTGCCACGATCATCACTTGCGAGTTCGATGTTGCTGTCGGCCTCCTCATTGCTGACAATCGGGATCTCGGCACGCTGGTTCTGCCGTCGCTGCCTCGTGTGGCAGGCATTGATCGCGATCCGGTAAATCCAGGATGAGAAGCTCGCCTCCCGGCGAAACTTGCCGAGGTTGCGATAGGCCGCGATGAAAGTCTCCTGGCAGATGTCACGTGCCTCCTCCTCACGTCCGGTCAGGCGCAACGAAAGACCATAGATCTGCCGCTCCCAACGTCGCACCAGCAGGTTGAATGCCTCCGTCTCGCCGCCGAGCGTCTGCTCAATGATCTGATCGTCGCTTGGATCCATCGTCAAGGATTATCTCTCCAGCCCTGCTCTTGTGCACACCCGACATTATGCCCGACACTCCTGACCTCGGCCGGTACTGAACTCACAACTCTCTTCCCGGCGGTCGTCAGCAGGCCACTGCCGCTGTGCGATTGTCGTTCATTGGAGGTGTCGATGCCTGAAAAAGTCTGAAATTTTTATCTTATTACCGAGGAGGGCGGCAAATCGAATATAATCTCTTGCGGGTTAACAGAGGAAGAGCGTGGAGGCAGGAAACGGAATGGCAGCGAGCAGTGAGAAGATTGAGAAGATTGCGAGGAGTCAGAAGATTGCGAGGAGTGAGAAGATTAGTTACGGAATCACCGCGATTGCCTCGCTGATCGGGCTGGGTGATTCCGTCTATCTGACGGTGCAGCATCTGACCGGCCGGAGCGTCAGATGCACCATCGTCTCGGGATGCTCGGCGGTTCTCAGCAGTCGTTACTCGATGATTGGCGGTCTGCCGACGGCGGCCTGGGGGGCGCTCGCCTATTTTGCCGCGTTCAGTTGCACGGTTCTCGTCCTCTCGGGCTTCCGCCCGGCTCTGGCTCCGCTGCGCCTGATCGCCGCGGCAATGTTCGTCACGACCCTCTGGCTCTTCTACCTCCAGGCGATGGTCATTCGATCCTTCTGTTCCTACTGCCTGCTCTCAGCCCTCTCGACCACCCTCATTGTCGGGGCACTGGTTGTTGCCGGCAGATCTCAAAACGGCTGAGACTATTTCAGGTTTCTGATCTCGCGATCAACCTGCTCCCTCAGCTTCTCATAGGTGAAGTTCTCGACCGCGACCTGGTTGCCATTGATGATGATGGTCGGGGTCGAATTGACACCGCGGGCCAGTCCCTGCTGCTGGTCAGAGATGACCACCGCCAGTGCTCGCGGGCTGGTCATATCGGCGATGAAGCGGGTGACATCAAGGTTGAGCTTGCGTGCAAGGCTGAGAAGATGCGGGGTCATGTCGGGAACTTCGCTCCAGGCCTCCTGGCTGGAATAGAGTTCGTCGTGCATCTCCCAGAAACGCCCCTGAAAACCGGCAGCCACCGCAGCGAGGGCCGCCGGCTGCGCGTTAGCGTGAATCTTGGTCAGCGGGAAATGGTGGAAGACGAAACGAATCCTGTCGCCGTACTCGGCCTTGA
>CAIKMY010000404.1 GCA_903828635.1 uncultured Acidobacteriota bacterium
ATACCGTAACCTCCCATAGCCAATTCACAAAGCGATCTTCCTGATTCAAGACACGTTGCCAAAACTCCCTGCAGACTCCACAAAGAGAATGAACATTTGAAAGCAAGCCCGAACCGAGCTGGCCAGTTCAACCAAATGGAGCAGCAGGTGGCAATTCAGGCTGTTCACTGGCAAAGATGATCGGTTTCCCTTCGTTACCCCAATCGTCGGGCTTGAAGGCATAACCGTTAACGTAACCTGCCAAACCAGAGAACGGCTTCACCTCCCACCCCTGCGGGATGTCGCCGAGGGAGGCAGCAGGGCGGGTCGATCATCCGGCCCGCCCTGCTCAGCCTCCCCCGACAAAATGAACGATCTCCAACCGGTCACCCTGACGGAGAGTCGTCTCCGCCCAGCGGGACCGCGGCACGATCTCGAGGTTGAGCTCGATTGCCAGCCGTGTCGCCGGGAGATCAAGCTGCTCCAGCAGGTCGGTCAGCCGCGCCTCTTCACGAACCTCGCAGGGCTCGCCATTGACGACTACCTCGATCATCTTCACTCCATTCCCTTCTTTGCTTCCATTCCAGCAGCCATCTGACGAATGGCCCTCGAATGAGCGGTAACACTCGCGCAGGCGGCATCGGTCGGAATCTTCCCGGTGAGCAGCGCGACGGTGATGCAGGCCGAGGCCGGCGCCAGCACCGGGCTGGCGGAATTGGTCTCATGGTAGTGGTTGGGCACCCCCTTCGCCTTGCAGGGATCAACCGACTGCCGAATCTCCATCTTCTGCGGGTCGATCGGCTCGCGTCGCCAGTCATATTTCGGCACCAGATAGCCGAATTCATCCGGGCATAGTCCGAACATGAAGCGATACTTTGCGGTCATCGCGTCGCGAATCGAGGGCTCGGGCGGGGCACCGGTCGCCGCCTCGGGGCAATCATCGCGTCGATGCCGGGCAACCCCCAGAAAGACCTCGGGAAAGAGCTCCCCGGGCGTGGTGACGATCTGGGCGTCGCCGAGGGTAATCGCGTAGATCGTCGTTTCGAACCGTGGCGCACTCCCGTCAGCCGGCGGCACCAGTGTATCGAAGACGCCGATCTTTCCCAGAAAGAGGTAGCCCGCATTGTCGAGATCCCCGCTGAAATCGGCCTTCTTCACCTCGAATCTGCGGCTGCGACTCCACTCCCCGCGGTCGAGCGCCTCAAAGACCGCCCTGGCGACATCACGGCCGATGGCCTCGGTGCGCTCAAAGGTGAAGACCGGTCGATTCTTTGCACTCAGCGGGAAATCACGACCGTCAAACCGCGTCCGGTCCCCGCTGCGATTATTGGTATCCCCGATGATCTCCGCCGCGCCAATCGCCCCGTTGATATAGACGGCCACGCCGCCATATCGCTCCTCGACCCCTGCCCGAATCGCGTGCGGGAAATCGGAGGTCAGCACCGTATTCTTATCCTCCATCGACTCCGGATGAGTGTTCCAGTTGACCAGCGTCGCGATCGTCTGCCGCCCACCGGCGCGGACGAACTGCATCACCCGCAGCTCCTCATCGAAGACCCGCGGCGGCCGGCCACTCGTCCGCGTCTGCATTCCAGCCAGTGATGGTGAACGGCGCGGATCGGTCACTCCCAGCCGAATCCGTGCCGGTGCCAGCCGTGCCGCTGCCTGCTCGATACTCTTCACCACCTGCCGATCGATAAACTGCAGATACTTCGGATACTTCCCGTCCTTGAGAAAACCATCACCCCACGCCCCGATCGTGTCCGGCCCCTCGTGATTGTGCGTACTCGCCAGCAGAATCTCACTGACGCCAAGCCCGGGATCGAGCATCCGCTCGATCCGCTTCACACCGTAGTAGACCGCCTCACTGTAGTAACCAATCAGATCGACCGCGACAATCGCCACCCGCGTCGTCCCGTTGTCAATGACGATCGTCCGTGCCCAGAGGTCATCGTGCCTCCCCGTCGCCAACCGGTTGTTGCCAAAACCGGCAAGGTAGATCCCGTCATACTTGTTGCGCGAACTGGCATCGATTGCCGTATTCCCCGGATCGTCGACAAAGGGCTCTCCTCCATTGCGGACACCATCACCGTTGAGATCGGTAAACTCCTCACCCCAGACACCCGAGGGCGTGATCGTCCCGTTCCAATCCGGATGCTGCCCGAAGGGCGTGATCGTCAGCGCCGCGGCCCCAACGCGCAACACCGGCTCCCGTGCCTCGACTCCCAAATCGCCCCACCATAAAAGTGCCGTCAAAGAGAGCAAAATCACCCCCGTCAACCGCATCGCCAATCCGCTTTTTCTCATTGCCAATCTCCTCCATCAGTCCACACGATCAGAGATGTCCTGCTTACAGCCGTCTTTGAGCCCCGCCACGCTCCCGCCCCCATATCCCGCTTGACTCTCCCGCAGCGAGGATCGACAATCACTCTTGCGAAAAACGTAATGCAAGTTTTAACCGCAATCAACCTGCCCTGCAACCAAAACAGAATCCTCTTCTGTACCAGTGGCAATTAACCAATAACCCGGGCAGTAAACTGAACAAGCAAGATGAGTCAGCCGACAGATCAGCCGGAATCACGAAACAATAACGAACTTGCCCGCTTCTTCTCCTGGGCCCGCGAGCGTGCCCTCACCGAACTTGAAAACCGCCTGCGCCACGACCCGTCACTCGACCCCAATCACACCTTCTCCGACATCATGCAGCAACTCCTCGTCGAGTTTCGCCAGACTCACCCGCCTGATCGCAGTAAGAATTACGGCTGAACCCGCGGAACTCGCGGCTTTTTATGCAATCCCCCGCTCTCTGTCTTGACGCTTTCCAGCTGCGCGTATTACATTTGCAAGGTATATTTTGCCGCTGCCCTGCCTGTTACTACAGGTACTTGCAGCTCCAAAAAATCAGTATCAATGAATCGGGAATCACATCGGGAAGTCATCAGGAGAAGGAGAGAAGTCGATGCGGATCACCAGAATTACAAGATCATACTCAATTGGTATGGCAGCTTTGGCAGTGGTGCTGGCCGGGCTGGGCTGGGCCGGATCGGGCTGGATTGTCAAAACCGATGCCAGGAGTCCGGCGCGGAACGTTACTTACAATCGGGATGTCGCGCCGATCTTCAACAGCAAGTGCGCCGAGTGCCATCGACCGGGTGAGGGTGCCCCCTTCTCAACACTGAGCTACAAAGATGTTCGCCCCTGGGCGAAGTCGATCCGCGAGAAGGTGGTCAATCGGGAGATGCCACCCTGGCATGCGGATCCTCACTACGGAAAATTCAAGAACGACCGCTCGCTGACCAGCGAGGAGATTGCGACAATCGTCGCCTGGGTCGATGGCGGAGTGAAGGAGGGTAACCCGCGTGAACTTCCGCCGGCACCGAAGTTCACCGAGGGCTGGGGCATCGGTCAGCCTGATATCGTCTTCCAGATCCCGGAAGAACACACCTACAAGGCAGGTGCCGATGAGTACCAGTACTTCGATGTCGCGACCAACTTCTCCGAGGACAAATATATCAGTATGGCCGAGGCTCGGCCGACCAATCGCAAAATCGTTCATCATATTATCGCCTTCATCGTGCCCCCGGGGGGGCCGAACATGTCCAAGATGACGACCGACCAGCGCTTCAAGGCGATGGAGATGGCGCTGAAGAACTCTCCGTTCTACCGTGACGGCTTCCTGATGAGAATCAAAATGGATCAGCCGGTGGTCGACGATGGCTGTGCGCCGGGCAACGAGCGTCGCTCGGGTGGCGGCGATGACAGCATCCTTGCCGGCTATGCTCCGGGCCGCAACGTCGACATCTGGGAGCCGGGCGTGGCCAAGAAGATCCCGGCCGGCGCCACCATTCGCTTCCAGATTCACTACTCGAACCAGACGCTGGGTGGCGATGTCGTCGAGAAGGACCGCTCGATGGTCGGGCTCATCTTTGCCAAAGAGGCCCCGAAAAAGATCGTCACCACGCGCTCGACCGGCAACATTCTCTTCAAAATTCCGGCCGGTGCCGATAACCACAAGGTGACCGCCTGCTCGATGGTTCGTGAGGATACGGTCCTTTACGGTCTGATGCCCCACATGCACCTTCGCGGCAAGGCAATGGAGATCCGCGCCGTCTACCCTGACGGACGCAACGAGGTGCTGATCAATGTTCCGAACTACAGTTTTGCCTGGCAGACCAACTATGAGCTGGCCGAGCCGAAGCTGATCCCCAAGGGCAGCAAACTGATGGTCACCGGCTGGTTCGACAACTCGGCAAAGAACAAATTCAACCCTGATCCGACGAAAGATGTCCGCTACGGTGAGCCGACCTACGATGAGATGATGTTCGGCTTCATGGACTATGTCACCATCAAACCGGCGGTGGCAAAGTTGAGTGACAAGTCGCTCGATGGCCTCGTGGGTAAGTACCAGATCGATGAGAAGACGGTCGTGACGATCATCCGCGTCGGTGATCACCTTGCCATGCAGCGCGGTCTCTTCGGCAGGCGCGAGATCTTCCCGGAGAATGAGACGTCATTCTTCATGATGGAGTCAGCAAGCCGCGTCAGTTTCGTCAGGAACGACAACGGCGAGGGCATCGAGATGACCATGGAGCAGAACGGCCAGACAGTGCGTGCGAGGCGCGTTCGCGAGGTTGCCGCTGGCGGCAATTGAAGGCTTACTCTCATAATTTCAGGTAATCCGGGCAATGCCCGGGGAAGTCGAGCAGTGAAGGAAATGAACAAGATGATGATGAGACTGCTTCTTGGGATGCTGGTGATTGGTGCGGCAACCGCGGCGGTGCCGGCGATTCGGGTGGCGAGCGCCAAACCGACAGCAAAGACGGTGACCTTCAGCAAAGACGTCGCGCCAATCTTTTACAAGTCGTGCGCCGAGTGCCATCGTTCAGGGGAGGTTGGGCCCTTCTCGGTGATGAGTTATAAGGAGGTACGTCCGTGGGCGAAGTCGATTCGTGCCAAGGTGGTCAGCCGCGAGATGCCTCCGTGGCATGCCGATCCGAACCATGGTGACTGGCTCAACGACCGTCGGCTGACGCCGCGTGAGGTCGAGACGATCGTTGCCTGGGTTGACGGCGGGGTCAAAGAGGGCAATCCGAAGGAGATGCCGCCCGCTCCCAAATATCATGCCGGATGGAATATCGGCCAGCCGGAAGAGACCTTTTCAATTCCGGAGCAGACCGTCCCGGCGA
>CAIKMY010000405.1 GCA_903828635.1 uncultured Acidobacteriota bacterium
ATGCTGCTGGGTCTCAAGCCGGAAGTCTCGATGGCCTTTCGCCTTGCCGCACCGCTGCTTGCCGGTGCCCGGGTTGTCGATGATCCCCGGGATGGCTTTGCGGTGACGGCTCCGTCAGCGGGAGCGTCGATGGCGCTCTCGCGTACTGGCGAGCGAATTATCGGTGGGCGACTGATCTCCGGAGGCAGCCGATCGGAGAAGTCTACCGGCGTCCTCGCGCTGAAGCGCGAGATCCAGGATCTGACCGGCAAACTGGCCGAGCTTGAGGAGAGCGCGTTGCAGGTCGAGGCCGAGCTCTCGTCGGTGCAGGATCGATTGCAGACGACCGAGCAGGAGCAGGCCCGCCTCGATGCCGAGCTGCGGCAGATCGACAAGCAGATGGCCGTGCTGCGCGAGCAGCTCCAGCAGTGCACCCGTGAGCGTGAACGCACCGGAACCCACATTCGCGTCGTTGAACAGGAACTGTCTCAGGCGGAGCAGGAGAGAGCCGATTATGAGGCACGACTCACTCATGCCAGCAGCGAGATGGAGGCGGCCGCTGCGCGTCGTGCTGAAGCTGAGGCCACGCTGGCCGGTGCCCAGTCCGAGGTGGCCGAGCTGCGTCAGGGTGCCGAGGATCGCGCTCAGAATCTGTCGCGAAGTCGCGCCGAGTTTGCTGCGAGGAGCGAGCGTCGCCGCGGGCTTATCAACGATCTGCGCCGTCTTGAGAATGAGACATCAGAACTTGACGGCCGAATATCGAGGCTTGGCCTTGAAGCTGTCGAGATCGATCAATCGATCATCAACGCCACCTCGTCGCTGGAATCGACCGAAAGCGACTTTACCCGCCTTGCTGAGCAGCAGCGCCTGAAGTCGGCCATGGTCGTCGATCTGGCCGCGACGCTCGAGGCCGCGCGCGAAAGACTCGATGCCATCGAGACCAGTCTCCGCAGCACGCGGCAGATGGCCGATGATCATCGCGAGGATCGTGCCCGACAGGAGATCGAACTGGCACGACTGGCCAGCAACCTTGAACACATCGTCAATACCTGCCGTTCCGAGCTGGGTGAGGATATTGCTGCCATCTGCGAGCGGCTCTCGCAACTTCCGGCGGAGAGCCCCGAAGAACCAGCGGTGACGGCAGCGCCACCAGCGATGATCGGAGATGAAGAATCGGATGACGATGCGCCGCTGCCCACGGCCGACATCAGCTTCTGGCGAGTGCCGGACAATTTTGATCTCGATGCCGCGAGGGTCAGGCTCAATGACCTCGCCTCAAAGATCGAGGCGCTCGGGCCGATCAACATGATGGCTGTCGATGAACTGACCGCGATCGAGGAGCGCAACAACTTCCTGACTGCACAGCGCTCCGACCTTGAGAAGGCGATTGCCGATACCCAGGCCGCCATTGCCGAGATCCGCAAGCGCTCCAAAGAACGCTTCCTTGAGGCCTTTACTCATATCAATGAGAACTTCAAGCAGATGTTCCAGGAGCTCTTCGGTGGCGGGCACGGAGAGATGCGCCTCATCGATCAGAACGATCTGCTCGAATCAGGTATTGAAATCATCGCTCAACCACCGGGCAAGCGGCTGCAGAACGTCCTGCTCCTCTCCGGAGGTGAAAAGGCAATGGCGGCGCTCTCACTGGTCATGGCGATCTTCAAATACCGCCCCAGCCCCTTCTGCCTGCTTGACGAGGTCGATGCTCCGCTCGACGAAATGAACATTGGCCGCTTCAGCGACAAGGTTCTGCAGATGAGCAACCAGACTCAGTTCATGATCATTACTCACAGCAAGCGCACCATGGAGGTGGCGCGGACTCTTTACGGTGTCACCATGGAAGATCCTGGTGTCTCCAAGCTGATCTCGGTCAAGCTCAGCTGACTGCCGGCGGGGTAATGCTGGCAAATAACGGCAGTGGACAGGCTGCGCTTTCAGCCGCCGCGACGGTTGTCCTCGAACATCTCGACCGGCATCGGGTAGCGCAGCTTCCAGACAAATTTGATCGGCCGCTCGCCCTCATCACTGACCTTGTCGGCAGGGCCAAGGTAGGTAAACGGTGTGGTGATACCGCTCTCTTTCTTTGTTGCTCTGGCAAAGATGAGTACGGTATAGCCCCGATTGCGGTGATCGATCAGGTTACGTCCGCCGGCATGATCACGCGCAGTGTTGGCCTGCGACTCCCAGTGGAGATGGTCGCGGCTGATCGGATAATCGGCATACATCGTTGACGGCGAGAACTCACGTTCAGTCTTTTGGAAAGTAATCAGCAGCGCATAGGCTTTCAATTCGGGGATATGGATGACGCCAACGCCGCGCTGGGCGTGCAAGGTAAAGGAAGTCTTCCCGAGATATGATTGAATATCGACATTGCCATAACGGGCGTGGAGTTCAAGCTCGCAGCCAAACGGAAGCTGAGGGATGAGTCCGGCAATCCTGGTCGAATCCTCCGCCCAGTCGAGAACCTCACTGAGATCATTGATGAATGAGCGGTTCCTCGCTACCTGCTGAAGTGAGGTGGCAATGGAGTTGGCCTCGGGTAAACCGTTCTCGCCCCAGAACCGGTAATGGAGAGGGATCTGTGCATTGCCGGCGGCCTCGATCGCCCCGGTGATATTATCGCCAGTAAGCTCGCGAACGACGGCCCGCAGGCGCCTGATCTCGGCCGGTCCGTTGATCGCCGTTGCCCGCAGCAGCGACCCCCTCAGGCTTGCAAGATCCGGATCGGTCGGCACTGGCACCAGCCGGGATGTGGCCTTCCACTCACTCCACGTGCTTGAATTGAGGATCTTCTCGGGCGGGTAGTCATTGAAGCGGATAAAATTGGCAAATGTCAGCGGCTGCCCGGTTTCACTGGTAAAGGTCGATATGCGCTCCGGGATCTGATTTTTCAGGTTTTTGAAGTTCTCCCGAATATTATCAAGGACATATTTGCGGGCCAGGCGGTCGAGCTGGATCGAACAGCCTGCCGGCAGGTGTGGGAATCTCTCCTCAACCTCTCTGTCAATCGAGTGGCGATGACGGGGGAGGAGCGCCCGGTATTTGATATCGGCACGGTAACGGCGGTGAGCCTGGCCAACGAAATCGAGGACTGTCAGGCAATCTTTTCCCGGCGCATGGCGCAAACCGCGCCCAAGCTGTTGAAGAAAGACCGTCAGACTCTCGGTCGGGCGCAGGAAGAGAACGATATTGACTTCGGGAATGTCGAGCCCCTCATTGAGCATATCGACCGTGAAAAGAAACCTCAGTCGCCCCGTGCCAAGGTCTTTCAGCAGTTCGTCACGCCGATCGGATCTGCCGGAAACGAGCGCCTCCGCGGCAATCCCCCGCAGCTTGAATTGCTCGGCCATAAACTCTGCGTGGCGGATACTGACACAAAATCCGAGACCTTTCAGACCATCCCACGCCGGCTCATACTTGTTAATAGCGTCAATGATGGCTTCGACACGCCGCTCGCCATTTTTGCGATCGAGCACATAGACGTTATCAAGCGCACTGATATCGTATCGGCCGTTGCGCCAGAACCTGTCATCATTGAGTGGGATCGGATCGCTGATACCAAAATAGTGGAACGGGCAGAGCAGCTTCTGGTCGAGGGCCTCGGGCAGGCGAATTTCGGCGGCGAGGCGATTGCCAAAGTCGGGAAGGATCGAATCACCGTCCATCCTCTCCGGTGTCGCCGTCATCCCCAGCATAATCCGTGGCTGGTAATTGTCAAAGAGCGGGCGGTAGGTGGTCGCCGCGCTGTGATGCGCTTCATCGAGAATGATGAAATCGTAGAAGCTGCTACCCGTCTGCTCCCATAACCGGCGACTGGAGAGCGACTGCACCGAGCAGAAGAGGTGATCCAGTCGCTCCGGCTGGTAATCGCCAACCAGCAGATCCCCGAAGTTCTGGTCGCGCAGCACCTGACGGAATGTCTCCCGCGCCTGCCTGAGAATCTCCTGCCGATGGGCGATGAAGAGCAACCGTGCCTGCCGTCCCCGCTCCTGATAGAAGCGACTGAAGTCAAACGCGGCAACCACTGTTTTGCCTGTCCCGGTAGCGGCGACGACGAGGTTACGCCATTGATCGTGAACGACACGCTCCCGTTCGAGCGCCTCAAGGATGCGTTCCTGAAAATGATAAGGCCGGAGGTCGAAGAAGATGCCCCTCGCCTGATTGCCCCCGTGGCGTGCCTGCTCAATCGCCTCACGCAGTGCCCGGGGCTCCGACGGATCGAACGGGATGAATTCACGACTGTTCCAGCAGGTCTCGAACTCGACGATAAATTTGTCGAGAATCGGCCCAAGGTCCTGTGCCGTCACCTTGAGATTCCATTCCAGCCCGCTCGTCATTGCCGCATGCGACATATTGGACGAGCCGATATAGGCCGTTGAGTAACCGTTGTCGCGGCGAAAGTGCCATGCCTTGGCATGCAGTCGCGTGCGCTCCGTATCATAGGAAACTCGCAGGCTGACATTGGGTTGCCGCGCCAGCCACTCGATGGCTGTGGCATCAGACGCTCCCATGTATGATGTCGTCAGCACGCGCACTTTGACATCACGACTGAGCAGCTCTTCCAGCCCGGGCATCAGCAGGCGCAACCCCGACCACTTGATGAAGGAGACGAGAATATCAACGCCATCGGCCGAGCACATCTCCCGGTTGAGCTCCTCGGCCAGTCGTGGCTCATGCGGCGCGCCTGTAAAGAGGCTGCTCCTCGCCATCGGCGTCTCCGGACGCGGCAATCGTCCCTCATAATAGTGTGGTGGCTTGATCTCAAGAAGCAGCGCTTTGTCTCGTTCCGGTAACCGCTCACTGGTGACCAGATGCCGACTGACGAAATGCGCCAGATCCTTGTGGCTCGAAATCCGCGTGAGAATTTCATTGCAAAGCGCCAGCCTACTCTCAGGTGAAGCCTCGCGCAGTGCCTCCTCCAGTACTCTCGCGACGAAGGCCGCATAAATTGATGGCTGCTCCTCTTTGTCTATCTTCCCAAAGACCGGACGAAGCTCGGGATAGCGCTGCAGCGCCCCCCGCAGATGCTCATCGATCAGTGATTCGTAGATACCGAAGCCCGGTTGTGTCATGCTGATATCTCCGCTGAGACCCCTGTAATACGGCAATGGAATGGAATGGCACAGGCCACATCATACATAACAATCCTTGAAACGGAAGTGCGACGAGCTTTTTTCTACATCAGCAGCCTCAGCCTCAACCCGGCGGATTGTTTCTCCAGCCGACTTGACAGCCGGCTCCGATTGCCATATTATTCACAACTTCTTGGGAGGTCGTCTAACGGTAAGACTGCGGACTCTGGATCCGCCTATCGGGGTTCGAATCCCTGCCTCCCAGTTCAATTTCCAGCGAGATGTCAGCTTCTGCCAGCATTTACAGCAACTTCCTGACTGGGTGTCTGCTTGATGTGGCCCGGGTTGATTCTCAACATCTATCTAACTCGTTATATCAAACACTCGATCACGATCTCACGGTCTCTTCCGGAGGCCTATGTGGTGAGTGATAACTGGTGAGTGACAACTGAGGAAGGCCAAATTGAGCAACGAGCGTAAAAGCCAGTCGAATAAGCGGCGGGGATATATTCCCGTAGCCGACCGTGAGGCAGCAAAAGCATCACAGGCAGCAAAAGCATCACGTGGCGGCAAGAGCGGCTCTACCAGGAAGCCCGGCAGGAAGATCATCATCCTCGCAGCCGTTGCCGTCGTCCTGATTGGTGCGGCGGCCTTCTGGTACTTCAACAGCCGCAGTGGCGGAGCCGAGATCACCACGTCCTCGGGGCTCAAATATGTCGATCAGGTAGTCGGTACCGGGCCGTCGCCGGCACCGGGCAAGCGCGTCAAGGTTCACTATACTGGTACCCTCGAGGATGGCACCAAGTTCGACAGTTCAGTTGATCGTGGCCAGCCGTTTGATTTCACCATTGGTGTCGGCCAGGTGATCAAAGGCTGGGATGAAGGGGTAATGTCGATGAAGGTTGGGGGCAAGCGCAAGCTGATTATCCCCGCAGACCTCGGATATGGTGTTGCCGGTTCCGGCAAGATCCCGCCAAATGCGACGCTTCTCTTCGATGTTGAGCTTCTCGGGATCAACTGATCCCGGTTGCTCGGACATCATCGGTGCCCCCTGATGGTGCTCGAAAATCTCAATTTTCTGATTCTGGTGATTATCTCCCCGATTCTCATTCTTGTCGGAATCGTTGGATTCATCACACCTGACAGTAAAAAGATCGTCAGTACCGAGACTGCCTACAATATTTTCATCATCGCCAGCGGAGTGCTTGGTGCCGTTATCCTGCTCAGTAACCACGACCTGGTCCTCAAGGGCTTTAACGTCATTCTTGGCCTGACTGGTCTCTACCAGGCAGTTGCTGCTCGCACCCGCTGGTTTCCCTGGCACTACTTCCGCTGGACGAGAGTCGATATCATTATCAACACCGTCATTGGTCTGCTGTTTCTGACGGCCGGCCTCCTCGGACAATGAACGATCTTTGCCGGATGCGCGCTCGTCTCACTGCCGGAACAATAATCATTACCGAGAAGAGCATGAGTATGGCAAAGATCCTGACCGGAAGCGGATGACTATAAATGAATGTCCTGACAACATTGACGATGAAGATCACCAGCCACAGTGGAAAGAGCCATCGCGGATGTCTCTCCCGGTGGCCGAGACCGATAACCAGGCTGTAGAAAAAGATCACTGAGATCATCAGAACATCGAGAACTGTTTCGCCTTGTGGTATCGGAAAGTTCATATATTCCTCCTGCATATTACTGATATATTACCAAATATTACTGATTTTGATGTCGAACTGTGTTGATGATCCCCTCGCATGCTGCGAGAGTGGCCGAGATTTCAAGTAGTGGCGACTTCAGCAAGGAGGCCAGACGTCGGGCACGGGGCCAGTCCTGCTGTGCCAATGCACCGAACGATGCACGGAGGGCGCCTGACTCCCAGTAGTAGTCGGCATCATCTTCCTGGCTGTTGAGACACGTGATGAGTTGATCATCGAGCGATCCTCTGCGGTCGATAGCCAGGGTTGAGAGCAGGGCCTCTGACGTCGAGGACGTGCAACTCATTGAGCTGGAGGCTTCGCTGATCACCCGCAGGATGTATATTGCAAACTGGGTTTCGCCGTGATGGGCGGCTGATCGCGCAATTCTGCCGAGCAGCAGCAGTTTGTAGCCGGCGTCATTGAGAAGCATGGTTCTGGAGAGCGCTTCGCCATACTCGCCGCGGCTGATCAGGGATGAGATCTCACCTTTTTCGACAAACTGCGCAGGCAGGAGAGCTTTGTCAGCCTCGCGGCCGGGATTGGGTGCACCCGCCAGGCGCGTTGCCAGTGAGTGCTGCCAGCCGGCAAGTTCAGGCGGGATGTTGGCAGCCAGCCGTTCGGAGATTGCCAGCAGCTCAGCAGCGACCGGCATTCCTCGCCTTTCGGCGATCATTCGCAATGCCGTTGCCAGCATTGCCTGGTGGGCACGCAACGCACGGAGATCGCCAGCCGCGTTCCCGGGCGGCGTTTCCTCGATCAGTGAGCGGCGAAGGATCAGCAGGCCGGTGTTAAAACAGGCCAGCTGCACGGTTTCACTGTTTCTCGATTCTCCCCCGGCCGGATGGCAGTAGTCGATCATCATCCGTGCCCCGGCCATCGCGATTGGCAAAGGTTGTGATCCAAGTCCGGCGAGTACTTGCCCTGCCAGTCTCAGACCAGTCTCCGGGGCGCGGTCGGTCAGGTGATGGAGTGCAGCCTGGGCGCGAAAGCTGTAGCCAAGGTCGAAGGATCGTCCCAGCAGTTCCGAGGCCAGCTGCGGATCACTATCAGCAAGGCTCTCGGATAGTGAGTTGAGGTACCATGCCTCCGGAGATCTGCCCTGAAGCTGCTCGGTCATTGTCAGCCTGCCGGAAGGACTTTGCGGCATGACCTCCTTCATCCACTGATCTGCGAGCTGTCGATCACACCTGATGAGGTTGCGCAAAATCTCGCGGCGCAGCCGGTCACGCTGTTCGACGGGGATGGTGTCGTCACCCGATAACTGCCAGAGCTCAGTAAAGAGGGCGCGCGCCCGTGTCTGATCCGCCGACCACATCATTGCGGCAACTCTCGAACGCAGGCGCGCGGCGATGAGGCGATCGCTGACCTGCATTGCCCGACCTGCCACCTCCTCCAGCAGGTTCTTCAATTCCATCGGGGTTGGTCGCTCGGGTGTCATCACCCGGACATCCCACGGAAACATGAACAAGCATAATGCTATCAGCATGAATCACCTCCAAATTTAGTGTTTGGTTGAGATGGCCGCTTATCGTGCCGGTGGGTGCTCTGTCGCACTGTTGCAGGTTTCGATAGCCCGCCCGCAATAGATGGCCACACCACCAGCAACGATGGGATGGGCTAAAAGCAGTCCGATACATCCAATCCCGAGGCTAAAGCCGCAAGCCGAGATGATCGTGCCAATCCCGACCCCATAGGTGACCAGTGAGGTCAGGCAATCAGTCGCTTCGACCTGGCAGTCGCTGACTCCGCGTTTGCCTTCGAGTGCGTTTGCCAGACGATGCCGGGCAAGGAAGTATCCTGATTCACTGATCAGCCTCGTGATCTTATTATTGTTGGCCGCGCAGGCCAGCAATTGGCCGAGACTCTCCTGGTCAGGCCCGGCCGTGGCAATGGCGCTGAGCTGGTCATACTGGAAGCTGACGATATTGCCGGGGGGGCCCCCGATCGCCGGCCCGGTTGATGCTGATGTCTCCACCCGAAGATGATGGCCGCCGGGCACAGCATAATCGATGAACAAACGGTCCATACCCTTACGTCCAAGGGAAACAGTACCAATCTCCCCCTCAGCTGCCCTGCCCGCCAGAGAGAGAATGACGCTGTCGGATCTCATTTGCAGCAGCTTCGCCACTACTCCGGTATCCGATACCAGAACTGCCAGCGGCCTGGCATTCAACACCGGAGTCGACAGCGTCGGTCCGGCGGCGAGAGCCGGCTGAATGAAGCTGATTATTGCGAGCAGACCGGCAACACTCCGCCTCACCGTGCCTGCCCCTCTGAACTGTTTAAACATCTGTTACCTCCTCATGGCCGAGAAATAATCGCGATCAATCATCGCTACTAACATAAGACGGGAGGTATCAGGCAAAATCCCCTTTCACTTTTTGCTTTGTCATTTTTTTCAATCTATCATCACGGTTGAAATGTTGACGAGGCTCAGGATCAGATACTGGAAACTATTTCTGCTGATGGGGCTTCCGGCTTGTCTTGCCGGCGGTGCACTCGCCCTGCGCCACTCAGCTGATCCACGTGTGGAAATCGCAATCAATCGCCAGCAGGCAATAGCCGTTGCTGCAGAGCATGCCAGGACCATCGGCTACCAGGTTGCCGGCTGGGATAGTTATGTCTTTGCTTTCACCAA
>CAIKMY010000406.1 GCA_903828635.1 uncultured Acidobacteriota bacterium
CGAGACGGCCAATTTTGGATCCGACATCGACACCCGTTTCCGTCGCTCCTGGCTGCCGATGGCCACGCAACTGCTCCAGTAGCCGGTTGGCCGTCCCCGCCAGTGGCGAGTGGCAGACGACTAATATCACCCGTTGCAGCCACGCAAGTTGCGGGCATATAATCTGTGATTGATTCCGGGGGCTCCGGAATCTGGCGTTTAATTCAGCGAAGCAAGGAATAGTAAGCAGTGTCTAAAGCGATATCGGTAGTTGTGATCGGACGGAGCCTGAGTCAGCAGGAGCGAACTCATCTGCGCAGTTCGAGCCAGACGCCGCTGGCGATCGTAGCCGAGCTGCCGAATGCGCCACAGGTGCTTGACGAACTCAACCGCCTGCGTCCGCAGGCGGCACTGGTTCTGCTCAACGGCGATCTGCATCATTCATTTCAGCTGGTCGAGCGGATTCATCAGGAGCTGCCCGCGACGGCGGTGATCTGTTCGAGTGAGGACAACTCACCCGACGTCATTCTGCAGTCATTTCGCAGTGGAGCAGTCGAGTTCCTGAGGCAGCCGCTGGCGGAGTCGGAGATTGCCACCGTCTTTGCGAAGATCGAGCATTCGGTGGCACGTCCGGAAGAGTCTCATCTGGCGCGCGTGATCGCTGTTTACGCGAGCAAGGGCGGGTGTGGAACAACATTTGTCACCGCCAACCTTGCAGCGAGCCTCGCCCGACTGACACGCAAGCGGGCCTGTGTCGTCGACCTCAACCTGCAGGCGGGCGATCAGCCGCTCTATCTCGGGCTGGAGCCAAATTATTCGATTCACGATATCGTTCGCAACTTCGACCGGCTCGATGAGCAGTTGATGGCCAACTACCTGACGCAGCGCTCGAAACTGCTCTCACTGCTCGCGGCACCCACCGAGATCGGCAAGGACGAGGATATCCGGGTTGAGCACGTGACGCGGGCAATCGCGCTGCTGCGTGCGCAGGTTGACTTTGTCGTCATCGACCCGCCGCGGATGCTCAACGAGATCACGATTGCCGCACTCGATGCCGCTGACGATCTGATACTGCTGCTGACACTCGACATTCCGGCGATTCGCAGTGCCAAGCGCACGCTCGATATCTTCAATCGGCTTGGTTACGACAAGAAGCGCATCAAAGTGGTCATCAATCGCTTCAGCAAGACGCCGGAATTTGACCTCAAGCAGGTGGAGAAGGTGCTGGAGACCAGTGTCTTCGCGACGATCGCCAATGACTACCAGGCGGCAATCGCCTCGATCAACGTCGGAGAGCCGCTGGTGCTCTCCAAGACGCAGTCGCGGGTGATCAACGACTTCAACCTGATCGCCGGAAAACTGACCGGCTTCCGCGAGGAGACCGAACTGCCGGAGGCACCCCGCCCGGCAAAGAGCGGCTGGACCTCGATCTTTGGCGGGAAACGTTAATATCCGCCATCTGATACTGCCCCGTTTGGAATGAATCATGTCACTTAGGGAAAGACTACTCGAACAGCAGAGCGGGACAGTGGCGCGCGTTGCCGGCACGCGTGAGTCGAACGAGTTGCAGGAGATCAAGGCGCGGGTACATCGTCGCCTGATCAACAAGCTCGACCTCTCAAAGCTTGAGGGGGCCGATCCGAACGTCGTTCAGGGTGATGTGCGCAAGGTGATCGGAGTGTTGCTCGATGAAGAGAACATTCCGATGAACGGCCTTGAGCGGGAGAACATCACCGGAGACGTCCTCAACGAACTCTTCGGGCTTGGGCCGCTTGAGCCGCTGCTTGCCGACAAGACGATCTCTGACATTCTTGTTAACGGACCACGCCAGGTCTACATCGAGCGACGCGGCAAGCTGGAGAAGGTGGACATCGTCTTTCGCAACGATGCCCATCTGATGCAGATCATCGACCGCATAGTTTCGCGTATCGGGCGGCGCATCGACGAATCGTCGCCAATGGTTGATGCGCGGCTGCTTGATGGTTCGCGCGTCAACGCCATCATCCCGCCGCTCTCGATCGACGGGCCGATACTCTCGATCCGCCGTTTTGGCGCCGATCCGCTGACGATCAAGGATCTGGTAGATTTCAAGGCGCTGACGCCACAGCTGGTGCAATTGCTCGAAGCCTGCGTCAAGTCGCGATTGAACATCCTCGTGTCTGGCGGAACCGGTGCCGGGAAGACGACGATGCTCAACTCGCTCTCGGGTTTCATTCCGCACAACGAGCGACTGGTGACGATCGAGGACTCGGCCGAGTTGCTGATGCAACAGCCGCACGTTGTCCGGCTGGAGACGCGCCCGCCAAACATCGAGGGGCGTGGCGAGGTCACCCAGCGCTCGCTGCTGCGCAACGCGCTGCGAATGCGCCCTGACCGGATCATCGTTGGTGAGGTGCGCGGTGAAGAGGCGATCGACATGCTCCAGGCAATGAACACTGGTCACGACGGCGGCATGACGACCATTCACGCCAACTCGGCACGTGACGCGCTGGCGCGCCTCGAAACGATGATCGCCATGGCCAACCTGCGTATCTCCGACAAGGCGATGCGACAGCAGGTCAGTTCAGCGATCAACCTCATTATTCAGGTTTCGCGCATGAGCGATGGCTCACGTAAGGTGATGTCGGTCTCCGAGGTTCTGGGGATGGAGGGTGAGGTGATCACCATGCAGGAGATCTACCGTTTCAATCGCTCCGGAGTCGGCCCGCGGGGTGAGGTCCAGGGGCACTTTCGTCCGACTGGCATCCGCCCGAGGTTTACCGAGAGGCTCGAACAGTACGGTTACATTCTTCCGCCACACATCTTCGATCCGGGGATGTGATCCGGCAGGGAAGCGGTCAGCAGGATACCATGAGTCTGCTCTACATCGAGATTGTCTTCGTCGCCTTCACCTTCTTCTTTCTGACGGTGGCGATCTATTTCTTCGTCAGCCGTGACACCGATGAATACCGTCGGCGGATCGACGAGCGCCTGCGGCAACTGGTGCAGGATCGCGGCGGTGCGAGCAACCGCGAGATCCAGGTGCTCCGGGAAGAGCTGTTAAGCACGATCCCGGCCTTTCACCGCACGCTGATCCGTTTTGAGGTCTTCAACCGGTTGCAGAGTATGCTGCGTCAGGCAGATCTCCGCATCTCGGTCTACCGGTTCATTATTTACAGCCTGGTTGGCGGCTTCTTCGTCGGGGTGACGCTCTTCTTCGTCTCCGGGTCGCTGGTGGCGATGCTCATTGGGACGACCAGTGTCATGATGGCTCCGGTGGCCGTGGTCATGCACTTGCGACGCCAGCGCTTCAATCGATTCCTTGAGCAGTTGCCGGACGCGCTGGAGATGATGGTGCGCTCGCTGCAGGCAGGTCACAGCTTCAGTTCGGCATTGCAGATGGTCGCGACTGAGATGCCGGATCCGATTGCCCGCGAATTTGGCAAAGCTTATGAGGAGCAGAACCTCGGACTCAATATGAAGTCGGCGCTCGAGAATCTGGTCGAGCGCGTGCCGATTCTCGATCTCAAGCTCTGCGTGACGGCAGTGCTGATTCAGCGTGAGATTGGCGGTAATCTCTCGGAGGTGCTGCGCAACATCAGCCACACCGTTCGTGAGCGCTTCCGCATCCAGGGTGAGATCAGGGTCAAGTCGGCCCAGGCGCGACTCTCGGGAGTCATTGTCAGCATCCTCCCCTTCTTCCTCTTCTTCTGGATCAACCTCTTCAACGCC
>CAIKMY010000407.1 GCA_903828635.1 uncultured Acidobacteriota bacterium
CCCAGGCGATCGGATCTTCATCAGTCTCCTCGATCCACATCTTTATCGATTCAGAGGGCATGATGATTTGAGTGGAGATCTTCTCATCAATCGCACAGACCAGATGGACGACCGTGCCGGCAGGCCATTGTCGGGAGGCAACTCTCGCTACTGCCAGTTCCGCATCTTCAGATCCGTCAATACCGATGACAATAACTGGTGGCTCATCTGACGAGGATTCACTCAGGCGTGAGACTCTGACTGAGCAGTCTGACTCAGTGACGATTCTGTTCGAGACGCTGCCCAGCGAAAAGGCGTTGAATCCGGAGTAGCCGTGCGACCCGACAACGATCAGATCGGACATCCAGTTTCCGGCAAGTTTGAGCACCCCCCATGCCGGCGAGTCAGCAGTGGCCTCATGCCTGATATCCCACCCCGGGAATCTCCTGGCAAGCAGCCTGGCACCATTGGCCGCAATCTCGCGAGCCTCGGCCAATTTTGACTCTGCCTGTTTGATGGCGCGCTCGACTGCCGGCGGTGTCACCGCCACTGACAGTTCTATCTCACCACTCATCGCTGGTGGCAGCCACGTCTCCGCGACAGAGAGGATGACTGCCTCCGCCTTCTCAGGCAGGCCGGCACGTTCAAGATCCGTAAATATCCACTCGGCACAATCTGAGCCGTCATAGCCAATCAACAGTCTCATTTCACCTCACTTTCACCTTGCACAACAGACAGGATACAACATCAAACGGCAGCCAGGCCAGCGCCCCCAGGGCAGGGAAGCCATTGCCCGGGGTACGACATTTGTACTGTGGAATCACTTCAGGTTTATCTCGGGCAGGGACATCGACACAGACTGAAGACAAGTAATTTTGTCACGAATCTGTCTTTTGTGACTGAAATGCCAAAAGTTCAACAACCAGGCACAACAATTGATTGGTAAAGTCACGGCGTTTAAGAAGGAGACTTGAAAGATGCCGAAGATTGCCGATATTGAGTACACGCCGAACCCGAATGCGGTCAAATTTATCCTGCAGGAGCCGGTGACCACGGGCTCATCGCGCTCATACCAGACAGCAGAGTCGGCGCTGACGGATCCACTCGCGCTTTCGCTCTTCAATGTGGGGAACGTGACCTCGGTCTTTTACATGGATCGATTCATCACGATCAACAAGGAAGAGGATGTCAGTTGGGAGGAGATATTGAAGAAGCTGGCGGAGCCGATCAGGTCGGCGCCATCGGTTACTGACGCTCCAAAGAAGGCGGAGACTGGTGGTGGAGGTTATGTGCCGGGGGCGGATCCGGTGCTCGACCGGATCAATCAGGTGTTGGATGAGCGGGTTCGTCCTGGTTTGGCGGGGGACGGAGGTGGATTGGAGATTGTCGGCTATCACGATCATCGTCTGATGATCCATTATCAAGGGGCATGCGGGAGCTGCCCCAGCTCGATCAGCGGTACTCTTTACGCGATCGAAAACATGTTGCGCGAGGAGGTTGATCCTGAGATCGAGGTGATATCGGTCTGAGACTGGTCTGCCGTTGGCTCAGTCGTGACGTCTGTCACTCGCGGCATTGAGCCGGTGTAAGGTCTTGTGATCGTAAAGACGGCGATCGGCTATCAGAATAAGATTGTCAGAATTGTCAGTGTCGTCGGGGCAGGCGGCGACACCCCAGCTGACTCCGGAATTCTCCTCAAGCCCGTTGACAGCCAGTAATCTCTTCATTTCCATCCTGATTCTTGATCCGACAAATTGGGCCGCAGCTGCGTCAATCTCGGGGCAGATGACGGCAAACTCGTCACCACCAAGTCGGAAAGCCTCGTCACTCTGCCGGATACAGCCTTTCATCATCAACGCAAACTGAGTCAACAGCAGGTCGCCGGTGGAATGGCCGAAGCGGTCATTGATCAACTTGAAGCCATCGATATCGAAGAGGATGAGGGCAAGACTACGTTGGTAGCGGTTGGAACGATCAATCTCCTTAGCGAGTCTCTCCTCGAAGCCGGCACGATGGCGAAGGCCGGTGAGATGGTCACGCTCGGCACGTGCGACAAGCTCATTGATGGCCGATTGTAAGTGCTCTTCAAGGAGGCGATCGAGGCAGTGATCGATTTCTGTCTGGAGGTACAGAAGTTCAACGGGATCGAGGCTGCCTGCCAGTCTTGTGATTCGCGCGGCGATCTGCTGGCGAAGAGATCTGATAGCCGCGAAGATCTCTTTAGTCCTGCTGACTGGCAGGCGACCGATGGCTGAATTGAAGGCCGCCTCAAGATAGAGTGTCTCTTCGGCGAGCAGTTCTTCTGTTTGATCGGTCATGGTTCTGATCGCGGTGCTGACGGACATTTGCAAATTGCATGCAATGCCCGTCAGCGCCGGCTTGATATTGATCATCCGGCTGAACCAGCAGTCGGGTATGATCGGTCGCCTAGTCAGCGCTAATGGGATGAAGCGGTTCCGGGAGGCCCTCAGCGAGTGGTTCGGTCTCCCTCACGGTCTCCTTCTCTCCGCGCTCTTCGATCATGGTATAGATCGTCGGGATGAAGAGAAGGGTGATGAGTGTCGACGTGATCATGCCACCGATAACGACGCGAGCCATCGGAGCCTGGACTTCGGCACCTTCGCCGATGCCGAGTGACATTGGAATCAGACCGAGGATCGAAGTCAGGGTGGTCATCAGAATCGGTCGCAGCCGACGTCTTCCGGCAAGCTCAACCGCCTGACGAAGAATCAGTTTATCGCGATATCTGAGCAGATTGGTGTAGTCGATCAGGACGATCGCGTTATTGACGGCAATACCGGCAAGCAGAATGGCACCGATAAACGCCTGCATATTAAAGGTTGTCTTCGTCAGGAAGAGCGCCAGTGAGACGCCGATCGCTGCAAGTGGGATCGAAAAGAGGATGATCAGCGGGTCGCGCAGAGATTCAAACTCGGCGGCCATGACCATATAGACGAGGATGATCGCGACGATCAGGCAGAAGAGCAGCTCATTGAAGGATCGCTGTTGCTCTTCGTATTCGGTGCCGTAATTGAAAGAGAAGCCGGAAGGGAGGTTGAAATCCTCGAGACGGTCCTCGATGTCGAGCATGATCGAGCCCATGTCGCGATTGGCAAAACCGGCAGTGACGCGCACCAGTCTCTCCTGATCCTGGCGTTCGATGGAAACGGGACCTTCCTGACGCACCATAGTGACAAGGTCGCCGATGGGTACATTGCGGCCGGAGGGGGTGAGGACCGTCACATCTTTCAATTGGCCGATGTTGGCACGCTGCTCTTCACTGAGGCGGACGAGGATGTTGAACTCTTCACCCTCCTCGCGGAATTGGCTGGCACGGCGACCGCCAATGACAGTTTCAAGAGTGTTGGCGATATCAGCGGCATTGATGCCGAGGGATGCCGCCTTGGTGCGATCAACCTGGACGACCATCTCTGGCATGCCCTCACGCCGGCTGACCTGAGAATCAGTGATCCCCGGTACAGAATCGATGATGTCCTTAACGCGCCGGGCAATGTCGGCTGCGGTCGCCATGTCGAAGCCGCGAATTTCTACGGAGATGCGATCGCCGGACGAACTGCCCATTCGCTGAGTAAAGTTGCTGCTGCTGGAGCGGGCACGGACGATCATTCCCGGCTGAAGCATCAGCTTCGGCCGCAGAGCGTTGACGATCTCCTGGCTGGTACGTTTGCGCTGATCAACGGACTTGAGCAGGACACGGATGTTCGACGTATGTGTCGAAGATGACATCCATCCGCCTCCGCCAACCTCGCTCAGCAGATTGGTCATCTCCGGAACTTCACGCTTGATCACCCCCTCGATCCGTTTTGAGATGTCGTCGGTGACCTCGATTCTTGTGCCGGCTGCCAGCTCGATGTCGACACGAATTTCACCCTCGTCCGTCTCGGGCATCATCTCGAAGCCAATGAAGGGGATGAGGCAGACTGCGCCGGCAAAGAGGAGAACGGCTGTCAGAATCACCGTCTTGCGATGCAGCAGCGACCAGCGGATGGCACGCTGATAATTCTCATCCAATGCATCGAGCATCCGTCCACTGATGTTGATTATTGTGCTCATCAGCGGGTGGCGTTTGGCATCGGGTGGCTTGACTCGAAGATACTTCGAGCAAAGCACCGGGACAAGCGTCAGACCGATGATCAGCGAAAAGATCTGTGAGAAGCCGACAATATAAGCGAGCTGTTTAAACATGACGCCGGTCATGCCTGTCAGGAAGATGAGCGGAACAAAGACGGCAACCGAGGTCATTGTCGAGGCAATGATTGCGGTGGTCACCTCGCTCGTGCCGGAGATCGCCGCCTCCTCGTGTGTTGCTCCACCTTCACGATATCGGAAGATGTTCTCGATGATGACGATCGCATTGTCGACAATCATTCCGACACCGAGTGCCAGTGCGCCAAAGGACATGGTATTGAGTGTGAAGCCACCGGCATACATCAGCATAAAAGTGCCGATGATCGTGATCGGGATGGAGCTGGCAACGATCAGTGTGCTGCGAATATTACGCAGGAAGAGCAGCAGCGCAAGGATTGCCAGTATGCCGCCGGAGATTGCCGATTCCTTGAGGTTATTGATCGATTGCGTGATGAATTTCGACGAATCAAAGATCGGCTGAATCCTGATGTTGGGGAAGAAGCGGGCAATCTGGGCCAGCTCGGCAGTGACGTTGTCAGCGACGGTGACGGTGTTGGCGCCTGACTGCTTGCGAATCGAGAAGCGAATGCCCGGCTTGTCATCGATGCGAACGAGCTGACGGATCTCTTCGTGGCCATCGACAATCTCGGCAATGTCCTTGAGGTATATCGGTGTCCCGCTGCGGGAGGTGACAACGACATTCCTGATCTCCTCGACATTATTGAATTCACCCTGTGAGCGGATCAGGACTTCATATCGCCCCTCCTCCATCGGCCCGACGGGGCGATTCTGGTTTTCAGCGCGCAGGATATTGACTATCTGGTTGACGGAGAGGTTGTATGACCGGAGTTTCTCAATCGAGAGTTTGACCTGGATTTCACGCCTCAGGCCGCCGCGGATATCGACCGCCGCAACCCCGGGAACACGCTCGATGCGCGGCTGGATATCCTTCTCCAGCAGGGTGCGCAGTTCCCGTCCGTCCATGTTGGCGGAGACGGCGAGAAACATGATCGGGAACTGCGAGACATCAAACTTGAAGATCGTCGGTGGCAGTACCGCTTCAGGAAGAGCACCGCGGACGCGATCGACACGAGTACGGATCTCGTTGGCTGCTTCATCGATATTGACGTCGTAGTTAAACTGGACGCGGACATTGCTCGAACCTTCGGATGATGTCGAGCTGATGCGATAGACGCCAGGGGCAGAGCTGAGGGCCGACTCAAGAGGCCTCGTGACGAGGTTTTCAACCTCGGCTGGTGCCACTCCCGGATACTCTGCGCGGACGGTAAGCGTCGGATTCTGAATCTCCGGCATCAGATCTACCGGCAATCGCATGAAGGCGATCACTCCGAGCAGAATGATGACTGACATAAACATGTAGACCGTGATTGGTCGCCTGACTGATACTGCTGGTAAACTCATGGCTCTCCTCTCGCAAATGAGTTGTCGGCGCGGCATATCGATCGCGCCGGAGACGATGGGATCCGGCCTACTGGCGGCCTCCGCTTTCACTGCGTGATCGCTGGCCCTGTTGGCCGGCAGGTGGAGCAGTGCCGCCTGTTGGCTTGTTGTCAGTGGCACCCTTATCGCCTTGCGGGCCGCCACGTTCCTGGCGATTACCCTCACGGTTGGCATCGATGACGCGAACCCGATCTCCCTCCTTAATCAGGTTGGAGCCCCGGGTGATGACCGTATCTCCAACCTTGAGACCGGAGATCACCTCGACGTTCTCTCCCTGTGTCAGGCCGGTTTCGAGGGGGACATAGCGTGCCTTCTCCTGGTCGATGGTGTAGATGCCCGGCTGGTCGCCGCGATAAACGAGGGCATCGCGCGGGATGAGTAGCGACTCGCGTGTCGTGCCAAGATCGAGCTGGATGCGGGCAAACATCTGCCCTTTGAGGATGCCGTTGCGGTTGGGGATTTCGATCTCGATCGAGCCGTTGCGTGTCTGGGGATCGAGCGTTGGGGCAATGCGCATGATCCGACCGGTAAACTTCTCGTCGGGGAGGCTGTCGATCGTCACTGCGACCGATGATCCACGCTTGATGCGGGGGACGTCACGTTCCGAGACCTGGGCATCGACGAGCATCGGGTTGGTGCTGACAACTGTGACGATCGGAGTCGAGGAGCCAACCATGGCCCCGGTCGCGACGTGCCGTTTCGAGATGATCCCGGCAATTGGCGAGGTGATCCGCGTCTGGCTCTGACGGATGGCCAGTTCACGCTGTTCCGCCTCCGACTGCCGACGCTGCGCACGCGCCAGCTCAAGCTGTGACTGCGCCACCGAGTAGCGCATCTGCAGTGTGTCAAGTTCGTTGCGCGAAAGGATGCCCGAGGCGACCAACTGTGAACGGCGATCAAATTCAACCTTGGCGTTGTTCAACTCTGCCTGTCGCTGCGCAATCTGGGCATCAACGACGGCAAGTGTCGCATTCGAGCGTTCGATCTGCTGTCGAATCTCGTCATCCTCGATCGCGGCCAGCAATGCACCGCGTGCCACCGGCTGCCCAGTGTCGGCAAGAATCTGCGTCAGCCGTCCCGCAATCCGCGGACTGACATCGACCTGCTCGCGGGCTCGCAGTGAGCCGGTGAGCGCGATCGATTCAGCGATACGCCCCATCGCTGCGGTTCCCGTCTGTACCTGCTGTGCCCGCCCTCCACCGGGGCCACCACCACCAGGCCCGCCCGGACGTGTCCCGCCCTGACCCGGGCCGGCTGCCGGATTCTCTTTGTTCTTTAGCTCCTGCCTGACACGGTAGACGGTAAAACCCAGCAACGCTGCAAATGGAAGAATGATAAGGATGTATTTAATACTTTTCTTCAGAGACATGATCTGCTTTCAGCTTTAATAAAGTTGTCGCAAACTGCGCGATTGAGTGATCAGATAAACGGGACCTGTATAAAAGTAACCCCGAAGTATCATCAGAATGTCCGAGTAATGAGTGCTTTGAGGTTCTGCGTCATTGCACTTCCACACGCGACAATCATGAAGTGATCCAACACTGAAGTGCCGAGACACTTGTAACAACACTATTCAGACGGACAATTACCCGATTTAATTACAACAAACTGCCTGATCAGCAATATCTTCAGGGCTGTCGCACTGGCTCTTCGACCAGAACCGTCAGGAAAGATGGCAGATCCTTTGACCGATAGACTCGCTGGGTTGCCTTCTGGTAATCCTCAGGCCGCGCGCGCGGGATCTCGACAAACTTCTGGGGATTGCGATCAGTCAGCGGAAACCACGAGCTCTGGACATGGATCATGATTTTATGGCCGGGGCGGAAAGTGTGATAGACATCAGGCATCTCAAAGGCGATACGGGTTGGTTCTCCGGGAACCATGGGATTCGGGCTCTCAAACCCATGGCGAAATTTGGCGCGAAATGGTTCGCCACGAACCATTTGCTGATAGCCACCCATGTGTATGGCATCGGGGCGGATCGGGCGGCCGGATTCGGCAGGCGGTGTCGGATAGTTGTCCGGATAGACATCGATCAGCTTGACGACAAAATCAGAGTCGGTCCCGCTGGTTGAGACATTGATGTTAACGCGGATCGGACCGGCAATCGTCATGTCCGCCTCCAGAGGCTCGCTCTCATAAACGAGAACATCGGGTCGGCGGGCAGCAAAGCGCTGATCCTCCGTCATGTAGTCGCCAGTCATCCCCTCAGCGACATAGCCAAGATAGGGGACGGGGCGTGCCGGGTCACTGATATATTCGTCAAAATAGGAAGCTCCGCTCATATTTGGTGGCGTGGTGCTGACTTTGCCACCGGCATTGAGGTGGAGATCGAGCGGCCGCGTGTTTCGTGGAGGCCACGCCTCGTGCCTGCGCCATTCGTTGATTCCCGTCAGGAACATCCAGGCTTCAGGGATCTCCGCTTTCTTGTCTTTAAGATGATTCATGAAGAAAGGGAAGAGGATCTGCTCACGAAAGACAGCCGCAGTTTTGACTCCGAAGTTGAGATTACCAAGTCGGTCGCCATCTCCTCGCGACCAGCATCCGTGGCACCACGGGCCCATGACGATCATGTTGGTCGTTTGCGGGTTATTCTTTTCAACGGCGCGGTAGATATGAAATGGACCGATCGGGTCCTCGGGGTCGAACCATCCGCCAACATTGAGCACTGCCGGTTTGATATTATTCATGAATTTCCAGAGAGAGCGTTTCTGCCAGAACTGATCATAGTTCGGGTGCTCGACGATCTCCTGCCAGTAAGCTGCCTTGCCATCGAAATATCGTCGATTGGCGTCGACCAGCGGGCCAAGCTGGAGAAAGAACTTGTAGCCGTCGGCCATGTCGATCTCTGATGGCTGGCGGGCGGCTGGCAGCCGCGGAGGCCCGTTTCGCGGCTGAAAGGATCCGTAAAAGCTGAAATTGGCGGCGAGCATGAAGGCGCCGTTGTGGTAAACATCATCGCCAAGGTAATAATCGGCCGTTGGTGCCTGCGGCGAGACGGCCTTGAGTGCCGGATGGGCATCGATCATCCCGGCGGCGACGTGAAAACCCGGTTGGGAGATGCCGATCATCCCGGCGCGTCCGTTATGGTTGGGGATGTTCTTCAGCAGCCAGTCGATAGTGTCCCATGTGTCCGTGCTCTCGTCGATATCCTGCGGCCCACGCTTGTCGGGCACGTGGGGACGAACCTGTTCGAAGGTTCCCTCGGACATATTGCGGCCACGTGCGTCCTGGTAGACGAAAATGAAGCCCTCCTGTTCGAAAATCGGAGCAGGACCGAGTGTTGTCCGGTAATTGTCAACGCCATAGGGTGCGATACTGTAGGGAGTGCGCGTCAGCAGAAACGGATACTGGCGTGATCTGTCCTTTGGAGCATAGACAATGGTGAAGAGGCGTGCTCCGTCACGCATCGGGACGCGGTATTCGTATTTGGTGTACCTCTCCCGGACACTGGTCTGCTCAGATGAGGGGGACTGACCGCTCACACCGGCAACGACTGCCAGCGAAATCGCCAATATCAGCGACAGGACGATTGGTCGACTCTTCATTGCTGCTCTTCTCCGGTAATGTGGTTTCATGCCTGGTTGTTTGAAGTGTGATGATACCGATTCATCACAAGATATGCCAATTATTATTGACGATCGGCCGGCGACTCGGTTATTGATTGCTCGATATCCCGAAAGGGTCGATGCAGAAGGCGCGACAACAAGGCATAACCACAGGGAGCAATGAGAATGAGCAGCAATGATTTGAAGGGCCGGAGAGATTTAATCAAGGCCGGGCTGGGAGTTGCCGGAATGCTGGCGACCGGAGAGATTGCCAGAGGCGACGTGCAGAACCAGGCCAATCCGGCCCTGACGGGAGGTCAGATCAGGCTTGGGCTGGTAACCTACAATCTGGCAAAGGATTGGGATGTGCCGACAATCATTGCCAACTGCGAGCAGACCGGCTTTGAGGCGGTTGAGCTGCGAACGACTCACCGGCACGGTGTCGAGCCGACACTTGGGCGTGAACAGCGTTCCGCAGTCAGGGCACAGTTTGCCGCCAGCAAGGTCCGGCTGCTGAGCCTTGGCTCCGTT
Source organism: uncultured Acidobacteriota bacterium (assembly GCA_903828635.1). Classification (GTDB taxonomy): domain Bacteria; phylum Acidobacteriota; class Blastocatellia; order RBC074; family RBC074; genus CAIOZW01. The sequence continues at coordinate 9,669 of CAIKMY010000407.1, forward strand.
GCTGAGTTCCACTCTCCGGACCAGGCAGTCGTTCGTCGAAATATCGACGATTGCAAGCGGTTTCTTGAACTGGCACACGATATCGGAGCGCTTGGGGTTAAGGTGAGACCGAATGGCATCCCCAAAGATGTGCCTGAAGAGAAGACACTCGCGCAGATTGGTAGTGCTTTGAGGGAATGTGGCCGGACGGCAAAAGATCTCAATGTCGAGATCTGGGTCGAGGTTCACGGACGCGACTCCAGCCATCCACCACGCATGCGCCGGATGATGGAAGAGGCCGGACACCCCAATGTCGGTATCTGCTGGAACTCCAATCAGGAGGATCTGATCAATGGTCAGGTGCGCCCGGGATTCGAGATGCTTCGCCCCTGGCTGCGTAATGCCCACATCAACGAGATCTGGAAACCCGAGTATCCGTGGCGCGAAGTCTTCAGCCTGATGAAATCGGCCGGCTACAATCGCTACACCCTTGCCGAAATCCCGGAGACTACCGATCCGCTGCGTCTGATGCGCTACTATCGCGGGCTCTGGACTGAGCTCATGCGGGGTTGATTCCGGTGCAGAAAGGGAATTGAAACCGAGAGTCTGCTTTATCAGGCGGATCTCGCGTGAAGCCTATCTGAAAAGGTCACGCTCGCGCGGGCGGATCATGAGCCTTGCCGAACCCACTCCTGAATCGAAATTGCAGCCACGGATGATGACTGCCGGGATGCGCGCCGTCTTCTTCATCAGCAGTCCGGCCGCTGCCGCCACCTCATCAGCAATGGCGAGGACAGTGGCGGAGAGATCCTTGCCATAGTCGTCTTTGCTGCCACGAAAGTCGATCAGCGGCACCATTCCGGCAATACCAATCGCGACGTTGGTCAGTCCCTCGCGCCATGCACGTCCAAAGGTGTCGGTGACGATAACTGCGATATTTGCTCCGGTAACGCGCCGGAGATCAGCGCGCAGCCGCTCTGCCGAGCCATCCGGATCAACCGGGAGCAGCGAGACCCACTCGTCGCCGATGACATTCGAGCGGTCGACTCCGGCGTTGGCGCAGATGAAGCCGTGGTGCGTCTCGGTGATCAGGACGTGGTTGTCACTGCGAATCAGTGATGCTGACTCCCGCAGAATCACCTCGATCAGGCGCGGATCACGCTGCTGCCGCAGAGCTATCTCCCGTGCCTGATCGCCCGGCTCGATCTCATCGAGCCAGACCAGCCGCCCCTCTGCCTTCGAGACAACCTTCTGCGCGACGACTACGATATCTCCGTCAAGCAGTTGAAGCCCGGCATTTAATGCTGCCTCGCCAATCATTGCCGCAAGGTCATTGTCTGGATAGACTTCTCCGAGGCCACGAATCGCGATCAGTTCAATGTTGCCTGACATTTCAACTGCCTTGTCGATTTAGTCGTATGCGAGAGCACGGTAATCCGGCCTCTCTGCCGGGGTTTCGTGACGAAACTCCTTGAGAATCCTTCCCTGATAAATCAGAAAGACTCCCGGCATGCGGAACCCGTCTCCGACCATTCTCCCAACCCCGAAACCATTGAGGATCGCTGCTTCAAACCCGCGCTTCCAAACAGATGGTTTGAAGATCTCTCCAAGTGAGCCGCGGCGGAGCCCAAAACTCTCGTAAAGGCTCGCCTGAGGATCGCTGACGCGCGGCAGATCGGCATCTCCCCATCGTGCAAAAAAGGAGCTCGCCTCCTCTTCGCTTCCCATGTGCACGAACGCAACCTGCGTTCCCGTCGCTTCGATCTCCTGGCGCTTCGCTCTGATATCTGCCAGGGCCTCGCGACAAAATGTTCAGCCAAAATGGCGCAGGAAGACCAGCAGTACCGGTTGCCGCCGTGAGAGATCAAGCAGACTCTCTCCATGCTGAGTTATTGCCTTTTCAAGGCTCGATGTGATTGACATGATTCTCCCCCCTGATTATCGGTTGTTCGCGTCAGACTCCCTTGCCAGCGCAGTGTATGAGAGTAGTATCAGCACGATCCACACCAGATCCGAGAGTAACAGATGAGCGATCTGCAGCGAGGTCGGTGCGTGAAGCAGCAGGTTGACCAGACCGCAGGCAAGCTGAACGGTGACCAGCGCGATCAGCCACCGCGAAAATCTGACCGTCCGCCTCGTCGGACGAAGAATCCGGACAGCCGTCGCGGCAAATATCAGCCAGGCACTGACCAGTCCGGCCATTATCGGGTGGTAAATTCGCAGCCTGACGAGGATGTGTGCCGTCGGCGAGAAGTCCTCGCGCAGTCCCTCAGTCATTGAGCTTACCGGAAAGAGCGTCGCTCCAAGCGCACTAATCGCCCCACTCACACTCAGAATGATCGTTGCCAGAATGGCCACCCACAGAATCCAGAGAATTTGACGGCGATTTCCCCTGCTCAGTCGCTCTCCCGTAGCCGATACCCAGGCCGTCAGACTCAGAAAGGCGACCAGAATGAAGGTGTTGATCAGGTGAGCCGCCATCCACCAGGCACGGGCTACCGATTTGTTGTCAGCGACATACTCAAACAGTACCAGACCCGCCCCAACCAGTGCCTCAGTCAGGATGAAAAATAATGATCCCAGCGCCAGCCGCCTGACCAGACTCCCACGCTCAAAGACCCGAAAAGCGAAGATAACCAGCCCGATGACCAGCAATAACGCCAAACCACTTGTCAGCCGATGAGAAAATTCGACGATCGTCGCCATCGTTGGCGTGCGTGGAACCACCTCACCATTGCAGAGCGGCCAGTGGCTGCCGCACCCTGCCCCAGAGCCGCTTGCTCGCACATAGGCGCCCCACAATATCACCAGCAGGTTGTAACCCAGAACTGACCACGCAAATCCTGTATATTGTCTCGTTGTCATAATTGAATTATCAGGGTTATCGACTTAATGAACATCTCAACAGGAGTCTTAATTCCTTAATTCCTTAATCACGTATTTCCTTCATTCCGTAACCCGTCGAGAAAGACTTTTGCCTCACGCCTGATGACTTTGCGTTCCTCTTCGCCGATGCGGCCAACACCAAGAACCGCCGGGCCAAGCCGCGGATTGGCCCGCAGTCTCGACTCATTTTCCAGCAAAAAGTTCCAATAGAGAAGGTTGAACGGACAGGCATCGGTGCCGGTACGAGCCTTGGGCTGGTAGCGGCATCCGCGACAGTAATCGCTCATTCGGCCGATATAGCTGGCAGAGGCGATGTATGGCTTGGTGGCCGTCTGGCCGCCATCAGCATTGAGCCCCATTCCGATGACATTCGGCAGGACAACCCAGTCGAAGGCATCGATATACATTGCCTGGAACCAGTCGGCAACCTCTCGCGGGTCGATTCCGGCAAGCATGCAGAAGTTGCAGATGATCATCAATCGCTCGATGTGATGTGAATATCCGTCAGCAATCACACGCCCGATCACCTGACGAAGACAGTTCATGCCGGTCTCTCCATTCCAGAAGAACGTCGGTAGCGGGCGCTTTGCCTCCCAGCCATTAGCCTGACTCAGGCCGGGCATCTGTCTCCAGTATTGCCAGTAAACGTACTCACGCCAGCCGAGTATCTGCCGAATGAAGCCCTCAACCGAATTGATTGGGGCCCGCCCTTCCCGATAGGCCTGCTCGGCAGCGCGTATCGTCTCCAACGGATCAAGCAGTCCAAGGTTGAGGTATGGCGAGAGAAGTGAATGGAAGAGCGTCGCTGAACGGGTGGTCATCGCGTCTTCGTATGGCCCAAAATCGGCCAGTCGATGCTCGATGAAGTCTCTCAATGCCTCCTCGGCATCTTCATGCGTCACCGCGAGGCGAAACCCGGCTGTCTCACCGTAGCCACCAGGTAATCGATCGACCTCGGCCATCACCTCGCGTGTGATCTCATCCGGTTTTACCCCAAACATGTCCGGAAGGGCCACCTTCGACGGGAGCGGCTGGCGATTCTCTTCGTCGTAATTCCATTTTCCTCCGACTGGCTCCCCATCGGTCTCTATCAGCACATCGAAATGGCGCCGCATCTCACGGTAGAAATTCTCCATGATGACTCGTTTGCCGGGAGGTTTCTTCGGAACCGGATTATATCTGTTGACCAGGAAGGTATTGTCAGGAATGATTTCGACCGGCAGGCCGCAGCGCTCGTTAAGGACTGACGCTTGAAGACGGCGAGCTGAGTACTCGCTTGCCTCCATCGTCATAATTTTAATTATCTCTGTTCCATCAGGGGTTGAGCCGTGCTCGCGCACGTGCTCAATTACGCCCTCAACGATTGTTGAACTCAGCCGGTAATCGACCAGGTAACCACTGCGCCTCAATCGCTCGGCATAATGTCGCATCGCGCTCAGCACCAGCACCAGTTTCTGACGGTGATAGGGCAGGCTGGCCGCGCGCGCGCGGGTCTCAATGAGAAGGATGCAGATGTTCTCGCGACCAACCTCACGCTCAGCCCGGAGCAGCGCCGGGTGATCCCTCAGCAACTGGTTGCCAGGTATCCAGACGCTTATCCGCTGTCGCTTCGTCAAAATCGAGGTCATCCCCGAAATTACAGCTCACGAGGACTGGTGTATTGCTCGTAGTGGCGGAAAGGCTCAACCGTTGGGACGAAGTCGTACCTGGTTTCAGGCACACGCTCTTCCAACTTGACGACCTCGACCGCCTCGATCAGCAATCGGTCAAAACTCTCCAGAGGACTGCCATTGCGCAGACACGCCCTGACATGTGTCCTGACAACCTGATCGACCTTGGCACGCTGCTCCGCTGAAAGGTTGTTGAGCATCCTGATTGTCTGATCGGAAACCTTGTGCAGTGCATTCATCGCTTTTTATTCTCCTTCTTCCTGCCTTTTTATCTGAACTATTGTCAGCTCTTTACCGGGAGATTCTCAGTCCCCCGCTTCGTACGCGTCTTTAAGACTGCTGCGTCTTTAAGACTGCTGCGTCTTTAAGACTGCTGCAGCATGACTGCTACACATTATCAATCACGTCGCCACATGCGCTGTTCGGGTGGCATAAATCAAACTAATATCTTAATTCATTCGACGGTTTAAAGGAAACCCGTCGCAATTTCGTTTCATTTCTCCAACAGCTTTATGTGCAAATAAAATTCATTGCACAGTCTCTACCTTGAGCGCAGCGAGCCAAGGCCGCCATCGATACCAATGACCTGACCGGTAACCCATGATTGATCCGGGTGAAGGAGCCAGGCAAGACCGGAGGCAACTTCATCGGGCTGACCGATGCGACCGAGGGCATGCATTGAAGTCGAGGCTTTGAGCGAGGCCTCATTACCGGTGATGCGTGCCGTGAGTGGTGTGCTGACAAGCCCCGGTGCCACCGCATTGATGCGAATCGATCGCGGAGCATAGGTTGCGGCGGCGGAGATGACCAGTCCGGCAATGCCTGCCTTGGCTGCAGCGATCGCTTCGTGGTTAGCCAGTCCGATGCTGGCCGCGGCAGAGGAGACGAGGGCGATCGATCCGCCACTCGCCATCATTGCTTTCACCGCAGCTCTGGTGACGGCAAAGGCGCTGCCAAGATTGGTGCTGATCGTCTGTGCCCACTCCGCTTCTGAAGTGAGGTGCAGCGGCTTGAGCAGCAGCGAGCCAACACAATTGGCAACGCCATTAATCGAGCCGAACCTCTCAATCGCAAATTTGATGCAATTGTCAACCTCCTCAAGGCTGGTGGCATTGGCGACACGATGCTCCGCTCCAATCTCATCCGCCAGTTGTGAGAGACTTTCACCGTTACGCGAAACCAGCAGAAGCTGCCCACCAGCAGAACTCAATCGCCTCGCCAGCGCCGAGCCGATCCCTCCGGTGGCCCCAAAAACAATATAATTACCGCTCATTTCCAACCTTTATCCCGCAACTAAACAGGAACAGCCGGCCTGTAGAAACAACCGATATACGACCAGACAACATTGGGGCACGGCCGACCGGAGTCTTCACGAATCACGGGCGTGTTTCGATGTTGCGTGTTCCGATGCAGAAAAACAGTTATACAGGACTTGCGCATTCAAATCACTCCGGACAGAGCAATGCCATTCTCGTCCCTGAATCCTCTAACTTCGTGGCTTCGTGTGAGATCAATCTGAATGAATGCCGCCACGTAACTCGCATATGCACAAGTACTGTTATAGACATAAAGCAAAGGGGCCAGCTGGCAGTCAGGTGATTGCCGGCTGGCCCCACAAATCCACAGTTACATTACTGGGGGATGATCACCGTGTCGATGACGTGGATAACGCCATTGGTGCAGGCGATATCGGTCTTAACGACATTGGCCTTGTCGATCATCACTTTGCCACCATTGACAGTGATTTTGGCGGCTGAACCCTGAACGGTCTTCGCCTCTTTCAGGCCGACGACATCCTTGGCCATCACGTTGCCCGAAACAACATGATAAAGCAGAATTTTGGTCAGTGCTTTCTTGTCAGCGAGCAGTGAGTCGAGAGTAGCCTTCGGCAGCTTGGCAAAGGCCTCATCGGTTGGAGCGAAAACGGTGAACGGGCCGGCACCCTTGAGCGTCTCGACCAGACCTGCTGCCTTGACCGCCGCTACCAGCGTGTTGAAGCTGCCCGCTCCGACTGCCGTGTCGACGATATCTTTCTTGTCCGGATTGGCCACCACCGGCATTGCCATCATTCCGATGACCATCGCCGTCATCACCATCATCATTTTAATTCTGTTCATTGTTTCTTCCCTCTCCTGTTTGATTCCCTGGACACTCACCTGTCTGATGTGTCTCTGTTTGTTGATCTGCGCTCTCCCGGGCAGATTGTCGAATGTTGCCCGTAAATGACTATTGGAGAATATGGCGGTGTACAGGTTTTGTCAAGGTTTATATTGTGACAAAAGCCTCTCGTTTTCGTCAGTCTTCTGTGTGTGAGGCAATATAGATTGACAGAATCTGGACAGGCTTTTACGATTTGTCAGAAGAGGAGGAGCGCGAGATGGGCCGACAGGTATATATAAAAGAGACAGAAATCCCGGCACGGGTTGAAGATGTCTTCAAATGGCATGAGGAGCCGGGAGCAGTAGAGAGGCTGACCCCGCCCTGGGAAAGGGTGGAGATGGTCGAGAGAGCGGAGAGCCTGCGAATCGGGACAAGAGTGATTTTCAAGGTATTTATGGGGCCGATACCACAGAAATGGGTTGCCGAGCATGTCGAATATGATCCCCCGCGACTCTTTGTCGATCGTCAGATTGAGGGCCCCTTCGCCTTTTGGTTGCATCGTCATCGGTTTGAGCCGACAGAGTGGGGAACGACGCGGATGATCGACGAGGTCGAGTATCAACTGCCTCTTGGGATATTGGGAGAGCTTTTCGGCGGGGCGTTCACGAAGGCTAAGCTGAAGCGAATGTTCGACTATCGGCACAAGGTGGTCCTGGAGCATTTCAGGAAGGCGCGAGGTTGAGTCTTGTCTATATTGAATCTGGACAATGTCAGGAAGAAGTATCAGGGCGGAGAGTCAGCAGTTGAGGCAGTGAAGGGAGTGACGATGCGGCTCGATGCCGGGGATTTCGTTGCGCTGATGGGGCCTTCAGGATGTGGGAAGTCGACGCTGCTGCATCTCTGCGGGGCAATGGATCGTCCCTCTGAGGGAAGTCTGACGATCGAGGGGACGGAGGTTGGCAGACTGAGTGATGATCGGCTGACGGCCTTACGGCGCGAGCGTCTGGGTTTCGTCTTCCAGTTTTTTAATCTGCTGCCAACACTAACGGTAGTGGAGAATATCGGGCTGCCGATGATGCTTGGGGGGGCCTCGGTTACAGAGACGGAGAAGCGGGCGGGTGAATTGGCTGATCGTGTCGGCCTGGGTCATCGATTGCGCCATTATCCACAGCAGTTGTCCGGTGGCGAGATGCAGCGGGCAGCGATAGCAAGGGCGGTGATTCACCGTCCGGCGTTATTGATTGCTGATGAGCCAACAGGGAATCTCGATTCGGCCAATGGTGAGCGGGTGCTGGAGCTGCTGCGTGAGCTCAACCGCGTGTTGGGGCTGACGATTCTGATGGCTACGCACAGCAACGAGACGGCAGCGGCCGCAGGACGAGTGCTGCACATGCGCGATGGTCTGCTGATCGACTCAGGAAGGCAGTAACCGGAGGGGGCGGTTCAAAGCGAAGATGAGGCTCTTTCGTCAATTCATTCTGAGGCATCTGGCACATGAGCGGCTGCGATCGGCGGCGACGGTGCTCGGAATTGCGCTCGGAATTGCGGTAGTGCTGGCAATCAGGATGACCAATGCCAGCTCTCTCCGGGGTTTTGAGCGGGCAATCGAGACCGTCTCGGGACGGGCGTCACTGGAGATTGTCGGCCCCGGGCTCGGACTGGACGAGACGCTTCTGGGGGGGCTCGGCTGGTTACGCCAGTATGGCCGGATCGCGCCGGTGATCGATGGTGAGGCGGAAGCGCGACTTGCCGGTGGCCGGCGTGAGACGCTGCGCGTGCTTGGGGTTGATATTCTCAAAGATCGGTCGTTTCGTGATTACAATCTGCTTGAATTCGGGGGGAAGGAGCCGACACCACAGCAGTTTCTGGAACTGTTGATGGATCCGCGATCGATCGTTATCACCGAAAAGTTTGCACGGCGTGAGGGGTTGAAGACAGGTGATAAGCTGGAGCTGACATTTGCGGATCGGGCGGAGACATATCGGGTTGGTGGATTGTTGCGTGATGACGGACCGGCACGTGCAATGGACGGCAATTTCGCGCTGATGGATATTGCGGCGGCGCAGTGGGCAATGAATCGCCTGGGGCGGCTTGATCGGGTTGAGTTGCTGGTCGATCAGCGAGAACGGCTGGACGAGGCGGAGCAGCAGATCCGTGAGCGGCTGGGAGCCAGCGGCCTCGGGATCTCGGTACAGCGACCGGCGCGGCGCGGTGCCCAGGTTGAAAAGATGCTTGAAGCCTTTCATTTCAACCTCGCAGCGTTGTCCTACATTGCGCTGCTGGTCGGGCTCTTTCTGATCTACAACACGGTCTCGATTTCGGTGATTACGCGGCGTGAAGAGATTGGGACACTGCGGGCGCTGGGAGTGACACGCGGGGGAATTCTTCGGCTGTTCCTTGCCGAAGCCGGAGGCATGGCACTGATTGGCTGTACCCTCGGGTTGCTGCTGGCAAGGCTGCTCTCATATGGCGCGGTCAGCCTGACGGCGACGACAGTGCAATCATTATATATTGCGACAGCGGCATCACCGGAGCCGCTCGGCTGGTGGCATGTAGTTGCGGCCTACGGGATCGGGATTCCGCTTTCGCTGGCGGCCGCCGCATTGCCGGCAATCGAGGCGGCCGGGGTCGCCCCAACAGCGGCGATGCGCGGTAACGACCGTCTCTCAACTCGCTATCGTTTGCGTTCGTGGTTGCTGGTTGCCCCGCTGGCGCTGCTCGGAATGGGCTGGTGGATGTCGCGTCAACCAGCGATTGGCGGTCTGCCTCTCTTTGGGTACGGCGCGGCACTGGCGATCGTCTTTGGGGCAGCGTTTCTGGTGCCATTGGTTCTCTTTGGACTGGGCAGGATTGGCGCACGCCCGCTCATCCGGGTATTTGGCATCGAGGGGAGGCTGGCCAATGCCAACCTTGCCGGCGCGATCCCGCGGCTGTCGATTTCGGTGGCGGCATTGGCCGTCAGCCTCTCGATGATGGTGGCAGTAGCGGTGATGATCGGCAGCTTTCGCGAGACGGTGATCTACTGGGTTGGACAGACGCTGCAGGCTGATCTCTACATGCGGCCGGCAACGCGAGCCAACGTGGCCACGGATGCCGTCTTCTCACCGGAGGTTGAGCGCGTCGTCTCCGCCCATCCGCAAGTGGCCGCGGTCGACCGCTTTCGTAACTTTGATCTTGCTTACGGCGATGGTGTGGTGACGGTCGGGGCAGGGGAGTTCACCATTCTTCTCCGACATGGATCACTGCTTTTCAAGGATCCGGCCTCGCCGGAAATGGCACGCGAGGCGATGGGGCAGGCCATCGGAAGGGATGCCGTGGTCGTCTCTGAGAGTTTTGCCATCAAGCACGGTCTTGGTCGCGGTGACAGAGTCAGCCTGCTCACTCCGAAGGGCACCCGTCAGTTCGACATCACTGCCGTCTATTACGATTATTCGAGCGATCGCGGAATCATTGTTATGGATCGTGCGACCTTTGCCCGTTACTGGGGGGAGCCTCAACCAACCAGTCTCACGGTCTACCTTCAAAATGGTGCCGACCCGGAGAGGGTTCGCGAAGAGATGCTTGCCGGCCTGGATGACGGCTATCGCGTCATGATTTACACCAATCGCTCGATACGTGAAGAGGTCTTGCGCATCTTTGACAGCACCTTTGCCATCACCTATGCGCTCGAGGCGATTGCGCTCCTCGTCGCCATTCTCGGGGTCGCTTCGACGCTGCTGACGCTGATTCTCGAAAGACGGCGTGAAATTGCGATGCTCAGGCTGGTGGGTGCTGACCGGCGTCAGGTACGCAAAATGGTGTTGATCGAGGCCGGTTTGATTGGTGCCGTCAGCCAGTCGGTTGGCGTGATCGTCGGCCTGCTGCTCTCGCTGTTGTTGATCTATGTGATCAATGTCCAGAGTTTCGGCTGGACAATACAGTTTCGCTTGCCAACGGGATTCCTGGTGCAGTCATCGGTGCTGATCCTCGTGGCGACGATTCTCGCCGGAATCTATCCGGCAAGCCGCGCGGCGCGGCTGCATGCTACCGAGGAGGTGGCCGGAGAATGAGCATCCCACGGAGATCTGCGATTTCAGTTCTGGCGGTGGTTCTTCTGCTGCTGACACTGGCCAGCGCCGAAGACGGGCTCTGGAAGAAGGCGCTACCGCCATACCGCTTCGATTTTACCCGTGATCACGCCAGCCATCCCGACTATAAGATCGAGTGGTGGTACTACACCGGCAACCTGCAGGCGAGCGATGGCCACCGTTATGGTTATCAGTTGACATTTTTCAGAGTCGGGCTCGACTTTCAACCGGTCAATCCGTCACGCTGGGCGGTGAGGGATCTCTACACCGCCCACTTCGCCATTAGTGATCTCAATAGTGACCAGTTTCGCCATGCCGAGAGGCTCAACCGCGCAGGGGTCGGCTGGGCAGGAGCGGAGACCGGCACGTATCGTGTCTGGAATGAGGATTGGGAGGCGCGACACGATGCCGAAGGACGCCACCTGCTGAGAGCTGCAGATGGGGAGATGGCCATCGATCTGAAGCTGGTGGCTGGCAAGCCCCCGGCAATTCAGGGGGAAAATGGTGTCAGTCAGAAGGGGAGCGCCCCCGGCAATGCCTCACATTATTACTCACTGACAAGAATGGCAACCAGTGGAACAATCATCATTGGCGGCAGGCGGATCGAGGTCACCGGTGAGAGCTGGATGGATCACGA
>CAIKMY010000408.1 GCA_903828635.1 uncultured Acidobacteriota bacterium
CGCTGCCGATCGGTTCAGGGCAGACTATCTCACAGCCCTCCATTGTTGCGCGTCAGACCGAGCTGTTGGGTGTTGGTCGCCGTGATCGCGTTCTCGAAATCGGCGCGGGCTCGGGCTATCAGACGGCCGTCCTCGCGCACGTGGCCGGGCAGGTGCTGGCACTTGAGCGCCTTGCCGGGCTGGCCGCCGGTGCTGATCGGCTGCTTCGCTCCCTTGGCATTCCCAATGCGTCGGTTCGCTGTTTCGATGGCACTTATGGGTGGTCGGCATTTGCGCCTTTTCAGGCCATTCTCGTCGCCGCCGGTGCCCCGTCGATCCCCGCGCCTCTCGTTGCCCAGCTGGAGGTTGGTGGTCGCCTCGTCATCCCCGTCGGCGATGAGCAGACGCAGCGGCTGCTTCGGGTCACCCGCACGCCTCAGGGTGAGACAACTGAGGATTTCGGCCCATGTCAGTTTGTCAGGCTTGTCGGAAAATACGGCTGGGAAAGCTGAATCGACGACGTCAACTTTAAAGAAACGGGCGGTAACAAAACAAATAATTTACTTATATGGAAACAATACGCCAGCTGATCGACCTCGTGCTTCACCTTGACAAGCATCTCGTCGATCTCGTCTCTCATTATGGGCTCTGGACCTATGCCATTCTTTTTCTGATCATCTTCTGTGAGACCGGGCTCGTCGTTACCCCGTTTCTTCCCGGCGATTCGCTTCTCTTTGCCATCGGGGCGCTCGCCGCACGCGGCGCGCTCGACGTGGGTTGGATCTCGATGGCCCTCATCGTCGCCGCCATCCTCGGTGACACCCTCAATTACTGGATCGGGAGAAAGATCGGCCCGCGGGTCTTCACCAGCGTCACCTCACGCTGGCTCAACCGGGAGCACCTTCGACGAACGCACGAGTTTTACGAAAAGTACGGGGGGAAGACGATTATCATTGCCCGCTTCATCCCGATCATTCGTACCTTTGCTCCGTTTGTTGCCGGTATCGGCGAGATGGCCTATGCGCGATTCATCATCTACAACGTCGCTGGCGGGGTGGTCTGGATACTGCTCTTCGTCATCGCCGGCTTCTTCTTTGGTAACATCCCGGTCGTCAGGCGCAACTTCACTCTGGTCATCATTGCCATAATCTTTGTCTCGGTTCTGCCAGGGTTGATCGAATACTATCGGGCACGGAAAAGCCGGACATAGCCCGGTGGGTGGGTGCGTTTCTTCACCACTTTGTTGGGGCTGAGCCTTGTCAGTCCGCCAGTCGCGTGTGGTGATCTGCGCTACGACCTCTGCGTTTTATCCGGGGGAACGCCCCACTCAGCCATCTCCCCTGAGAATGGCTCTTCTGAGGGCGAGGGGGTTTTCATAAAGGAGTCCGAGCCCGCGGATGACGGCGCGTTGAGGGCTTTCGGTCTGGGTGACATCGAGTTCAGTGTCACGCGAGAGCCGCTCATCGAGACCGGAGAGCAGCGAGGTGCCGCCGGCGATGATGAAGCCGCGGTCATAGATGTCGGCGGAGGCCTCCGGCGGGAGGGCTTCGAGGGCATCCTGGACGCAGGTGACGATGCGGCCGATAATTGGATCGATCGCCTCGTGGATCTCGACGCTGTTGACGTGAGCCATCTCCGGGTTACCGGCAATGGTGCTTCGCCCCTTGACGTTGGTTGATGATTCCTGATCAACCTCGAGGGCGCAGCCAAGCTCAATTTTGACCCGTTCAGCGGTTCGCGGTCCGACGAGGACATTGTGATTCATCTTGATCATGTCGATCAGGGCGGCGTCCATGTCGTTCCCACCCACCCGCAGGGTGCGGGTAAAGATGAGGTGATTGTGGACCATGGCGGCGATGGTGGTGGTACCGGCGCCGATGTCGACGACCATGGTCGCACGCTGATCATCGACCGAGACGCCCGAGCCAAGGATGGCGACAAACCCCTTGTTGACGAAATAGACGTTGGAGACTCCGGCCTCGCGTGCGGCATAGCGGAGAGCATAGTGCTCGATATCGCTGGCGTCGGCGGGCACGGAGATCAGGACGCGATGGGTGATGGTCGAGCGCCCGTCACGTGCCTTGCGAATGTAGCGTTCAAGCAGCTTGCCGGCGAAGGTCGAGTCGGCGACGACGCCATCCTGCAGCGGGCTGATGATCTGGATATCCTCGGAGGCCCGACCTTCAAGTTCGAGTGCTTCGAGTCCGACGGCGACCACCTCACGTGAGGGAAGATCATAGGCGAGCAGCGATGGTTCATTGACGACTACACCGCGGCCTTTGGCGAAGACCCGGGTTCGCGATGTGCCAAGGTCGACCGCCAGATCATCGGTCACCAGATTCATGATCGAGGGCAATTTCATATTCTTTATTCAGATGATGCACAGAGAATCAGGATCAACCGGTCACGATTATCCACGAATGCATCTTACTCATCGATTGCGATCCTGATCAAGAGCTTTGTGATAAAGATGGCAGGACTGGCGCCACGGAATCGTTGCTGCTTTCTCTGACACAGGGACAATAATGAGCCATATTATGTTTTAACGGCCAATGCTCGCCTTTGAAAGCGTCACCAGGAAGACTTCGGCAGCGCCGTGTTCGAGGAGGGTACGAGAAATCTCGTTGGCAGTGCTGCCAGTGGTCATGACATCATCGACGAGGAGGATGCCCCGTCCGCTGACAAGTCGCGGAGCGCGGACAGTGAACGCTCCGCTGAGCGAGCGCGAGCGTTCGCGAAGGCCCATGCCGATGCGGTGACGTTCA
>CAIKMY010000409.1 GCA_903828635.1 uncultured Acidobacteriota bacterium
ATCATCAGGTCGGCGAGTTCATCAATGACGACGACGATGTAGGGGAGGGGTTGCGGCTCCTCGGGATTGTCACCAGAGCGGCTTTTGCCGGCAGCGGGCGAGACTTCACGGTTATACTGGTCGATGTTGCGCACCCCGAAGGTCGCCAGATGTTTGTAACGATTCTCCATCTCGGAGACCGCCCATTTGAGTGCATTGCTTGCCCGTTTCGGGTCGGTCACGATCGGGGTCAGCAGATGGGGGATATCGGCATAGAGTCCGAGTTCGAGCCGCTTCGGGTCGACGAGGATCATTTTGACCTCATCGGGAGTCGATTTGTAGAGCAGGGAGACAAGGATGGCATTGAGCATGACCGACTTGCCCGCACCGGTGGCCCCGGCGATCAGCAGGTGCGGCATTCGTGCGAGGTCGGCAGCGTAGTTGGAGCCGTCGATCGTTTTGCCAATGGCAAAGGTCAGCTTTGAAGAGCTTTCGTGGAAATTGACAGATTCGATGACCTCACGGAGGCGAATCATCTCGCGGTTGAGATTGGGCACCTCGATGCCGACGGTCGACTTGCCGGGGATGCGATCGATGCGGATTGACTCGGCCTTGAGTGCAAGGCAGAGATCGTCGACGAGGCTGGTGATCCGACTATACTTGACTCCGGGATCGGGTTTAAACTCGAAAGTGGTGACGACCGGCCCGGGACTGATCTGCATGACCTGACCCGAGACGTTGAATTCGTTGCATTTTTCGGCCAGTTGCCGCGCCCGATCGATGAGATCGGCGTCTTCCATCTCTGAGCGTGCTTCCGGCGGGGTGAGCATCTCGGTCGATGGCAGCTTGTACTCCATCGATGCCCTTGAGGGCGGCGCTTTCTTTGCGGTGGTGGCGGCCGGCGCCAGGACTGCCTGCTCGACCGGATCCTGCCGTCTGACCTTCGCCGACGAGACCATCTCGTCGATTGAGCGTCGCGGAGCCGGAGTCGCAAACGGCACGTCATCATTGACCAGATCGCCGTCCTCGTGAGAAGAGGCAGTCTGACTGGCCGAATCAGGTGCTTTGCGTCGCCTTGCCGGCTGCCGTTCGCTGGCGGGCTCGCTGCGGGTAGTGGCTCTCTCCGCTTCGGCCACCGGAGAGGGGGCGGGCGGCGAGGTGCTGCCAGGAGCTTCGTTGTCGTTGGCGTGCTCGCTGCCGGTTTTGGGGCTCCTGCCTGCGGCTTCGGGGATGGGAGCTTCGATGGCCCCATCCTTGACAATGGTCGGTGGCTTGAGAGACATGGCCCTCCCTTGTGGCAGTGCGCCCTCGACGTCTGTTGCCACCGTGCCGGCAATCCTCGACTGCTTTCTCAACAGGCTGCCAATCCCACCCCCTTCCTCACGCCGCTCGAATGGTGCGAGGCCACCCAGCGCTCCAAGGATCGAGATCTCGGTGGCAATCACCAGGCCGATCATCAGCAGCAGGATCAGCGCAAACACCGTACCGACGACACCGAGAAAATCCTGCAGGCCGATTACCGGACCATAGACCAGCCAGCGGCCGAGAAAACCACCAAGATAGAACGATCGCGCGCGCGGATAGAGATCGATGAAGGTCAGGACTCCGGTAATCGAGATGAAGATCAGCAGTATCCCGAGAATCTTCGCCTTTGGCAGTTTGGGCATGTGCTCGTGCCACTGCCACCATCCACCCAGAAACAGTGCGAAGGGAACGAAGAATGCCGCGAGTCCAAAGCTCTGAAAGAGAAAGTTCGAGATGTTTGCCCCAAATGCGCCAACCCAGTTGCGTACCTTGTTATTGCCGTTGGCGACATTGAACGATGGGTCAGAGGCGTTATAGCTGACCATGGCCAGCAAGACCACAAAGCCGAGCGCGAGCAGTATCAGACTGGCAATCTCATTCCATGGGCCGTCATTCCACCGATCGGCGGGTCGATTGGCCGATAAGGTCGGTTTCTCATCCGGCGCTTTCTTTTTTTTCATAAATATTCATTAACCAGTTGGCTGGTTTATCTGTGCATCGGGTATTCATCGGGATGAGATCAGGTGTGCTGATCAGCCAAGGCTTCGTGACTTTTCGATCAGATATTCCCTGATGAAGCTGTCGAGATCGCCATCGAGAACCGCATCGACATCGGTGCGCTCGTGTTTGGTGCGCACGTCTTTGACGAGTCGGTAGGGGTGAAGCACGTAGTTGCGAATCTGCGATCCGAACGAAATATCGCGCTTCGATTCGGCGAGCTTGTCGCTTTCGGCCCGCTTTTTGGCCATCTCAATCTCGTAAAGGCGCGATTTGAGCACCTTCATGGCGACGTCACGATTCTGATGCTGAGAGCGCTGATTCTGGCAGGTGACGACAATTCCGGTCGGAATGTGGGTGATGCGCACCGCCGAATCGGTGGTGTTGATATGCTGACCGCCGGCCCCGGTGGAGCGGTAGGTATCGACGCGCAGATCCTTGTCGAGGATCTCGATCTGAACCTCCTCATCGATCTCAGGAGTGACGAAGACAGAGGCAAAGCTGGTCTCGCGGCTCTGGCCGGAGTTGAATGGTGATTGGCGCACGAGGCGGTGAACGCCGACCTCACTGGAGAAGAGGCCATAGGCGTAATCACCCTCGACGCGGAAGGTGGCTGACTTGATGCCCGCTTCCTCGCCTGGCTGGTAGTCGATCATCTCAGTCCTGAAGCCGCGTCGTTCGGCCCAGCGCAGGTACATGCGTAGCAGCATCTCGGCCCAGTCCTGGGCATCGGTGCCGCCGGCACCGGCGTTGATGGCGATGATCGCGTTGCGGGCATCGTTTTCGCCACCAAGCAGCATGCGGGTTTCGCTTTCCTCGATCCGCTCCGCAAGGGTTTGCAGGTTGTCGCGAAGTTCATCTGCCGAGGTACTGTCCTCCGAGGCGAAATCGAAGAGAACCTCGATGTCGTCAACCAGTCTCGACTGAAGGTCGATGGCCGCGATCTCCCGCTCAAGGCGGGACCGCTGCTGAAGCGACTTCTGCGCCTTCTCCTGATCGTTCCAGAAATCGGGGGCAGCGGCCAGTGCCTCCAGTCTCTCCAGTTCGGCCCGCTTCGAATCTACGTCAAAGAAACCTCCGCAGTTCAGTGACCCGGGGCTTCAACTCTTCAAACTTTTCACGCAATTCCTGCGCGGCGATGGCATTGAGCATGCTGTCATTACTCCTCTGGCAAGGTATCGAATTCAGAATAAAAAAGAATAGCACAAAGATCCGGGCTTGGTAATGGTCCGGCGGAGTGCTCGATCGGGTGATGGGCAAGGTTGTCGGAAGATGGTGCGGATTCAGCCGACCTCGGTGAATTCTCCAAAGACGGCGCGGAGGGCATCGGCGATTTCACCGACTGTTGCCCATGCCTCGACAGCGGTGAGAATTGGCGGCATGAGGTTGCCCCCGTCACGCGCGACACGCGAGACCTCGGCGATGGCCGTCTGTGCTGCCTGTGAGTCGCGCTCGGCACGGACGTGGCGGACGCGCTCGATCTGCGCACGCTCGTTGGCCGGGTCGATTCTCAGTGTCGGGATTTTATGCTGCTCGTTGGTCTGGAACTGATTGACACCGACGACGATTTCCTGGCGGGATTCGACAGCGCGCTGGTAGTCATAGGCGGCGCGCTCGATCTCGCGCTGGACAAAGCCGGATTCGATGGCACCAAGCATGCCGCCGAGCTGGTCAATCTTCTCGATGTAGTCGCAGGCGCGACGCTCGATCTCGTTGGTGAGGTGCTCGATGGCGTATGACCCACCGAGGGGATCGGCACTGTCGGTGACACCGGATTCGAAGGCGATCACCTGCTGGGTGCGGAGAGCGACCCGCGCGGCATCCTCCGTCGGCAGCCCGAGAGCTTCATCCATGGCGTTGGTGTGAAGCGACTGCGTCCCGCCGAGGACCGCCGCCAGTGCCTGAATGGTCGTGCGCACAACGTTGACCTCCGGCTGCTGCGCTGTCAGCGTCGAGCCGGCCGTCTGCGTATGGAAGCGGAGCATCGTCGATTTGGGATCACGCGCGCCGAAACGCTCACGCATGATCCGTGCCCACATGCGCCGTGCGGCGCGATATTTGGCAACCTCTTCAAGGAAATTGTTGTGGGCATTGAAGAAGAAAGCCAGCCGCGGCGCAAAACGGTCGACTTCGAGCCCGGCGTCGATTGCTGCCTGCACATAGGCAATCCCGTCGGCAAGTGTAAAGGCCACCTCCTGAACGGCCGTCGAGCCGGCTTCGCGAATATGGTAGCCCGAGATCGAGATCGTATTCCAGTTTGGAACCTCGCTGGCGCACCAGGCGAAGATGTCGGTGATGAGGCGCAGTGACGGGCGCGGCGGATAGATGTAGGTGCCGCGCGCAATGTATTCCTTGAGGATATCGTTCTGTATGGTTCCGTTGAGCTGGTCGAAGGCGGCACCCTGCCGGCGCGCAACGGCGAGGTAGAGTGCGAGCAGCGTTGCCGCCGTCGCATTGATTGTCATCGAGGTCGAGACCTTTTCGAGTGGTATGCCGGAGAAGAGCGTCTCCATGTCGGCCAGTGAGTCGATGGGGACGCCGACTCTCCCGACTTCACCCTCGGAGAGCGGGTGGTCGCTGTCATAGCCGATCTGTGTCGGCAGATCGAAGGCCACCGAGAGTCCGGTTGTTCCCTGTTCGAGCAGGTATTTGTAGCGCCTGTTCGACTCGGCGGCGGTGGCAAAACCGGCGTACTGGCGCATCGTCCAGAGGCGGCCGCGATACATTGAATCGTAGATCCCGCGCGTGTAGGGATAGTCGCCAGGCCTCGCGGCAGCGTCAGTCTGGCCGCCGCGATCCTCTGCGCCAAAATGGCTCTTCATTTCAATCCCTGATGAGGTGGTGAAGCTCTCTTTTCGTTCGCGTCCGGCCATAAAAGAATAGGTTGGTGGTTGATCCCCGGGTCGGCCTCAGCCGCCGCCTCTCTGCTCAATCGACAATTTAACATAAAACGGGCATAAAATGGTGCGCCGAGCTGCGTGCTTGAAAAGCATGGCAGAGGGCGTCTTCTGACAATACCTTATGATATAATCCGCGCCCGCAAGGAGTTACAGCATCAGGCAGTCGAGCGCCGCTCCCGCATCCGGGGGGCTGGCGGGGCAGGGAACTGCCTTCATCCGTCATCGAGGGAGTCACGGAAATGGTCATCAACGCGGTTCCGATTCTGATAGTGGTATTTTGCGTCTATGCGCTGGCATACCGATATTACAGTGCTTTTCTGGCAGCGAAGGTCCTGGCGCTCGATGATTCACGGGTGACTCCGGCTCACCGGTTCAATGACGGATCGAACTATACTCCGACCAACAAATATGTCTTGTGGGGCCATCATTTTGCGGCGATCAGCGGGCCCGGGCCGCTGATCGGTCCGGTACTGGCGGCGCAGTTCGGTTATCTGCCGGGGTTGATCTGGCTGATAGTTGGCGTGGTGGTTGGCGGAGCGGCACACGACTTCATTGTGCTGACGGCTTCGATTCGTCACGACGGAAAGTCTTTAGCCGAGATTGCACGACGGGAGATCGACCGGGTAACGGGGACGGTGGCGACAATCGCCATCCTCGTCATCCTCATCGTTGCGTTGGCAGGGGTCGGCCTGGCAGTCGTCAACGCCCTTGCCGAGAGCCCGTGGGGGCTCTTCACGATCGCCATGACGATTCCGATCGCGCTGCTGATGGGGCTTTACATGTTTCGCTGGCGCGGTGGCAGCCATCGGGCCATTACCGAGGCGACGATCGTCGGCGTCATTCTCCTCGTGCTGGCGGTCGTTGGCGGCGAGTTAGTGCAGCGTTCATCCGTCGGCCACTACTTCAAATTCGATCGCAACGGAATCACGCTGCTGGTGGCCACCTACGGTTTCGTCGCCTCAGTGCTGCCGGTCTGGCTGCTGCTGACGCCACGCGATTATCTCAGCTCTTACATGAAGCTCGGCTCGATCGCCTTTCTCGCGATTGGTATCTTCTGGGTGATGCCCTCGCTGAAGATGCCGGCGCTGACACCATATGTCGGTGGGGGCGGACCGATCATTCCGGGTAAAGTCTTTCCCTTTGTCTTCATCACCATTGCTTGTGGTGCAATCTCGGGATTCCACGCGCTCGTTTCCTCGGGAACGACGCCAAAGATGATCGACAAGGAGTCGCATGCACGACCAATCGGCTATGGTGCAATGCTCTGCGAGTCGATTGTCGGAGTGATGGCCCTGATTGCCGCCTCGTCGATGTTCCCGCACGACTACTTTCAGATCAACGTTCCGATCGACGCCTTCGCGAAGATCGACTCTTCACTGCGCTCCATGGGCTTTACCGACTCCAATCTGGCATCGCTGACGGCGGCGGTTGGTGAAGAGCGGCTTGCCGGGCGTACCGGTGGCGCCGTCAGCCTGGCGGTGGGGATGGCCCAGATCTTCTCATCGATTGGCGGCATGCACGGGCTGATCGGTTATTGGTATCACTTCGCGATCATGTTCGAGGCTCTCTTCATTCTGACGACCGTCGATGCCGGAACCCGTGTCGCCCGCTTCATGATGCAGGAGACACTCGGCCTGGTGCACCGGAAATTCGCCAGTACCGACTGGATGCCGGGAGTGATCATCGCCAGTCTGCTGGCGGTAATTCCGTGGGCCTATCTGATCTGGACCGGCTCGATCGCTACTATCTGGCCGCTCTTTGGCATGGCCAACCAGATGCTCGCCTGCGTTGCACTCTGCGTTGGCGCCACCTTCCTCTTCAACCGCGGGCGTGGCCGCTATGCGTGGTGTGTCCTCGTACCGCTGGTCTTCCTGACGGTGATCGAACTGACGGCCGGCTATCAGAACATTCGCGACAATTATCTGCCGAAGAGGCTCTACCTCAACATCGGCATCACCATTTTCCTGATGATCGGGCTGGTGATCGTCATCGCCGGATCGGCGAGAAAGTGGAGGCAGGGCGCGGATCGGACGATGGTGTCAGCCGATCAGAATTGAACCGTTGCCACCCGGAAAGCAGCGATTGCCTGCTGATATTCGGCAAGAATGTCGATCAGCCTGACCCTTGCCTCGGCCGTGGCACGCTCGCGCTGATTGACGAGGAAGAGTGTCGAGTCTCCAAGGGCAAAGCGGCTTCGCTCACCCTCTTCAAGCTGAACGGCGAGATCGACCTCGGCGCTGGCGGCACGGTACCTTTCCGAGGTGGTATTGATCGCCGAGATGGCATCGAGAACCTCAGTGGTGATGCGCTGTCGCTCATTGGCAAGGTCCAGCGCCAGTTTCTGCAATTTGAGGTTGGCCTGAGCGATGCGCCCGTCTGCGGTGCGCTGGCGCAAAGGCAGGCTGAAACTGGCTCCGGCCTTGACGGTTGAGCCGATCGATCCGATACCAGTGTCACGGCCGGGGCTGAAGACCAGGTCGAGTGCCGGCAGTCGCTGGTTGCGTGCAAGGTCGAGGTCGATCCCGGTGATGTCGCTGTTGATGGCGATCGCCTTCAGTTCCGGGCGGCGGTCGATGGCCATTCGCTGGCCTGAATCGGCCTGCTCGGCACTGTAGACATTTGGTGGGGGAGTGCTGGTCGGCACATTGGCCTCAACCGGGATTGGCGCTGGCAGCCCGTTAGGTGACCAGAGGAAGAGTGAGAGTTTGAAGGCCGCTTTCTGCAGGTCGCGATCGGCTTTGATCAGTCCGCCCTGACGCCGTTGCACTTCGAGGTCGGCCTCGACTGCGTCGATTTGCGGCAGATCACCAGCCTTCACCCGGTCCTTCACCGCACCGGCGCGGAACTCCGCCAGCGCCAGCAGATTTCTGGCAACATCGAGCTTGCGCCCTGCTGCCACCCAGTCCCAGTAAGTATCAGTGGCTTTGCCCAGCAACTCCAGCCGGGTGAGCTGGTACTCCGTCTCGGCAAGCGGTTCTCCCAGCAGCGCCTGCTGCTC
>CAIKMY010000410.1 GCA_903828635.1 uncultured Acidobacteriota bacterium
CAGCCGCCAGTGGCATATTGATTTTGACGGCGGCGCGGCAGGCAAGGCCGGCGGCGATCTCCGCGCGAAGTTCGTCCATCGAGATCCCGGACGAGTGGCTGCGCGAATGGCGATCAGTATCGACGGCATTCAGGATTTCAATGAGGAGCGATTGTGCGGCAGCGGGAGAGAGCATGGCCGGCAGGGCCTTGATGGCAACGGTGCGGCCGGAGAGTCGATCGGCCTCGAAGCCATTCTCCTCCAGTTCGGCAGTAATCTGGTCAAAAATGGCAGCCTGAGCAGGGCTGAGGTCGATAGTCTCGGGGATGAGCAGCCGCTGAACCTCGATTGCACGGCGGCGGAGTGCCTGCCAGTGCTGCTCGAAGAGGATGCGTTCGTGGGCGACGTGCTGATCGATAAGCAGGAGTCCGGCTCTGTCGGTGGCGACGATGAAGCTGTTATGGAGCTGGCCGAGCGGATTGATCTCATCGGCGACGAGGGTCAGGTTTTGTGCCGGCCTGATTGGTGACCCGCCGGTTTCCGTGGCGCGCGATCCAAGGCAGCCGAGGCGCGAGCCGACGTGCACCGCGCGGTAGGGCTCGGGAAGCGGCGCTGTCGTTTCAGTCGCCAGCATCTCCGGCAAGGCGACTGGTTCCGGATCCTGATGGTGCGCCTGCAAGCCGAGCACAATCTTCAACTGTTCGGGGTCTGGCTGCGGTGCTGGCTGCGGTTTCGGTTGTGGCCTTGGCGCTGGTGTTGACATTGCGGTGTCAACTTCAGCCGGCCCGGAACTGGCCGGCCGGGGATCGGTTCCTGCCTCAACTGCCGGCTGGCCTGAATTCCATTCCTTTTCGACGACAAAGGGCCGTGGTGCTGGCGGATCGGGCTCCCCTCTTCGCTCGATGAAGGGGGTGGCTGCGGCGCGTGCCAGCCCGACAGCCTCGCGTATGCCATCACGGACGAGGTCGTGAACGATGGTTGCACGAACGAAGCGAACCTCGGTTTTGGCGGGATGGACATTGACGTCGACATCCTGCGGAGGCAGCTCGACGAAGAGCATGGCCGAGGGGTAGGCCCCGGCGGGCATCGATGCGCGGTAGGCCTCACTCACGGCCCGGCCGATCACCTTGTCGCGCACATACCGGCCATTGATGAAAAAGTACTGGCTGTCACGATTACTGCGCGGCGTCGATGGCGACGAGACGAAGCCGCGCACCGCCATCCGGCCAAGCTCGCGGCTGACCTCGATCAGATCACCGATGAACTCCTCGCCAAAGAGTTGATAGGCGCGTTCGCGCAGGTCGGCAGCCGGTGTGACACGGATGCTCTCGCGGTTGTTGTTGCGCAGCGTGAACGAGAGTCGCGGATTGGAGAGCGCGTAGTGCGTGACGAGGTTGGCGATGTGAAAGCTCTCGGTCGCGTCCGTCTTGAGGAATTTGCGGCGCGCCGGAACATTGAAGAAGAGGTCACGAATCTCGAAATCGGCACCGGTGGCAAAGGCGATGTCTCGAACGGAGAGCACGCGACCACCAGAGATCTCGATCTCGACGCCGGCAGGGTCGAGCGCGGTCTTGGTGCGCAGGCGAACCTTGGCAACCGAGGCGATTGAGGCCAGCGCCTCACCGCGAAAACCGAGCGTGGTAATCGCCTCCAGATCCTCGACGGTCCGAATTTTACTGGTGGCGTGGCGCTCAAAGGCAAGGAGCGCGTCGTCGCGCGACATGCCCTCGCCGTTGTCACTGATGCGGATCAGTTGCCGGCCGCCGGCCTCGATGTCGATCTCGATCCTCGTCGCTCCGGCGTCGATCGAGTTCTCGATCATCTCCTTGACGATTGAGGCCGGGCGTTCGACCACCTCGCCGGCGGCGATCTTGTTGGCAAGGCTGTCGGGAAGGACGCGGATCTTGTTCATTGGGCAGTTCAGGTCAGCGACTTGATCCTCAGCTCGGCCAGCTGCGCCGGCGAGACGGCACTCGGGCTGTCGGTCATCAGGTCTGATCCGCTTGCCACCTTCGGGAAGGCAATGACATCACGCAGCGATTTGGCCCGTGCGAAGATCATGACGATCCGGTCAAGCCCAAGGGCGATCCCGCCGTGCGGTGGTGTCCCGTAGCTCAACGCGTCAAGGAAGAAGCCGAACTTTTCGCGCGCCTCCTCGCTGCTCAGGCCGAGTGCCCGGAAGATCTTCGACTGAATGTCGGCACGGTGGATTCGGATCGAACCCCCACCCAGCTCGTTCCCGTTGAAGACGAGATCATAGGCCTTGGCGCGCACCGCGCCGAGATCTTCGCCATCCAGCTTCCCCAGATCCTCGTCGATCGGCGAGGTGAAGGGATGGTGCATCGCGTACCAGCGGCGATCCTCTTCGTGATACTCAAACATCGGGAAGTCGACCACCCAGAGGAGCCGGTTGGCCTGCTCATCGATCAGCTTTTCGCGCCGCCCAACCTCAAGCCTCACCTGACCCATTGCCGTGCAGGCGACATCCCAGCGCCCCCCGATCATCAATATCGCGTCGCCGACTCCTGCGCCAGTCACGGCAATCACCCGCTCGATGCCGTCATTGCCAATGAATTTGGTCAGTGCCGACTTGTTCTCACTCTCGAACACCTGAATGTAGGCAAGGCCGCCGGCACCATAGATCTTCGCATGCTCGATGATTTCGTCATACTGCTTGCGCGACCATTTCGCGCCACCCGGAACAACGATCGCCTTGATCGCGCCACCCTTCCTGACTGCATCAGCAAAGACCGGGAATGCGCTCTCCGCAAAGAGGTCACTGAGGTCGACGAACTCGATCCCGAAGCGCAGGTCGGGTTTGTCGATGCCATAACGATTCATGGCCTCGTTATACGACATCCTCGGGAATGGCCGCGGCGGCTCGCTCAGTCCGGCAATGCGGAAGAATTCACACACCAGCGGCTCGACCGTCTCGAAGATATCCTCCGGCTGGACGAAGCTCCGCTCAATGTCGATCTGCGTGAACTCCGGCTGGCGGTCGGCGCGCAGATCCTCATCGCGGAAACAGCGGGCTATCTGGAAATATTTGTCATAGCCCGAGATCATCAGCAGCTGCTTGAAGAGCTGCGGCGATTGCGGCAGCGCGAAGAACTTGCCCGGAGCGGTTCGCGCCGGTACAAGGTAATCGCGTGCCCCCTCCGGAGTCGATTTCGTCAGAATCGGAGTCTCAATCTCAAAGAAGCCCTGCTCGTCAAGCACCCGCCGTGCCGCCAGCGCCAGCCGATGACGCAACCTGAAGTTGGCCTGAATCTCCGGACGTCGCAGATCGAGATAGCGATACTTCAGCCGCAGATCCTCTCCCGCACGGCAGTTGTCGATCTCAAATGGCGGCGTCTGCGAATCGTTGAGGATCATGATCTCATCCGCCATCACCTCGATCTCACCTGTGGTCATCAGCGGATTGTAGTTCTTCTCTTCGCGCGCAATGCAGGTACCAGTGATCGAGAGCACGTACTCGCTCCGCACATCCTGTGCCCGTTGCAGCAACCCTTCGTTACGCTGGCCGTCAAAGACGACCTGCGTGATCCCCTCGCGGTCGCGCAGATGAAGGAAGAGCAGCGAGCCGTGATCACGATAGCTGTTGACCCAGCCCATCAGCGTCACTTTTTGTCCGATATGTTCCTGGCGAAGCTCGCCGCAGTTGTGCGTGCGCTTGGTGTTTCCTAAATGATCGAGCATGATTCCAATCCATCGCGGGTCAAGATTTCCCGCCTCAGTCTCCGAAGTTTAGGCAAATTTGGCAATGATTTCGTCGATCGCGAGGGACTCCTGTGTCCCCTCTGCGAGGTTTTTCAATCCGTACCTGCGGGAGGCTGTCTCATTCTCCCCGATGATCAGCGCGTGCCTCGCATGCAGTTTGTCGGCGAGCGCCAGCGCCTTCTTCATCTTGCGCTCGCTGAAATCGAGCAGTACCGCGATGCCCGCCCGGCGCAGCTCGCGCGCGACCAGCGCGGCATGCGCTCGCGCCTCATCGCCAAGGCTGACGATGAAGATCTCCGGTGCCGCCGCTGCTCGCCGTGACGCCGCCTCGCTCTCCGGCAGGGCCATCACCAGACGGTCGAGCCCAAAGGCAAAGCCGAATCCCTTTGTTGGTGGCCCGCCAAGTGTCTCCGAAAGCCCATCATAACGCCCACCGCCGACAATCGTGTTCTGGGCGCCGAGACCGCTGTTGGCGACAATCTCAAATGCCGTCCGTGTGTAGTAGTCAAGCCCGCGTACCATCTCCGGGCGAACAGTGTAGCCGATTCCGCGCGCATCGAGGTGGGCACGAAACTGCGCAAAGTGTTCGCGTGAGGCCTCATCAAGTGATTCCGTGATCGTTGGCAGCCGCGAGATCAGCGCCCGACACGCCTCGTTCTTGCAGTCGAAGACCCGCAGCGCGTTGGTCGCATAACGATGATGACAGTCCTCACAATAACTCTCCAGATCCGGCTCGATCGCCTCCCGCAGCCCGACAAGGTAATCCCCCCGCGTCGTGGCATCTCCCACGGAGTTGATCAGCAGCGTCGTGTCGGTGATCTTCAGCTCTCCCAGAAACCAGTCGAGCATCTCGATCACCTCCGCCTCGATTGCCGGGTCGTCACTGTCGCCGAGTACCTCAGCACCAACCTGGAAAAACTGGCGATATCGCCCCGCCTGAGGCCTCTCGCGACGGAACATCGGGCCGATGTAGTAAAGCTTTGTCAACTCACCCGGCGAATGGTCGGCATACATCCGATGCTGAATGTATGACCTGACAACCGAAGCGGTACACTCCGGCCGCAAAGTGATCGATTCGCCGGCACGGTCCTCGCGCGCACGATCTGTAAAGGTATACATCTCCTTGTTGACGATGTCGGATGACTCGCCAACCCCGCGCGAGAAGAGTTCCGTTTTCTCGATGATCGGTGTGCGGATCTCCCGGAACCCGTAACGGCGAAAACCCTCGCTCGCCACTGCCTCGATCCGGTGCCAGAGCGCAATCTCCTCCGGCAGAATGTCCCTCGTTCCTCGTATCGTCTGAATCACTGATTAGTACCACGGGCTAATGAATTATCCGGCTTAACCGGCTCACATCGAAACAGGCATTGTATCACGGTCATCTGGTTTCAAACAGGGCAACGGGGGGGGATGGACTATGGACAGTATGGACTATGGACAGTATGGACTATGGACAGTATAGACAGTATGGACAATATGGACAGTATGGACAGTATGGACAGTCGGGAGGTACAATAATCAGGTCATGCCCGCTTTTGTATCACATCTGCTGATGTTGTTGATCCTTCTGTCGGCCGGCGTTCGCGTCCAGGATGCTGATGGTGGGGGGCTGTCCATCGATGATCGTCAGCGATTGCGAGGCCTGCTGGCTGCAAAGCCTGCGAATGCTGCTCGCCGGGAGAAGATCAGAAGAATCACCGATTTGCTGCTCGGCTCGCCCTACATCGTCAGGCCGCTGAGTGGTTCGCCGGTGCAGGCCGAGCGGCTGGTTGGACGGCTTGACGGCTTTGACTGCGTCACCTTCGTCGAGACGGTCCTCTCTCTCAGCCGCTCTCGCAATGAAGATCAGTACCTCTCAGCGTTACGTCATCTGCGTTATCTCAATGGTGAGGTGGGCTATCACACAAGGCTCCATTATCTCACCGACTGGCACAATGCCAATGTCGCACGCGGTGAGTTGTACGATCTGACCCGGGGAGCACTGACCGTGCAGCGCACGAAAGACCTGACCGTCGTCGAGGAGATCCCGCCGCACGTTGCCAGCATTCGTTACTTCCCCAAATCAAGGCTGTCACTGGTCAAAGGGATGATCAGGGATGGCGACCTGATCTACTTCATTACTTCACGTGCGGGGATTGATACCTCTCATTGCGGACTTCTCTTTTGGCAGGGGGAGAACCTCGTGATTCGCCACGCCTCACGCAGCCATCAAAGTGTGATCGAGGCCGATCTTGACCATTTCTTTGCCACCACTCCAATGCTCGGCTTCATCCTTGCCCGACCTGCCGATTGAGAATCTCCCGTCATCTGCCGGTTTTGCCTGATTTCCCTGATCTGTTAGTCCTTCTGGTTGCCAGCTCGAGGTAGCGTCGTGCCGTAGCATTGTCGGGGTCGAGTCTGAGCGCTTCGGTCAGACGCTCAATCGCCTCACTGATGCGTCCCTCGTTCAGCCGCTGAATCCCGAGGTTGGTGGCAAAGAGCGCGGCCTGGGCATCGGTCTTGAGCTTGTTGAGCCGTGCCGCCTCGGCAAACTCGGCGCGGGCGGCGGCCAGATCTCCCTGCTGGCGCAGCGCGTTGCCAAGTGTGTTGTGATACTGCGGGCTGAGTGGCGCGATGGCAATCGCCTTGCGGAATGAGGCGACGGCTTCACCGGTCTCTCCCTTTTGCTGTAGCGCCGTACCAAGCAGATAGAATGCCTCGGCGAAGTCGGGTTTGGCGATGATCGCCCCACGAAAGGCATCGATCGCCTTGTCGATGACGCCCTGCTGCAGGAGGGTGATGCCGAGTGAATAGTGGGCCTCCTGCAAGCGCGGTTGCAGGGCGATACACTTCTCGAAGGCCCTGATCGCCGCGGCAAAGTCATCCTTGTACTTGAAGGCCAGGCCGAGGTTGTACCACGCCTCGGCGTCATCGGGGGCGAGCCTCAGCAGGCTCTCGTAGCTGGCGATGGCCGCGTTATAGTCTGCCTTCTGCATAAGCGCGAGCCCGAGATTGTGGAGCGTCGCACGATCGGTCGGGGCAAGCCGGCGCGCAGCTTCAAGCTCGGTGACAGCGGCATCCGCCCGCCTTTGCTCAATGAGCGCCAGCCCCAGTTGGTTGCGTGCCTCGATCAGATCCGGCCGCAGGCTGATCGCGCGTCGCAGTGAGGCCTCGGCTCCCTCGAAATCCTCTGCCGCGGCCAGTGCGCCACCAAGTGCGCTCTGTACCTCTGCCAGCTTCGGACCGAGCGTCGCGGCACGCCTCAACTCGGTGATTGCCTCGCGCAGATTGCCGGTCTGCTGAAGGCAACGGCCAAGATAAAAGTGTGACTCAAGATGGCCCGGCCTCAGCTTCACTGCCGCGCGCAGCGGCGTGATTGCCCGCACGAACTCGCCACTCAGCCAGTACATCACCCCAAGTCGGAAGTGGGCCTCCTGCAGCGTCGGCTGCAGGCCAATCGCCGTCTCAAACTCACTGACCGCGCCGGCAAAGTCGTTCTGCCGCCCCAGTGAATAGCCAAGTGCACTGTGAGCCTCGGCAAAGTCAGGCCGCTGTCGCAGCACTTCCCGGAAGATGGCGATCGCCTCGGCGTCACGCTGCTGCTGCTGCAGGGCAAGCCCCTCCCGCAGTTCCTGAACTTCACGAGCCTTGGTTGATGTGGCAGCCTGAGGCGGACTCGGAACCTGAGTTAGTGTGATCGCCGTTATTGCAATAATGATGGATGCCAGTACCATGCCTCAGATCCTATTTCCCACCGTCCCCCTCCTTGCAGACAATCAGACGATTGACCGGGAGATCGTTGTAGGTATCAACCGTACCTGACGGCCAGGCAATCTCCAGCCTCGTTACTCGCGTAGCCATGCCGAGGCCGAAATGGACGCGCCCGTCATTCTGCGAATAATAGCTGCCGCCACTGCGTGCATCATTGATCTGTGTCCGACCCTCGGCTGTCAGTCTGAGCCGCGCGCCAAAGCCGGAGCGGTTCGACTTCGTCCCCTGAAGCCTGACTGTCAGCCAGTTGTTGCCGGTCTCACTGTCGGTGCGCAGCAGTGCCGGTGTCCCATTGACAGGGTTGATGACAACATCGAGATCACCATCATTGTCATAGTCGCCAAAGGCTGCGCCACGACTGGCTGTTGGCTCGATCAGCGCGCCACCAACCTTTTCAGTAATGTCACGGAAGCTGCCGTTGCGCAGGTTCTGGTAGAGAACCTTGCGCTGCGGGTAGCCCGCCTCATTGTTGAGCCTGATCACCTCAGGGTAGACGTGGCCATTGACCAGCAGGATGTCGGGCCAGCCATCATTATCGATATCGGGAAAGCCACAACCCCAGCCCAGCCAGCGAGTGTTGAGGCCGATGCCGCTCGGGAAGGTGACATCGTCAAAGACGAGACCTCCGAGCTTCGTTCCCAGATTGTGGTAGAGGGTCGAGGTATCGCCGGAGAAGTTTGTCTTGAAAATGTCGAGCCAGCCGTCACCATCGTAATCGGCGGCCGCGACACCCATCCCTGCCTGCGGTTTGCCGTCACCACTATAGGCTGCACCGGCCTCGGCCGCGATATCGGTGAACGTCCCATCACGCTTGTTGTGGTAAAGCGTCGCCGGAGCCGAATCGTTGGCGACATAGATGTCTGTCCAGCCATCGTTGTCGAAATCGGAGGTCAGCACCCCAAGCCCGTAGGTGCCGCTGGTGGCCGGAATCCCGGCCTTCGCCGAGACGTCAGTGAAGAGACCGCCTCCCTCATTGTGATAGAGAATGTTCTTCGCACCTTGCAGACCCGGGGGACCGCAGGCGACCATCAATCCCTTGTAGAGACAGGGCCCGCTCTCCGGTGTCGGTGCTGTCTTCAGATCAAGATCGATGTAATTGGCTACCACGAGGTCGAGACGCCCGTCACGATCGTAATCGATAAAGGCGCAGCCCGATCCCCATCGTGTCCGCAGACCGGCAACACCTGCCTTCTCCCCCACCTCAGTAAAGGTCCCGTTGCCATTGTTACGCCAGAGGAGATTCTTTCCGTAATAGGTGACGAAGAGATCTTCGTCGCCATCATTATCGAAGTCTCCGGCACAGACTCCCTGGCCCCAGCCGGTTCGGCCAACGCCGGCTGCCCGTGTCACATCCGTGAATGTCCCGTTTCCATTATTTCGGTAGAGCCGTGAGATCGGTGGCTCCTCGCGCCCCACTCCCTTCGGCCATCCTTCCAGCCGCGTCCCGTTGACAAAGAAGATGTCCTGCCAGCCGTCATTGTCAAAGTCGATCCACGCGACTCCGCAACCGGTCGTCTCCAGCAGATACTTGTTCTTCTGCTCGCCTCCATAGATCGTTCGATGCTTCAGTCCGGCAGCGGCGGCAACATTACTTATCGTCACCCGCGGTACTTCCGGTGCCTGCCACCCCAATCCCGCAATTGCCGCGATACCGGCACCCAGCCCCAGCAGGCCAATCATCACCAGGCCGGCCCCTCCACTGACAAGTTTTACCACTCTGTCTGCCATCTTCCTCTTCGCGACTTTCCGACTTCACCTGAGGCGGGTCCCAGGTATTCCACTGTCCTGATCCCGACATTAAAGCAGGGTGTTACAGGATAAACGAGAACCGCGGGGAAGGGAATCTCCCTCACCCGCGGTCCCGGTTGGCTTCAGGCTTGTCGAGGCTCAGTTACGTGCTCCGATTCAGCCTGACTTGAGATCAATACGAGATTCGCAGCCCGAACTGCCACTGACGCATCGTCGCCAACTGGAAGATGTTGGTGATGCGGCCGGCGGTGCCCGGACAATCGACACAGGCATTCGGATTGGCAAGGTTGACCTTGTTCGGCACGTTGAACGCCTCAGCGCGGAACTGAGCCTTCATGCGCTCGGTAATGCTGAAGGTCTTCGAGAGCGACATGTCGAACTGCTGGAAGCTCGGCCCCAGCAGCCGGTTACGACCGACACTCCCGAATTTGCCGCGTTGCGGTCGCCCCCACGGACCGAGAACCTGACCGTTTGACGTCATCGGTGTCGCCTGGCCATTGGTCAGCGGCGTGGTGATGAACCACTGATCGACTGTCGGATTGCTCGGCTTCCATTCGCCGACCAGATCCGGCCGACACCAGCCGGTGTCACGATCAGCGTTGCAGTCACGATAGCTCGGCGTGAACGGCAGGCCACTCTGCCACGAGTAGACCGTCGTCAACTGCCAGCCCCCCAGCACGGCCTCCGCTGCCTTGCCGGCGTTGGCGAGGAATTTGCGCCCCTTGCCAAACGGCAATTCATAGACACCAGCCAGCGTGTAGACGTGGCTGCGATGATTATCGTTTGGCCCGTAGGCCTCACGCGCGTCAATATTGTAGTAGGTGTTCGTGTAGTTGAACGCCCGCGACCAGGTGTAGTGCGTCAGCAGCGAGTAGCCGTTGCCGAAGCGCTTCTCCGCCTTGAGCTGCATCGAATGGAAGTTGTTGCTCGCGTCGGAGCCATAGTAGCGGAAGTTTTGCGCCCATCCGAACTTGTTGAAGAAGGGCTTGCGCTGGTTGGTCGTCAGTGTCGGATAGCCGACCAGCGTCGCCTGGTTGAAATCGTAGTCACCGCCAAAGCCGGCGAAGACGTGTGTTCCCTTGGTGCCGACGTAGGCCGCCTCGAGAGCGATGTTCCCGATCGTCTGCCGCTGCAGCGTGACGTTCCACGAATCGACCGTCGGCATCCGCAGTCGATCCGGCAGGATGAAGGCTGTCACCCCGGTCGGCAGGATCGGGCGTCCGTTGACCCCCTTTGGCTGCCGATCCAGAATTGTCTTCGGATCGAGCGCCGCCGGTCCCTGCGACAGATTGAAGACCGCATCGAAGTTGCGTGCTGGCTGCAGCGACTGGATGCCGAGCACCGGCAGATTCTGCGTCACGTTGTGGCCAAAGATCGAGCCGAAGACACCGATGTCGAA